>JAQGNH010000023.1 GCA_028291945.1 Betaproteobacteria bacterium
CCAAGGGTGCCGTTGTGCGTTGAAGTGCCGCGAGACCGGGAGGGACAATCGGACCAAGACTTATTGGCAAGCGCCGAACGACGCTTTACAGGCTTGACACGTCATTGCAGTGTGCGCCCGGGATAGCTGGGCGCGATTCTAGGATTACTGTACGAGCAAAGAATGTCTTCGATGACCTATCAATCGCCGTGGATGAATGACGAGCTGCGGATGTTCCGTGCAACTGTCGGGCAGTTCATAGGAAAGGAATTCGCACCAAACCAGGACCGCTGGCGGGAGGAGCATCGCCCCGATGCCGAGGCTTGGTCACGAGCAGGCGCGGCAAGCATCCTGCTACCCGACGTCCCGCAAGAATACGGTGGTGGCGGCGGAACATTTGCGCACGAAGCCATCGTGCGCGACGAACTCGCCCAGGCAGGCGTCCACTTCGGTTCGGGCGTCCAGAGCATCGTCGCACGTTACATCCTTTGCTATGGCCGCGAGGAACAGAAACTGAATTGGCTTCCACGCATGGCCCGCGGCGAGTTAGTGGGGGCGATCGCCATGAGTGAACCCGCCGCCGGTACTGACTTGCAGGGCATCAAGACGACGGCGCGCCGTGACGGCAACGACTATGTCATCAACGGGTCGAAGACGTTCATCACCAATGGCCTGCATGCCGGCATCGTCTGCCTCGCGGTCAAGACTGACGTGAGCGCGGCCGGCCCTAAGGGCATCTCGCTCATCATGGTCGAAGTAGAAGATCTTGCCGGGTACCACGTCGGTCTCCCGCTCGAGAAAATCGGCATGCATGGGCAGGACACGTGCGAGCTTTTCTTTGACGAAGTACGTGTGCCCGCCTGGAACCTCCTCGGTACCGCTGAGGGCAATGGGTTCTTCCAAATGATGGAGCAACTGCCCTACGAGCGCCTCTCGATTGCGGTGGGCGCAGTCGCGACGACGGAGCTTGCGGTCGCGATCACAACCCACTACGTAAAAGACCGCGAGGCGTTCGGCAAGCCGCTGATCGACTTCCAAAATACGCGTTTCAAACTGGCCGAATGCAAGACCGAAGCTCATATCAGCCGCGTCTTTCTCGACAACTGCATCGAGCGTTTCATAGCCGGGCAGCTCGACGATGTCACCGCCGCCATGGCGAAGTACTGGCTCACCGACTGCCAGTGCCGAATCGTTGACGAATGCCTCCAATTACACGGCGGTTACGGCTATATGACGGAATACCCGATCGCGCGCATGTGGGCTGACAGCCGCGTGCAGCGCATCTACGCAGGCACGAACGAAATCATGAAGGAAGTGATCGGTTGGGCTCTATGAATTTGGAGAAAGAACCGCTCGAAAAGCAGATCTCGTACTGGAAGGGGGAGCTCGCGGGTGCGCCGACCCGGCTCGAACTGGCCACCGACAAGCCGCGCGCTGCCGTGCAGTCTTTTCGCGCTGCCAACGAGAGTTTCGCGCTGCCGCGTGAAGCGCTGGAGCAACTAAAGGCCATCGGCCGCAATGAGGACGCCACCCTTTTCATGACTCTGGTGGCAGTCTTCATGGTTTTGCTGCACCGATATACCGGCGAGGACGACATTCTCGTTGGAGCGCCCATCTTCGAACAGACGCACAGCGAAGCTGGGAACGTCTTTGGTCAAGTGGTCAACAGCGTAGTCCTGCGCTCACGCTTCACCGATGATCCAAAGTTCCGCTCGCTCTTGCGGCAGGTGCGGGAGCGGGTACTTGGCGCTTACGCTCATTCGGATGTTCGTCTCGAACAACTCGCGCCCGCCTTGGTTCAGGAGCCGGGTTCGAGCGCTCCTCTGTTTCAGGTGATGTTCATCTTTCAGAACGCGGGCCGAGCATCACCGGAACTGAAGGTAACCGAAAACCGGCCACTTGAAGCGGGGACATCAAAGCTTGACCTTACACTCGTCGTCTCCGAGAGCCCCAATGGGCTCGAAGGATTGATTGAGTTCAACGCCGAGCTATTCGAAGCCGATACTATCCGGCGGCTGTGCGGACACTACGCAACGCTTCTGGAGGCCATTACCCGCGAACCAGATCGGCGCGTTTCGACGTTGCCTATGCTCACCGAGCGTGAGCACACCCAAATCTTGTACGAATGGAATGACACCCGGACGGATTTCCCTGAGCATTGCGTACACGAATTGTTCGAGCAGCAGGCGGCCCGCCACCCTGATGCAATAGCTGTTGTCTTTGCAGGGCAGCAACTGAGCTACCGAGAAGTGAACCAGCGCGCGAATCAGGTCGCACATCATCTTCGTAAGTGCGGAGTTGCACCTGAGGTGCTGGTAGCGGTGTGTATGGAGCGTTCCGCGGACATGCTGATCGCGCTCCTCGGTATCTGGAAAGCAGGCGGTGCCTACGTCCCTCTGGATCCTGCGTACCCAAAGGAGCGGCTCTCCTACATGCTCGGGGATGCGGCGGTCAAAATTCTGCTGACACAGAGCAAGCACAGACACCTATTTCCTGCCGACGGTGTTGTCATCTGTCTCGACTCTGACTGGCTGCTTATCGAACAGGAAAGCACAAAGAACCTCGACTCGGCAGTGACGGCTTCGAATTTGGCCTATGTGATGTATACGTCCGGGTCGACGGGGCAGCCCAAGGGTGTGATGGTTCTTCACCGTGGCCTGGCGAACTACCTCTGCTGGGCCGTCAAAGCTTATCTGGTCAAAGAGGGAGATCAGGTCCCAGTACACACTTCGATCTCTTTTGATTTGACGGTAACGGCTCTGTATACGCCACTTATCGCTGGGGCACGCGTAGAAATTCTGAAAGAGGACATCGGCGGGCAGAACCTGGTGACGGCGCTACGTCAAGGCAAAGAGCGCGGCCTGGTCAAGATCACTCCCGCTCATTTGGCACTGCTGACCGAGCAACTCGGTCCAGAAAACGCGGCGGGCAGGACGAGGCTGTTCGTGATTGGTGGCGAAAACCTGTTGGCCGAAAGCCTGCTCGTGTGGAGAGAGTGTGCTCCAGCGACCCGTCTGATCAATGAGTACGGGCCTACGGAGACCGTCGTGGGATGCTGCGTGTATGAGGTTGCAGCTGACGATCCGCGCAGCGGGTCCGTTCCCATAGGACGCCCGATAGCTAACACCCAGCTTTATGTTCTGGATCGTTACCGGAATCCAGTACCTCGCGGCGTCGTGGGCGAGTTGTACATTGGCGGTGCCGGTGTAGCACGTGGCTATCTAAACAGGCCGGAACTGACGCAGGAAAGATTTATTCCTGATCCGTTTTCCAGAGACAGCGGAGCGCGTCTGTATAAAACCGGAGACTTGGCCCGCTACCGCCCCGATGGGACGCTGGAATTTTTGGGCCGTGTAGATGACCAGGTGAAGCTGCGCGGCTTTCGCATCGAGCTGGGCGAAATAGAAGCGAATCTCGTCGACCATCCTGACGTGCGCCAGGCGGCCGTACATCTGTGGACGGTAAAGCCGGACGACGTGCACATTGTTGCTTGCTGCGTACCGGCAAAGGCGGGCGTCTTGTCTTCAGTCAGCCTGCGCAAGCATCTGCGTGCCCGACTTCCCGATTACATGATTCCCCAGCATTTCCTCCCGGTGGGCGAGATTCCTCTGACGCCGAACGGCAAGGTCGACCGACGCAGACTTCCGACACCCGTACTTACGGAGAACCGCGTCGGCCGAAATGAAGCTCCGTCGGATTCGGTCGAGGCGACCATCGCCGAGATTTGGACAAAGTTGATTCATCCGCCTCGACCTGTCAGTCGCGTTGACAATTTTTTTGAGCTGGGCGGTCACTCCCTGATGGGCATGCAGGCACTGCGACAGATCGAAGACAGGCTCGGCGTGCGGCTCGAGTTCCGCGTACTCTTTCAGGAGAACCTGTCCGATCTCGCAAAGCGATGCCGGTCTGCGGATCGCCTAGCGAAGTAAGCGTGACCGCGTTGCCGAGGTGCATCTCGTTCGGGATTTTTGTTAAAACGCCGTCGCAGGATCAGCTAACCCCATGATCGAACCGTTTTTCTTCGGACCAAACAATGAGCAGCTGTTCGCGATTTACCATCCGCCGATTGGAGGCAGCGGACAGGTGCTTACAGTCATCTGTCCGCCCCTGTTCATTGAATACATGCGCACGCAGCTCGCGCTTCGCGAATTGGCCATTTCTCTCGCTGAGAGCGGGCAGCACGTTCTGAGGTTCGATTATCGAGGTACCGGCGATTCATTCGGCGAGCTCAGCGAAACTGCGGTCTCCGACTGGGTAGACGACATTGCGCTCGCGGTGCGCGAAGGGCGCGATTTGACTGGATGCAACGTGGTGCGGCTGCTGGGCGTGCGAGCCGGTGCGCTGCTCGCCTGCAGGTCAGCGGGCGCTTCCAGCGACGTCGAGCGCTTTGTGCTGTGGGATCCAGTTCCTGACGGCGCGGCGTACCTTCACGGACTGCGTCGCATGCAGGCGGCTATAGTCGATCTACATCCTCCCCTGAGTCGGGCTGAACGACGCGAGACACTGCATGAGTACGCAGGGCACCGTCTCTCCGAGCGCATGCTGGACCAATTACGTCTGCTCGATGCGAGTGCATATGCAAGTGTTCCGAAAAGTAAGCTGCATGTCGTAAGCACATCGTCCGAAGTGGGTTTTCCGGTACCGGGCGTTGCCACGGGTGTGACGCCTTTCGCGTGTGACTGGGAGACGAATTTGGCGGATCGAATGATGGCCAAGCCCGTACTGGAGCAGCTCAGGACATGCCTGACAATCACTTGACCGAAGAAGCGCTGCAGTTCGGCGAAGGCGGCCGGTTGTTTGGGATTTTGACCCTGCCGAGCGTACCGATTAGCACCTCGCCGGGGCTGCCCGTTTTCGTATTCCTGACCGCTGGTTTCACGCACCGGGTGGGCCCACATCGTCTGCACGTGCGCCTCTGCAGGGAACTCGTGCGGTTGGGCTTCACGTCGCTGCGGGTTGATCTGACCAGCATGGGTGACAGTCCACCACGGCCCGGCTACACGAATCAGCAATCGGTAGCGGCAGATTTCGCGGAGATCCTCGCCATGCTGGAATCGCGTCTCGGTCCTTCGCCGCTCGTGTTGGCCGGACTGTGCTCTGGCGCGGACAACGCGATAACACTTGCACCCAACGAGCCGCGAGTCGTCGGTATGGTTTTGCTTGATCCGGTCTGTTTTCCGGATTCTGGTTTGATGGGTTTTAGAACAAGGGCGATGGTTGCGAAGTACACGAGGCCCGCTTCATATATCTCGGGCTTGAGGTATCGCTTCAAGACGCTGAACCAACCACGCGAGAAAAAGCGCGAAGACGACCACTTTGTCGATCCGCTGGCACTAAGGGATCCGCCGACCCTCGAACTCATGCAAGCGGCGTTCGAATCGATCCGGAAGCGAGGGGGACGAGTATTGTCCGTGTTCACAGGAACCGCACCGCAGTACAACCAAGTGGGGCAACTGGGCCGAGTTTTGGCTGTTGATGGCTACCAGCAATTTTGTACCGAGTTAT
Organism: Betaproteobacteria bacterium; assembly: GCA_028291945.1. Lineage (GTDB taxonomy): Bacteria > Pseudomonadota > Gammaproteobacteria > Burkholderiales > SG8-41 > JAQGMV01. Next base: position 5,485 of record JAQGNH010000023.1, read on the forward strand.
TCTGGCGGCGATCCGATCACACATTTACGCTGGAGGTGCATCGGCGTCAGCTCGTTGAGGCCATAAAGACCTGGGCCGGGGATTACATCGCTCCTGAACGAGCTCCCACGAGTGATGACCTTTCGGAGCGGGCCGCGTCATTGCCGGTTTTGTTGACGGACACCCACCAAGCTTGATCGCATCGCTTGGCTTCAGCCAGTTCTGCAGGGTCCAAACCACAATGTCCAGTCGCCTCGCATCGGAAGCTGTGGGCAAAGGCTATTGATGACGACCGCCTGCGTCAGACGCCTGAAGCAGGTCATTGCGGATGATGTAGAGCTCTGGCTCATCGACCTCGATGCCTATGCTGAACACGTATCGCTCGACGGCCTCAGCGCACACGAACATGCACGTGCCGGGCGCATGGCCTCTGAGAAGGATGCGCTGCGCTGTCTTGCGACCCGGCACGTGTTGCGACATGTGCTGGCTACTGCATTGGGTTGTTCACCTCGTGACCTCATCGTCGAGCCGGACGAATCTGGCAAGCCGCGCCTGATATCTCATGCTGCGCTGCAGTTCAACCTGAGCCACAGCGGCCGGCTTTGTGTGATCGCACTAAGCAGGCGATATTCATTGGGTGTAGATGTCGAAATAATCCGGGAGATTACGGATGCGGATCAATTGACGCACTCTCTTTTTACCGATGACGAGCGCCGCGAGTGGTCAACGGTTGTTAGTACTCGAAGTGACGCCGCATTCCTGTCTTGCTGGACGCGGAAGGAGGCCTGCCTGAAAGCGCTCGGCGTCGGTCTGGCAATGCGCGCTGCAGAAATCGACGCAGGTGCCGCAGAATGCATCCGCAAAGTATCCGTTCCGCTGGGAAAGCATCGGTGCAGTGCGACGGTCTATACGGTAGCCATCGAGTGCGACGCAGTTGCGGCTGTGGCTCTGGCAACCCCGGAAGACGCCGCGCTCGCGCGGCAATTCTTTAGCGATCGTGATGCCTGTTCTTCCTCGGTAGTCAGCGAAATATATGCCCGCCCGCGCTATTGATCGCTATCCAAGTTTTTTTGCGATTTCGCTAATGTCAGGATGGGTGTAACGCTTTAAGGTTGTTAGGCTTTTGTGTCCGGTCATTGTTGAAACTTCTATCTGTGTTAGTCCTTTTTCAAATAATGCAGATGTCGCCTCGTGGCGGAAATCATGCAGCCGAAGGTTGCCTATGCCTAGCTTGTGACGTGCGCGCAAAACGGCCGCGGATAGCGTTCTTGCGGAGACACCGAACCAGGATGAATGCGGATTTCGAGGTTCTAAGCTCTTAAGGATCTGGATCGCTCGCGACGAGAGCGCGACGCGTCGGGTTCCACCTTTCAGGTGGCCATGCAGCATTCCTTCACGTCCAACCTCGACCCAATGTTCATTGAAATTCGTGTGTGCTGGCCTGATAGCCGCGACTTCGCCTCGCCGGAGGCTCGTTTCAATCGCGAATTCCAAAGCAAGCGCACAGCGCGTTGCCGCTTCGCGTTGTGCCTTCGTGCAGTGCTTCGACGTGGGCGCTACTGCCGCGAGGAACGTCCGGAGATCTACGGTCCCCTTCAGTCTAATGTTGCGGGGGTTAGCCCATGCTGGAGGGCGCTTGATGTGCTTCATCGGATTTTCGAGGTCACGCATACGCCAAGAAAAGCGCGCTGCCTCGTATACCTGGCTTATGATGTCGAGCTCATGGCGCACCGTCGCGAACGCCTTGCCCTCGGCGAGACGTTGATCCCGATGCTGCTCAAGATCGCCCGGCACAATCTGGTGTAACAGTTTTTCGGCTAGTGGATGCTTTAACCAGCGGCCGATCCGATTTCGCTCTTGCGGTGCGCCGGCCTTGTGCACGGTTTTTTCGTCACGATAGCGCTCGAGCGCAGAGCGAAGCGTCAGAGTTTGAAGTTCAGGCGTAGCGAGAAATAAAATTCGCTTACCGGCGTCGACATCAGCCTCCAGCCTGCGAGCCCACTTCTCGGCGTCGAGCTTCGATTCAAAGGTCCTGGTGATGGGCTTATCTACGCCGGCTCGACGTACACGAGCTCGATACTGCGACGGCCCTCGTTTTTCAATGGTTGCCAAATGCAAGCCTTTTCCTAAGCGTCTTGAACACGTCTGCAAAAGCCTGTTGACTGAACAGCGTTCAACGTAGGGCACGCGAGCCCGCGGCACCATGCGAAAGCGAGGCAAACAAAGCCGCCTTTCGATATCAACTTCAGCATGCAGTAGCCTCACAGTCTCGAGCAGGTCTCGACGCAGCATTACTCGGTCATAGCTTTGTCGAGCACTGCACGCCCCCAGTCTCAGCAGAGTCGCACCAAAAAGGCCAACGTCAAGCCGGCGGCAGTCGCCGAGCAACCAGAGGCGACATTTCCCTGCGTCAAGGCCCTGTAAAAGGGCGTGTTGTTTGTAGTTGGCAAAATAACCGGCACTCAAGAATGTTATTCGCCACGCGAAATTGCCCTCAAATACGGTGTCGCGCTGCGCGCGCGATGTAGCAGTGGCTTGATCGCCGCGGCGCGCCGTTTCAAAATGAGGCTGTTCGAAAGGGTCCTTCTCCTTGCATCCATCGCGGAAGCAAAAAGGCGTTGCGGTCGTTACCCGCCTTCGACACCGATCGTTGAATTCGGTATGCGGCACCCTCGAGGTGCCGCTTTAGAATAAATATCCCGTAGTCCAGCTGACCTTTGACTCTTCAGCAACCTAACGCTGAGCTTTCCTCGAGGAAGTGTCAGGGCAAAGCAGATGATTGGTCCGGCACCTGATGCCGGTCCTGAGTCTCTCCGTCGTTCACAATTGAGCATGCGTTTCTCGCGAAGCGCGGCTGTGCTTGCCTCTTAAGAGGCTCCCCGTGCCTTCTCGCTCAAACACCTGACACTGCCCTGCACTCTCGGTGAGGGGCGGAGCCCTGCAGGTGAACTGACGGCTATGTGATCCCAACGTGTCGAGACTTGATCTCGACAACGATGCCTGGTGGCCAACCCTTGAGATCGGCCGGCATCACAAGCCCGGTACCGCGCAGAAATGCGCGTCCGGTGCCTGGATCAACTGCTCCATTTTTACGGCGAACCGAGCTGGGCGAACGCAACAACGCGTAAGCCTTAGCAATCACCTGGGCAAACGGCGAGTAGTGACACGAGGTCGCGCTCTCGCATCCGACGCTAACGACCTCGCGCCGTGTGCGCCGACGGAATCCGGCGCATTCGGCGTGACAGGGCGGATTTCACTACTTACGCATTGCGCTCGCCTTTCAGGGCGGGCGGCACATGGAGAGATATCATGCACAAGCGATCACGAGAGCATCACGCCACAAACGCCCGAGCGGTGCGCGCACATCAGCCTCCCCGTTCCGAGCAGTGGCAAGGGTTGACAGCACGGGAAATTCTCGATCGGCATCCGGCGGGAAAGACTTCGCCCATGCGCGTACTGGAGATCCTCATTGGGCTGTTTAACCATCAGCACACGGCAAAACAGAAAGAGGTGTCCTTCAAGACTCGACAGGAGCGTGCTCAGTTCCTGAGGCGATTCTTCCACGATCTGCGCAAAGCCGGTTTCAAGAACTTGCCCGATCCGCGCAACCTGGGCGGGCGGCATGTCACGGCGATGCTAGCGATCTGGCGCGAAGAGCGCCTGGCGGCCTCAACTATCCAAACCTACTTGAGCTTTTTGCGCGGCTTTGCCCAATGGATCAAGAAACCGGGATTGATCAGGCGGCTGGAGCAGTATGGGTTCAAACCCGAGGAATACGAGCGTCACGAAGCAGCGGATATGGACAAGAGCTGGTCAGCGCGTGGCATCGAAATCAATGCAATGCTCAAGGGCATTGATGAATACGATCGCTATGTCGGTGCAGCAATGCGGCTTATGCATGCGCTGGGCTTACGCAAGAAGGAAGCGATCATGTTGCGGCCGCACAAGTGCGTGCTGCCGTTCGAGGCTACCGGTCTGCCGCTGCACAAGAAGAAGGTTGAACGATATTTGCACGTCGCAAACGGCAGTAAGGGTGGGCGAGAGCGGTTCATACCGCTGGAGTTACCCGAACGCATCGCTGCAATTGAGCACGCGCAAACGGTGGTGCCCATTCATGATGGCCACATGGGACGTCCGTCGCATAGTCTGAAGCAGGCCATGCGCCGATTCGATTCCGTGATGAAGAAGTTCGGCATAACGAAGAAGCAATTGGGCGTAACGTCTCACGGGCTGCGGCATGAGATGCTCATCGATCAGTTTGAAAGGCTGACGGGCGAACTTCCGCCAGTACGCGGTGGCGCAAAGCTGCCAGCGGAAATCGATACGGCTGCGCGACAGGAGGTAGCCGAGCTGGCTGGTCATGCGAGGAAACGGGCATCCAATGCTTACCTCGGAGGGGTGCGCGTGCGCCAACGCGATGCGATGGACGTTCAGGCAGTTAGGAGCGAGCCACCATCGCTTCCGCGCACGCCAATTGTGGTGGACTCGTAGATTGACCTCGTCACGCGTCCTGGCGATTGAATTCGCGGCCCGTTGCGCCGGAGGGTCCATGATCCATCCCAAAAACAACGCCGAATGGCGCGGTTGCGGGTGGCGTAGCGCCGGGAAGAGCGGCGCTCCATTGAATGTGTTCTAAGCACCCTGCAATACTTGCATCACCCACTGTAGGCATCGGACCTACATGCGCCTTCACACAGGGCCGGTCGTTAGCTTCTCTGTGGAGTCCGGCATTCAGTGCCGGCGTTGCGGTCGTTACCCGTCTTGAAATGGCCGGACGCGATTTCGGTCTTTTCCGAAAGTCGCTTCCTCATTTAGTCAGCTTCATTGCTGAACATTCACGCAGAGTGGAAGACATTCGAGTCTGATTGTGTGTTGCGTCGTATGCGCGGCTGGACCTTACGAGGCCGCGGGTACGCAGTAGCAAAGGCCCCCAGTTCGGAAGGACCGCGGGCTTTTTCCGGCAGGCCGCAGAACCGGTTCGTCATCGAGCCTCTCCTGTCAGCAACAGCTGGAGTATTCCCACGCGGGGACATCGTTCCCTGCCCGGGGCCGGTGTTCCCTTTTTCATGGAAGGAGAACACCGTGTTCGTAGCAAATCGACTCATCAATTCAGGTGCTATCGGGATACTGCTTGGCGGTTCTGCCATCTGCCAGGCCGTGCGAGAGGAAAACCCGGTATTGCCGTCACACGCAAGCAGTACCCCGACCGCAATGCACTTCGTTCAGGATCCGCCGCCTCGGCTGATTCCATGCGGGAGGTCCTGCCGTGACTGACTTCAACCGGGACTGTCTTTTACCCATCGTCATCAAGATGACAGAAGATGATCTTCAATGCCTGCTCGAATCGATCGCGAGGTTGAGAGAGTCGGGAGCGATGGAAGCTGACGAGTTGGCGAACATCGAACGCATCACCCGACAATGGATCGAATTTTTTAAGGAAAGGCTGAAGAAGGCGCGAGGTTAACGTTACACCGCTAGCTTCACGCGTTTCGCTTTTGATCAAGTGATTTAGCGCCACTGAGGTCGATTCCCGGCAACGGGTTCGACCTCTATGGCCGTGAAGCGGAGGACGGTGAGCTAGGCGGCTCGTCAGCCCGATATTCAATAGGCAGGAGGCGCCGAGCGCATCGTGCAAGTCTGAACAACGATCTTTGTGGGCGATCTTTCTCCGAACCGTGTCAACGCATTGTTACGGCTGCGTGCCAAGAACGAAACTTTCAACCACACACACCTGCTCAACTTTTAACAGACATGATCAGACATATGAAAACGCTTGATATCCTTATGAAGTCGTATCCGGGACGAGTTTTATTGAGTGTCGATGAGACGGCCCACGCGTGTGGACTCGCGCCAGGGACCGTTCGCACGCGTCTATCCCGTAAGACGTTTCCAGTCGCTTGTCGAAAGGCGGGCGACAAGACGCTGTTCCATATAGATGCGATCGCACGGTACATCGACGACCTGCCGGGGCCAGGGAAGCGGAGGAGGGGACGGCCTCCTAAGATAAGTCAACTTTGAGCCCGAAACTCTTTTGCAGGGACTTTCGTTCTTTTTTCGGCGGTCTCTACATGTGCGTCAAGATTGTCGTGTTCGTCGGCGCTAGACGCCGCGGCTTCAATGCCGCGGCTGTTCGCACGCCACGTTCACGGCCTCGTGCGCCCCCGCCAGTGTTCCGGAGCGCCGGCCCAGAAAACGATCAAGGCCGCGGCTTATAGCTATGCTAGATGTTTACGCTCAAATCACGCTCGCAATAATGTTGATGCCCAAGGCGAGGATGGCGATGTTAAAGAAAAAGCTGAGGATGCCATGAATCAACGTGAGCCGCCGCATGTGCCGCGCGGTCACCGCGACGTCGGACACCTGCGAAGTCATTCCCACAACGAACGAGTAATAAGCGAAGTCCAGGTAATCAGGATCGCTGCTGCCCGGGAAATTCAGGCCCCGAGGTTCGGCATTGGAGTCTCCCTGTTGTGCGTAGAAGCGATGCGCATAATGGAAGCTATATAGCGTGTGTATGAGGAGCCAGGACAACATGAGCGCCACAACGGAAAGCGTGACGTGGATAAATCTCGGCCAAAATGGCAGGTCTTTCACATTCCCCAATAGGATGCCGATCGCAGCGGTGCTGGCAAAAGCCGCGATTACCACGAGCAGGAAAATCGCGTGAGTGCTTGCGTCTTGTGATCGTACCTGACGGCGAGTCATGGTCGCGTCACAGCGGGCAATGACTGTCCACGCCAGGCCAAGATAAGTCAGCGCCGCAACATTCCACGTAATAAGAAAGTGAAGGCGATACCCCCAATCGTGCGGTTGCAACAGCAGCGCAACCATAGCTGCCGTGAACGAAAAAACGAGCCTATGACCGGCTCGCAAGTGAACAATCCAGTGTGCGTTGATTGGCGAATGCATTTCACGGTCTCTATTCATGGCTGATGTTATCAGCACCCGAAAAGTGAGTTGACCTAAGCCGACACCGCAATCGTCAGGCTTGCGCCTCCTATTCCGAAGACGAATGTAACCATCCCACAAACCGAGGGACGGAACGGGCAAGCACCCCGTCGGGTTGAGCGGGTTGAGCTCATCCGGACCGTGGCGCTCGCAGCACTCGCGCGCATGCTAGTCGGGCGTGATCGGGGAAGCCTTGAGAACGGTGCGCCATTTCTCTAGGTCGGTGCGCAGGATTCGCTCAAACTGTGCCGGGCTGTTCCCAACCGCTTCGGCACCTTGGCTTTCGAGCATCTGGCGGACCTCCGGCGCCTTCAACACTTTCGCGAAATCAGAGTTGAGCTTGTCGATGATCGAAGGGGGCGTCTGAGCCGGCGCAAATAGCCCGAACCACGCCACCGCTTCGAATCCGCGCAAGCCGCTCTCGGCTATGGTCGGCACTTCAGGAATCGCGCTCGAGCGCGCCTTGCTCGTAACGCCGAGGCCACGCAGTCGCCCTGCTCTCACCTGCTGCACGGTCGGAATCATGTTATTGATCAAAACCGAAACCTCGCCCGTAAGCACTGCGTTGATCGCCGGCCCGCCGCCTTTATACGGAACGTGCACGGCTTTGATCTGTGCCATCTGTTTCATCATTTCCATCGCGAGATGACCCGTGCCGCCGTTTCCGCTCGATCCATAAGTGATCTGTCCGGGTTTGGCTTTGGCGAGTGCAATGAATTCCTTAGTGGTACGGGCCGGAATCGACGGGTGAGCGACGAAAATGTTCGGCGAGGCCGTCATCACCGTCACGGGCGCGAAATCGCGCAGTGGATCGAAAGGTAACTTGGGATAGAGTGTTGCGTTGACGACGTGCGTCGGCGTCCCGATCAGAAGGACATAGCCGTCCGCCGGCGCGCGCGCTACGAGCTCGGTCCCGATCACGGTGCCCCCGCCCGGGCGGTTGTCGATGATGACCGGCTGTCCCCATGCTTCGGAAAGCTTCGCGCCGATCACGCGCGCCTGTACGTCGGTGCCGCCGCCCGGCGCGTAGGGCACGACGATCCGCACCGCCTTTGCGGGGTAGCGCGGCTCGCCTGCTGCGAGTGCGGCGCTGCTTGCGAGCTGGGTTGCAGCGCAGAGCAATGCAGGCAGCCTCAGGCGAACAGGCGAATGCGCACGTGCGCGCGTCGAGACAATGGCCATGCCCCTTGCTCCTTGTTATTCGGCGGCGGTGCTACGCCCGCGCTGCCGCACACACTGCCGCGACCAGAGGCGCGACGTTGGGTTCATCATCGAGGTTTTGCGCCCGTTCGATCAGTTGCGCCGCGAGCGCCGCAGGAACAGCGACTTCGTCGCATAACTGTCGAGTCATCTGAACCGCAGCGTCCCACGTCACGCGGTAACTGGAGTCGCCTGCGCGCTCTTCCCAGCGCAAAATCTCACCGTCCGAAAGCGCGACCTTGATATGAGGTTCGTAAAGTGCTCGCGCGTCATCGCTGACGACGACTATTTTCGGGATAAGCCCCAGCACGGCCACGTCGTCGAACGTGCGCAAGCCGTCGAAGCTCGCGGTGCCGGTGGCCCACGCCAGCGCGGCACAGAAGGGCGCGCTCATGACCGTTTGCGTCGGGCTCGTGAAGGGCCCCATATAGCGCACGCCGATAAAGTCGGCTTCGTACGGATTCATGCGCAGTTCGATCAATGTCGGCGTCGCCGCCGGTGCGCGCTTTCGAAGCTCGGCAAGTCCGCGAATCACTCCGCGCAGGAACTGGCATGCGGGATATTGCTTGTACGTGACGCTGGTGAATTCGAATTGCGTCCCGATGCCTTCGATCAGGCGTTTACCGTAATCGATGCCGTCTTCGGCGAAGGCGCGATAGAAACCTGCCTTGCCGTGCAGCGCGGTTCTAGCCGCATTCAAGCCTTGAGCAACGAGATCCGCTACGTACAGCCCGTTACGCGCGGCGAAGCCCGCCTGGAAGGGTGATTCCTCGGTGCCGGCGTCGACATATTCGCGCAAGCCGCCGGCGTAATTGGCGGCGAGCCCAATTGCGCTCGCCATGCGGTTCGTATCGAAGCGCTGCGCGCGTCCTGCTGCGATTGCTGCGCCGAACACCCCGTAGCATGGCGTGGTACGAAAACCGCGCTTGCTCAGATCCGCGGCATGGTCCCGCCCGATTCTGAGCGCGACCTCATAGCCTGCGACCAGCGCCGAAAGTGTGTGCTTCCCTGAAATTCCCGTGCGCTCTGCTGACGCAAGCGTCGCCGGAATCACGACGCCGCCGAGGTGGCCGCACGGATGCGAGTCGCCCTGGACGCGTCCGGAGAGAAGCACTGCATTCACAAAGGCGGCGCTGCCGTGCGAAGTCATTCGTCCATCCAGGAAGCGCGTTGCGCCTTTTGCTACCGTTTCTTCTCCGCTCGCACTCGCGGCGAGCACCGCGGGCCGCGCCCGTCTTGTGCCAATCCCGACGGCGAGGCCGTACAACACACACGCTTTGGCGGTTTCGACGACCTCGGCGCGAAGCCCTCCCATCTCGACCGACGCCGCAAACTCCGCGAGCACGCTCACGTCAGATGCACTGCTCATCATTCCTCCAGTCGCTACTCGATCGCGTCATACCGTCGTCCGGCGCCCCCGTGAGCGGGCGCGCATCGCGGGCTTTTGTCGACGCTTTTCGACTTCCTTGAACAGATTCGGCGGCAGATATTTCTGGCGCAGCGATATGAGATCCTTGCCGAAGCGCTTTTCGATCGCCGGGCCGTACGCATTGATGATCTCGGCGAGATACACCTCGTGCCGGATCATGGTCTCCGAAATGAACACGACCGCTCCACTTCGGGTGAATACGCCTTGAGGTGTGTCGCCGAACTCCGCGATCAGCGTCTGTTTGAAATCAGCAGCAATGACGAATTGCTTTTTGCCGACCGCAAGCATGTCGCCACTGCCTTCGTGCAGATAAAGCTTCGCATGCTGACCGAGAGCGAGCCGTTGCGCATCGGCGTCACTTCCAAACAGGATCACCAGTATGCTCGCGCCGCGCTGCGCAGCGTGGGCCAACCCGTCGACATGTGCGTGCAACAGATGATGAGGTGCCTTGATCCAGATCTGTTCGCGCGCACCCGCAATGACTTCGCCGATCTTTGCATGCAGCGCGTGTTCGCCGCTGATGCTCCAAACATAGTCGATGCCTTTCTGCTGCTCACGAGTGGTCAGCGTGGCGGCGAGATCGGTGCATAAGGCCGTAGTGCTTTTTGCAATGCCGCCGAACAACGTCTCAGGTTCGACCGGGGCATAGCGAACGGGGTCACTGCTGACCGGCTGCACCGCACCTTTATGCACGAGGCTTACCAGCGCGGTATAGACGTTCCCCTTGGTAAGCCCGCCGCGCTTGCTGATCTCATACGCGGTGGCGGGATGCTCATCGAGCAGCATGAGATACGCGAGCGCTTCGTACTTGGTGAAGCCGAGATCGGCGAGACGCGTAAGCGCGCCCGCCGCACCTGCGCTTTTGAGAGTGGCATGCATGTTCTGGCGCTCGAGCCTTGCCCGCTTTCTGCAACCTTGGTAGTCTTAAAGAAGAATACTACCGGCGCGGTCCACCGCACGGCAAGTCTCACGCGGAGCGCGCATTCAAGAAGGGGTCGTGAAGGAAAGCCGATGGCAGGAACAAAATCGCCCAGAAAAGCTGCGACCTCCGCCCGTGCGCGAAACGTAAAGCGCAACCCCATCGATCCCGTTTCGCTCGAGATCCTGTGGAGCCGTTTGATCGCTGTCTCGGAAGAGCAGGCCGCGATGGTGTTGCGCACGGCCTTTTCGAGCATCGTGCGGGAGTCCTACGACTTCACCTGCGTTCTGCTGACACCGGAGGGCGACCTGCTGGCGCAGCCCTACCAATCGCTGCCGGGTTTTACGCGCTGCGCATCGACCGTCATGAAGCATTTTCTGCAGCGCTGGCCCAAGTGGCATCCGGAAGACGTAGCCATTACGAACGATCCGTGGCTTGCCGCGGGTCACCTGCACGATGTTGCGATCGCGGTGCCGGTCTTCCACAAAGGGAAGCTCGTCGCGTTCTCGGCGAACATCGCGCACCAGGCCGACATCGGAGGCCGCGGCTACTCCGCAGATGCAAACAGTATTTTCGAAGAGGGCCTCGCGCTGCCGCCGATGAAGCTCTACGACGCGGGCCGGCTCGTTCCCGAAGTGCTGCAGATCATCGCGGAGAATGTGCGCGTGCCCGACCAGGTCCTGGGGGACATTCAGGCGCAAATCGGCGCCGCGCGTCTGGGCGCCCGCCGCGTGAGCGAGCTTCTGGACGAAGCTGGCCTGCGCGATCTCGCAGCCATTTCGCGCGAAGTGCTCGCCCGCTCCGAAAAAGCAATGCGCGCGGCGATCAGGCGCGTGCGGGACGGCGTATACACGAGCCAGGGCATCATGGACGGATTCGACGAGCCGCTCGTGATCAACCTCAAATTGACCGTCAGCGGGGATCAGCTCGAATACGATTTCGAAGGCACCTCTGCGCAGATCAACAAGGGCATCAACAGCTGCTACAACTATACCTACGGCTATGCAGCGTTTGCAGCAAAAGCGGTGCTCGAACCGCTGATTGCGAATAACGAAGGCGCGTATCGCCCGATACGCATGAAAGCCCCGCAAGGCTCGCTCGTCAATTCGACGCGACCGGCGCCCGGTAACAGCCGCGGGCGGGTAGGGCACATGATTGTGCCGGTGGTGTTCGGCGCCCTCGCTCAGGCGGTACCGGATGCGGTTCCAGCCGAAGCGGGAAGCCCCGCGCCGCGCCTGAACTTTTTCGGGCCACGCGACGACGGTTCGGAGTTCCAGTGCCTCCTCATCACAAGCGGCGGACTGGGCGCGTCGCGCGAGCGCGACGGGCTCGCCGGCAAATCGTTTCCGACGAATACCAAAATGGCATCGCTCGAGGTCATGGAAAGCAACGCCCCGCTGCGATTTGTCCGACGCGAGCTCGTGCCGAATTCAGGCGGTGCCGGGCGCTACCGCGGGGGCCTCGCGCAAGAGCTCGTTGTGCAGGTCCTCGGAACCAGGAATGTGTACGTGTCGACGAGCTCGGAGCGCATCAAGAATCCCCCGCTCGGCTACCGCGGCGGTCGTAACGGCGGGCCCGCTGCGCTCTGTAAAAATGGCTCCGAATACCTTGCACCCAAAGGACGCACGATGCTCAAGCCCGGCGAAACAGTGACCGTGCGCACGCCGGGGGGCGGCGGATACGGGGTGCCGGGCGAGCGCAAGCGCGCGGATATCGAGCACGATCTCGCGCGTGGGTACATCACCACCGACGCGATCGAGAACTACCGCGCGGATTCGCGCGCGCCCGGAAAATCGCTCGCAACGAAGCACGCCCTCAACGAGGCCGGCCCGGGGAAGGTCGAACGATGATTGCGCCGCAATACCGGCTCGGCGTGGACGTCGGCGGCACGTTCACCGATTTTGTTCTGGTAGAGGAGCGCTCGGGCACGCTCATACGAGAAAAATGTCTGACGACGCCCGACGATCCGATTGCGGGGATTCTCAACGGCATCGAGCGGCTGAGGGCGTCCGGCGCGGTGCAGCCACAACACATCCACGGCGTTGCGCATGCGACCACGCTCGTCACTAATACGCTCATCGAGCGCAAAGGCGCGGCCACGGCGCTGCTGACGAGCGACGGCTTCCGCGATGTGCTCGAACTCGGCAGCGACATGCGTTACGACATGTATGATCTCGCGATCGAATTTCCTGAGCCGCTCGTCGAGCGCTCGCGACGCGTCGGAATCCCTGAGCGCGTGGGCGCAGATGGTGTGTCTCTTGTCCGACCCGACCTGAGCGCCGTCCGAAACCTCGTAGCGGCTCTGGTCCAGGACGGCGTCAAGTCGATCGCCGTGTGTTTTCTTCACAGCTATCGCAATGCATCTCACGAGCGTGAAGTGCTCGAGGTCATTCGCAGCGAGTTTCCCCAGGTCGATGTGTCGATCTCTTCAACGGTGGCGCCGGAGATCCGTGAGTATGAGCGCACGGTAACCGTCGTCGCGAACGCGTACGTGAAGCCCATCGCACGCTCGTATTTGAATCGGCTCGAATCAGCGCTCGCTGACAGCGCAGTGAAGGCGCCGATACTTGTAATGCTGTCGAACGGTGGGATGACGACACCGCGCACGGCGGCGGAGGTTCCGATCCGCCTCATTGAATCAGGTCCTGCTGCGGGCGTGCTGTCAGCGTGTTACGCGGGTGCACGCATCGGCGAGAACGACGTGCTCGCATTCGACATGGGCGGAACGACAGCCAAAGCGTGTTTCGTCGACGGCGGCAAACCGGCATTCACGGGCATGTTCGAAGCGGCTCGAGTGAGGAGGCAGTTCCGCGGCTCCGGCATGCCTTTGAAAGTGCCCTCGGTGGAGATGATCGAGATCGGGGCGGGTGGCGGTTCGATCGCACGCATCGACGGAACAGGTCTGCTCAAAGTCGGACCCGATTCCGCAGGCGCAAAGCCGGGCCCCGTGTGCTACGGACTCGGCGGTACCGGGCCGACCGTGACCGACGCCGATCTCGTGCTGGGCTACCTCGATCCCGACTATTTCCTCGGCGGCGACATGGCGCTCGATATGGACGGAGCCAAACGGCAGGTCGAACGCCTGGGTCGCCAAGGCGGCTTATCGATGACCGAGACGGCAGCGGGTATCGCGCAAGTCGTCAATCAGAACATGGCCACGGCGATACGCATCCATGCTGCCGAGCGCGGAAAGGATTATCGGAACTACGTGCTCTTTGCATTCGGCGGCGCCGGCCCCGTCCACGCGTACGAGATCGCGCGCATTCTCGGGTTGCGCAAGATCGTGTGTCCGATCGGCGCCGGCACCAATTCGGCTTTCGGGCTGCTCGCAGCGCCGGTCGCCATCGATCTCTCGCGCTCATACAACGTTGCCCTCGCGGAGATCGAATGGGCGCGTCTGAACGCGTTGTTCCAGGAAATGGAAGCGGAGGCGCGGACCGTCCTTCTCGATGCGCGCGTGAAGAAGCCCAGCTTCGTTCGCACAGCCGAGATGCGGTTCGTCGGGCAAGGTTTCGAGATCGCGGTGGCTGTGTCGCTCGGGAAGCTTGGACCCGGCTCAATAAAGGCGATCAAAGCGTCGTTCCACGAGGCGTATCGCAAGATCTACGATTCACTGCCGGGGGATCTGCCGATCGAGGCGCTTACGTGGCGGCTGCGCGCGTCCGGTCCGGCGCCGGATGTTGTGGTGACAGGCCGCGGTGCAGGCGACCGGGCGCGACCTCGACAGCGTCGGCGCGTGTATTTTCCCGAAATCAAAAAATACGTCGACACGGGCGTCATCAGCCGCTACGCGCTGAAACCGGGCGAGCGCTTCTCGGGGCCCGCCATCATCGAAGAGCGCGAGTCGACTGTCGTCGTCGGGCCAGGCGGGCAGGTGAAGGTGGATTCCGATTTCAACCTCGTGATCGAAATGCGTCGGAAATAGCGGAAACGATAGAAGGGAGACTGATATGCACGGAGCGCAGCGTTTTCGTGAGTTGCTGGCACAGCCTGGGCCGATCGTTGCCCCGGGCGTCTACGACTGTATTTCGGTGAAAGTGGTAGAGCGGGCCGGATTCAAGGCCGGTTTTGTAAGCGGCGCGGCCGTGACGGCGAGCATCCTGGGCTATCCAGACGTCGGCCTGCAAACGATGCCGGAGATCCTGGGCCAGGTGCGCAACATGGCGCGCTGCGTAGATATCCCCCTCATCGTCGATATCGATACGGGGTACGGCAATGCGCTCAACGTGATGCGCACCGTGCGCGAGTTCGAATCTGCGGGCGCAGCCGCGCTGTTTTTCGAGGACCAGACGTTTCCCAAGCGCTGCGGGCATTTCGAAGGTAAGAAGCTGATCAGCGTCGACGAAATGGTCGTCAAGGTCAAGGCTGCCTGCGAGGCGCGACGTTCGAAAGATCTTGTCATCATTGCGCGAACCGACGCGCGTGCGATCGAAGGTCTCGAGAAAGCGATCGAGCGCGCGAACCTGTACGCGCAGGCGGGCGCAGACGCGATTTTCGTCGAGGCCCTTCTGAGCGAGGACGAGATGCGTACGGCGGCGAAATCGATCAAGGCTCCGCTGCAGGCGAATTTGAGCGAAGGCAACCTCAAAACGCCGCTGCTACCTTTCGATGTGCTGCACGAGATCGGTTTCAAAATCATTTCCTACAGTGGACTCCTTCAGCGCACCGCCGTTCGCGGCATGCAGAAAGCTCTGGACGTGCTTAAACGCGAGAAAACGTCCGCAGGGCTCTATCCGGAGCATGTCTGCAGTCTTGTCGATCGCAGCGAGTTGCTGGGCTTACAGAATTTCTATGCGCTGGAAGAGCGGCTGTACGGCCCTCTGGTCGATTCCGAAAAAAGCTGGCGTGCACGCCTCGACGAACAAGCGGGCATAAAAGACGAGCGTACACTACCGATATGACGTGAGGCGCTGTTCAGTGGCGACATCAAACAGCACCATGAACAGAATGTTCAAGACACTGCTGTTCGCTTTGACAGCAGCGTGTGTCACGATGCCGGGCCACAGTGCGGAGTTCCCAGCCCGGCCCATACGCATCGTCGTGCCCTCGACGCCGGGCGGTGCGCTCGACCTTCTGGTGCGGCTGCTGAGTCCGAAGCTGACAACGCTATGGGGTCAGCAGATCGTGATCGATAACCGGGCTGGCGCGGCGGGCATCGTCGGCAGTGAGATCGTCGCGAAGGCCGCCCCCGACGGCCACACTTTGCTGGTCGTGGCAACCGGCTATGCCGCGAATCCTTTTCTCTATCAGAAGCTGCCGTACGAAACACCGAACGATTTCGCGCCGATCACGGTGCTCGGATGGGCGCCGAACGTGCTGGTCGCACATCCGTCGCTGCCGGTGAAGAGCGTGAAGGATCTGATCGCGCTCGCGAAAGAAAAGCCCGGCCAGCTGAACTATGCGAGCTCCGGTGTTGGTACCGGTGGCCATTTATCAATGGCCTTGCTCACGCGCATCGCGGGCATCGACATGGTACACGTGCCCTACAAAGGCGCAGGGGCGGCAACCGCTGCCGTCGTCGCTGGACAGTCGCAAGTCCTGTTCACCGCGACCGGTGCTGCGAATCCGCAGATCAAGAGCGGACGCCTGAGGGCGCTCGCGGTGACGAGTGCCAAGCGGGTGCCTTCCCTGCCTGACGTGCCTACGGTTGCCGAATCGGGGCTGCCCGGTTACGTGGTCGAGGGCTGGTATGCGATGCTCGCACCCGGCAAGACGCCGAAGCCGATAGTCGACCGCATATACCGCGATCTCGCGAGCACCCTCAAAATGCCGGAGGTTGCGGCGCAGATCGAGGCGGCGGGTTTTGAAGTCAACGGTCTGCCGCCTCGGGACCTCGCGCGCTACATCGATGCGGAACTCAAGAAGTGGGGAGCCGTAATCAAGGAAGCGGGGATCAAAGGCGAATGAACACCGCATCGCCCTATTAAGCGCGAGACCCACAGTCCGGAGATGCTCGATCAACTCGGGTGCCTAAGGAGGCACCGGCTACGGAATCGTCATGTCCTCCGAGACCGTAATGGATACGGCGTGCTGCAGGTTGAAGATCCTGCATTCGCTTTCCACCTGCTAAGGGCTGCATGGTGATTTCCGTCAACGAGCTGTCAGATCGCAAAGACCATCGCGGTTCAAAGACGCTTGAAGTCGAAGGACCAACGCGACTACGCCGCTTCACGTACCAATGGCTTGCAGAAGATCAAAGCTGGCGTTGGTGCGGAGCGGATTAGGAAAGAAGGCGTCGTTGATCGGGTTAACGGGCCCCGCCATAGCGGTCGCCACAGATGCTAAACGCGTTGCACCAAATCTGACGTCCGATAGGAATCGCTCTTCATCATCCTTGCTCGCTGGTTCGCTGGGCATAACGGCAACACCGTAGGCTTCTGGTACCGACAGCCTTGAACCTCTTGGATGACGGAGTTGCTAAGCCGCATGCGTAGCGGCCGTGTGGCCGCCGTGGACGCGTGCCCGCGTCGTAAAGAGTACCAAGCCGGCCATGTCCGCGCTGCTGCACATGTCGATTCCAGAGCGTAAAGCGCGATGGAGCCAAGACTCGGATTTTGCGAGTGGGAGCGAGCGTGCTGACCTGTCGAATAGCGGCAAATGGCTGATCGCGCGGCGCTTCGGCCGCTCATCGCGGAGTGTCGCATGTCGCAATAGTTTACACAGCGTATACCGGCACCAAGTCCTTGTTCTTTAAGGAGACTTACAGGGTATCCACAGTACATCCACAAGACCTTCACAACAATACAACGGCATGTACACGGAGACGTCACAACCCTCGTCGCTCGAACTTACATGGGAATGCGGTGTTGATTAGAGGGGAGGGAACTTTGCCCTATACAAACAAGAGGTAACGTAGAGCTGGCACAGGATATGCGGACGTCATCGCTCGAAGTCTCTGGTGGGGAGACGATCGTAATTTCAAACCGTACTTATCGTCGGAGGGGTAACACCATGCGAGCTCAGGATCGACCGAACGCACCACCCGTCAACAGCGGGGCACGCAAGCCGCGAGCACCAGGGCTGTTCACTGCAATAGCCGCCGCGCTCATCGGCTTTGGCGCAGGCCCTGCGCTGGGAGCGCCAATCTATTACGACACCGGGGTTCACATTGCCATACCGGCAAGCCCGGATAACATCACTACCAACGGCGCATTTTTGTCCTACGACATCATGTGGGCCGACGGTGGTCTTATATACCTGGCCGATCGGACGAACGTGTCCGTCGACATTTTCTCTGCTGCCACCAATTCGTTCGTCGGAAGAATCGGCGGCTCGGGCCATGTGTTCGTGGGCCAGAACCCGCCGCCGCCAGCGGCTCCCACGACCGCTATCTCAGGACCAGATGGGTTGGTCGTAGCCAATACGGCGGGAGCCGGTCACACTTTGTACGTGGGAGATGGTGACAGTACGCTTAAGGCATTCAACCTGAACGCTGGCGGTGCTCTAATCGCAACTGTACCTACCGGGACCGCGGCCCTGGGTAAACGTGTGGACGAGATGGCGTTCAGCCCGGTGAACAACACGCTCCTGGTTGCAAACAATGCGGCTTCGCCGACCCCGTTCACAACGCTCATCAACGCGACGAACAACACCATCGTGCCGGGTTCGAAAGTCGCGTTCGCCGCCGACGGCATCGAGCAGTCGGTCTTCGATCCCCTTACCGGGAAGTTCTATCTGAATGTCGATAATACCGGTGGGCCGGGGTCCGTCGTCGTAGTCAATCCGACGACAGGACTTGTCGAGAAGACTTATGACTTGAGTACGGTTGCCGGAGGACCGGGGCCGTCCGGAGCCTGTGCTCCGACCGGTCTCGCAGTGGATCAAGGGGGCAAGCTCCTGGTCGGCTGCGGCGTGGGGCCGAGCACCTTTTTACTCGATCCGGCAGCAAATGGTGGCCTTGGCTCACTAAAGGCCATTCCGTTGACTGGCGAGGACATGGTCTGGTTCGATCCGGTGCGCAAACTGTTTTATGTGACTTCTCGAAACTTTCCCCTTGGATGTAATGCGGCCCTGTCGCCCGCGGCTGGGGGGTGCACACCCGAGTTGGGTATCGTCGATGACTTTGGCAATCTGGTCCAGACTCTTGCGACATCTTTCGGCGCGCATTCCATCGCCGTGGACCCGGCAACTGGAAAAGCCTTCATGCCGTACGGTGGGGTGGGCCCCGGAGGTGCAGCTTCAGCCGCTGTTACGGCATGCCCGTTAGGCTGCGTCGAGGTTTTCGCGTTGATCCCCGAACCGGGGTCGCTCGCGCTGTTAAGCACGGGCCTCGCGGTGTTCGGAGGCCTCGGCTGGCGTCGACGTCGGTCATCACTGGGTTCATAAGTCCGAACTCCCCATAAGCATTCCGAGTGACATTGGGCGCCGCGGAGTACCGCGGCGCTTTTTGTTTATGAACAATAGCTGACCGTCGTACACACAACGAGTTGTATTGCCGCCGGCAGCTTGCCTCTGTCAGATCACAGGGAATAACGAGGACAGCCAATCCAAGCTGTTAGGCGGAGGCAGTCCTGACGAACTGAAGTCAGCCGCGCAGAAGGCTAAAGCTTGTGTGAGCGCCGTGCGGGGCAGATTGGCAACTAAGGTTACGGGGCCTGCAGGAGACTTATGATGTGTTGCGGGCTTCGCGTTTCGTCATCGCCCAGCATTTCGCGCTCCACCGCCTTCAGGCACTCGGTGAGACGCGCAGCAACCCCCCTGCCTTTGCCTCATCGAGCCATCGCGTAAGCTGTTGCCACTGTGATCCTCGATCGAAGAGCTGTCGTGATTCGCTTCCAGTGCCCGCACGACATCAAGTCCTGCGAACTTCTTCATGCGCAATAGCAGCAGCATCCGAGCACCGAACCTCCCGAATACCTACCCCCTGATCGAAGCCTCGTCGCCGTTTGAAATTTCATCTGCTTGCTTAGCGGAGGACAGACTATGTCCGCCATTGCGTGGAATCCCGGTTGCGCCGATCGCGGTGGTCAGTGCGTGCAACACTGCTGAGTAAGCCCAGCCGAGCACGCGATCAAGTCCGCGCATAATAATGGCGTGCGAGTTTGCGCGGCAATCCCGTCGTCATACTCGCGCTTCAGCATTCCCCAAAGGATCTGCCGAAAGTGGCTGTCACTATCAGGCGGCAGTCCACGAGGGCGTTGAAAATGTCGCCTTGGGAAGCGTACAACCATCGCAGGATCCAATCCGGCGCCATCGACGCAGCAGAGCCGCTATGAGAATCTCCAAACGATCTATTAAGAGATCACCGGCGAGGCTGGTTCGAAGGGACACTGACTGGAAAAGCGTCCGCCCGCACGGCCAGCTCTGCATGACGATTCGAGTACTATGCGCCCTCGCGACCCGGATTTTTGAGCGAGTGCGCGAATAAACACGCGGACGGTAATGCCACCAAAACGGCCACCGCTGCAGGCGTAAACGTCAATCGCGGAGGCGCGATTTCGACAAAAGTTTTGACGGATTCCGTGTCATTCCGTTGGGACAATTTGGGACAATCGGCGAAGAAAACGGCCCGATCCGATTATTGTTCGTTATTCTTAAAAATCGCAAGTGCTTGATAGTTTGCGCTATGTTGCATAACCCATTGTCTTCATTGCACCCAAAATAGGCCTGCAAAGCCGTGGACGCCGGTTCCATTGCGACTTCGCCGCGAAGATTCTGGATCGTACGTTTAACTGTTGGAGCTCGGGAGCTCGTACGAACTTCGTCGGTGAGTTAGACCACCAATGGCATCGACGTAATAATGTCAGGAAATCGTTAGATGAGCAGAGCGATGGTTCCCCATCGGGATTACACGATAGAGTTTAAGAGCGAGGCGGTGAGACTCGCGCGAGAAGGCGGAGTGACGAAGCGGCAAGGCGGTTGGACATGCCCATATCGAGCTTGCAGAACTGGATGAAACCGAACTACGTGAGAAAAGATGGCTAAAGCTCGGCGAGTGTTTCATGAACCAAAACAAATGGGGACATCGAAGGTTACCCGGGCGGAGGCTAGGTTACAGCAGGGAATAGAATTCCACCGAGCGGGCATGCTCACACAGGCGGAGTTCATCTACCGGGATGTCCTCGCACAGTCTCCGCGCCAGTTTGATTGTCTACATTATTTCGGCGCGCTACAGTGTCAGATAGGCCAATACGAATCAGGCGCAAAGCTCATTCGACGAGCAATAAAGATTCGCCCTGACTGGCCCGTCCTGCATTACAACTTGGCACTTGCTTTGCAGCGCCTTAATCATCCCGAGGAAGCGTTAGTTTGCTTCAACCGTGCTCTTAGGCTTAAGCCTGATTATGTAGAGGCGCTCTTGAACCGCGGCGTCACGCTGCATGCTCTAAAGCGGCCAGGGGAGGCCCTAGTCAGTTTCGAACGTGCGCTTGTGCTCAAACCCTCCTATGCAGACGCACATTGGAACGAAGGCTTGTGCCAGTTGTTAACCGGGAACTTCGAGCGGGGCTGGCAAAAACTAGAATGGCGTTGGCAACACGAGAAGTTCGAGAAGGCGAGACGCGATTTCCCACAGCCATTATGGACCGGAGAACAGTCCATTGCGCAAAAGACCATTCTGTTGCACGCCGAGCAGGGACTCGGAGACACTGTCCAATTTTGCCGATACGTAAGGCTTGTGGCGTCTAAGGGGACTGATGTACTGCTTGAAGTACAGCCTTCGCTCAAATCGCTGCTTGCTCGGCTGGACAATGACTCTAAAGTATTTGCGCGAGGAGAGGTGCTGCCCGCTTTTGATTATCATTGTCCGCTGCTCAGCCTGCCTCTCGCGTTTAAAACGCGGCTAGACACCATCCCCGCAAACGTTCCCTACCTTAGCAGCGACCCCACTCGGGTCAAAAAATGGCAGGCTAAGCTGGGCCAAAAGAGAGCGCTGCGGGTAGGGTTGGCATGGTGTGGCAGCAAAGACCACGCGAATGACGCTAACCGATCAATTCGCTTGAATGAGCTCGCAAAGCTGCTGTCTGCTCGAGCGCAGTTTGTAAGTTTGCAGAAGGAAGTGCGTGCGCCAGACGAGGTTGTCCTAAAGATGGAAAAAGATCTCCTGCACTTTGGTCATGAGCTAACCGATTTCGCCGACACGGCAGCGTTAGTGGAGCTGATGGACCTCGTCATCACGGTCGATACGGCCGTAGCACATGTTGCCGGGGCCCTCGGGAAACCTGTGTGGATCCTGCTTCCATTTGCACCGGACTGGCGCTGGCTGCTCGACCGCGACGACAGCCCGTGGTATCCGACTTCGAAACTGTTTAGGCAATCGGTGATCGGTGACTGGGCGGGTGTGATTACGAGAGTCAACAACGAGCTGTGCGCTCTGCGGCTGAGAGCCTGACATAAATGGGCGCTCTTAACTCTTAAATACCCTTCACGGACGTGCCGCCCAACGCCAACAGCGCAGTGCTTACACGGAGCATCGCGGGTACTGGATCGACGGAGGCTAAGGCGCGAGCGACGGCATGGCTCATAAGCGAGCACATTCCCGGCATGACGCGCAGGTCATATGCGACGCGGTCAAGTCTGTTAAATTCGATGCGTCCTGTCATAGGGACATTCCGGACCGAACGATTCCGCGTGCGTCCGTTCGTTCATGGAGCAGGTGTGGCCTACATCGTCGTATTCTTTTCGGACATGGGGTTCAGATTCAGGGTGAAAATTATCTTCTGCCTACGACTATTGCTACCCGTAACTCGGCTGATCTGGAGGATGAGGACTGAGCCTTACCTACGCTGCTACGCTCACTCGCGGAAGCTCGAAGCGCGCCGAATATTGTCATTATTGCCGCTTGCCAGGGTAGCCCATTTCGCGAAAGCCGGAGTTACGGTTACTGCACAAGGGGGTGTCGCCACAGTCGATCCTGGAACGATGTTGGTTTATGCAACCGTACCGGGACTCGGCGTGGAGGGACGGAACTGGCCGCAACAGTCTCTTTGCAAAACATCTGGTGTCGTTTCTCCCGAAGCCTGGATTGAAACTTGACGAACTGTTTTGCAACCGTCGCACAAAAGGTCGAGGCTGAAGCAAAGGTCAGCCTCAAAGTCGAGCAAGTTCCTTATAGAAGCTCATCGTACAACCTTCCGTTTTGCCTGGCTGGATGCGACTGACAATCAGTTCATTCTGCCGCTGCACGAAGCACGGTCTTGTGCACACCACGTATGATGTAGCCGATCGATTTGCAGCCCGCAACATAATGCGTTATTTTTCGCAGGCGGGAGTTGCCGTGCGTAAGGAGTTAAATCGCTCCCTTTGCCGGGGGGCCTCCTCCTTGTAAATCCAGAGCTCTTCGCCTGTTCACGAACATCAGCAAGACTTTCATTTCAAGAGAGCACAACGTATGTGCGAGCAAGGCGTAGCGACCGAACACCTATCCGCTCGCGATCGATCATAAGCTAACAATACCGGAGGGCCGAGATCTACGCGCGTTTAGGCCACGCTCCGCCTAACACATAGAACTTCTCAGAGAACCGTCGATTGAAGATGGCTAAAGGTGGTGCGAGGCGCACAAATCGTGAAGCCATGCGCAAGAGGCAATCTGAGTTGTCGTTTCGCGAAAAGAGCTTCCAGCAGGCTGTGGCGTTGCATCAAAGCGGGCGCTTGCTCGACGCGGATTCTGCTTATCGCCAGGTGTTGGCGGAAGTGCCGGATCATGCCGATGCGTTGCACCTAATGGGTGTTATTCAGTGCCAGCAGGGACAATACCAAGCAGGTGCCGATTTCATTGCGCGAGCA
>JAQGNH010000041.1 GCA_028291945.1 Betaproteobacteria bacterium
GTGATGAGTCCTGACATTCTGACTTCCCGCAATGCCGTCGACCGCACCCATGCCGTGATGACGACGGCGAGGGCGAGCACGGCAAAAAGAATCACGACCAGATCGGGCGCGATCAGGTCTGCGCAAACGCCGGCGATGAGCGCTCCGACGGAGATGAAAGCGGGGAACACGGGCAGCAGACTGGCAACGCGTCCGCGCATATGTTCGGGCGCGCACATTTGTAATGTCGTCACGTGAACCGTATGGTGGACCATTTCAGCTACACCCGCGACAACGAGGAACCCGACAGCGGTTGCCAGGTCCGGACTGAACGCGAACGCAATCAGAGAAAACGCGAACACGGCGAGGGCGAGCGTCTGAATGAGACCGGTGTGATCATAGCGTGCTATCCATGCCGCAACGAGGCCGCCGAGGATGCCGCCTACGCCGACGGCAGAGAGCAGCAGACCGAGGCCTTCCGGACCGCTGCGAAAAACATCCGCGGCGAACACCGGCATGAGTGCGCCAAGCGAAGGTATGAGCAGTATCGGCGGCACCAGACCGAGCACGACCATCATGCGTGCGATCGGGTCCGTCAAAGTGAAGTGCATGCCTTCCTTCATCTCTGCCCACCACGAACTCGCTGCCGTTCTGCGCGGCGCAGGCGGCGGGGCACTTACCGAAAGCGCTGCGAAGGTCACGCCGAGGTAGAGCAGCGACTGGATGGCGAAATTCCACGCCGCGCCTACAGAGCCGATCAGAAATCCCGCCACGGCCGGGCCTACGGCACGCGTGACGCTGAAAGCGATGCTGTTGAGCGCCACCGCGTTGGCCGCGTCATTGCGGGGGACGCTGTGAAAGACCAGCGTGCTGCGCAGTGTGCGGTCGAAGACCGCGCTCACTCCGGATACAACCGAAAAACCGAAGAGGTGCCAGACGAGTATCTGATTGAGCGCGAGGAGCGCAGCCAGAGCAATCGATATGATAACCATGAGAAACTGGCTTGCGGCGAGTGCATACCGGCGGTCGAAGCGGTCGGCGACGACGCCGGTGAGCGGCGCGAGGAGCAGCATCGGAATAGCGCGTATGCCGAGCACGGCCCCGAGCACGCTGGCAGAAGCGGTCACATCGTACACGACCCAGCCAAGCGTGGCCTGCTGAATCCACTGCCCGGCTGTGGCGAAAAAAGTGCCGGTCCAGAGGCGGCGGAAATCTCGGTGTTGCAGTGGTGCGAAGGTCGATGCGATTCGGGTCAAAGTATTAAGGTCCTGTTCGGAAGCGCTTGTATCATGCCCGACAGCTGCGCCGGGGCGGCGGGTGAGCTCCGGTTACAATGCGCGTTCCCTGTGCGTGCCTTGCATCGGACTGGAGGAGACCAGATGATGCGAAATCCGTTGTTGCGGTCGTTGGTCATCGGCCTTGCGCTGTTGCTCGTGCTTCTTGGGTGTGCGGGCACTGGGGCGCGGCAGTCGAGCGGCGTGCAAAGACTGTACGTGTTCAATTGCGGCGAATCCACCGTCGAAGATATCTCACGGTGGACGCCCGGCGTCAACGTCGGCAAGCCGGGCGCTTTCAGCGCCAATTGCTATCTCATACAGCATGCAAACGGTCTCATGCTGTGGGATTCAGGTATCAACGACGGTGTGGCCTCGATGCCAGAGGGTTTTCAGCGCAACAAAGTTTCTCCACGCTACACCTTACGCAAAGCATTCAGCGCGCAACTCGCAGCGATCGGGATCGATGCTGCGCAAATCACGCGTGTCGCGTTTTCTCACACACACGGGGATCACGTAGGCAATGCGAATCTTTTTACGGCTGGCACGCTGTATATCCAGCAAGCCGAGTACGATGCGGCGTTCGGCTTCGAAGCGGCCACGAAATGGAATTTCGAGGTCGAGCTCTACGACAAGCTGCGCTCGAGAAAAACGGTGAAGCTCAGTGGCGATCACGATGTCTTCGGCGATGGATCCGTTGTAATTATCTCGACGCCAGGACATACGCCTGGACATCAGTCGCTGCTCGTGCGGCTGCCCAGGCGCGGCCCGGTCATACTGTCTGGCGATATGGTGCATCTGCAGGAGAACTGGACGGCTCGCCGCGTGCCATCGTTCAATTACGACGTCGAGCAGAGTCGAAAGTCGATGGAAAAGGTAGCCGCAGTGATCGCCGATACGGGCGCCGAGCTCTGGATCAACCACGACAAGGCTCAAAGCGATCGGATTCCCAAAGCGCCAGCCTATATAGATTAACGAAGAGTAGGTTCCAGACTCCGCTCGCCACAAGAGACGAGTAACAAATTGAACCGCGTTCGAAAAGTTTTCCGCGCCGCCAGCTCTATTTCGCTGCTGATCGTCGTTACGGCGCCTGTGGACGCGCAGGAGCGGTATTCGCCCTTCGTGCCCACGGAAGAAAGCGATGTTGTGCGCATGCTCAGGCTTGCGGATCTGCGCGAAGGCGACGTCGTATTCGATTTGGGCTCCGGCGATGGACGCATCGTGCTCGAAGCCGCACGCATGAAAAGGGGGGTGCGGGGACGTGGCATCGAGATGGATGAGAAGCTCGTCGCGGACTCGAGGGCAACCGCACAAGCAACTGGTTTCGCGGATCGCGTCCAGTTCGTGCATCAGAACGCGTTCGACGCAGACCTGAAAGATGCGACTGTCATCACGATGTGGCTATGGTCCGAAGTGATGCACATGCTCAGACCCAAAATTCTGGCCGAGGCTAAACCGGGCACGCGAGTCATTACACGCATGTGGGATCTCGGAACGTGGCCTCCAGACGAAAGCACGACTGAGGGCACCACACTGTACAAATGGATAGTCCCGGCGCGGATCGGCGGCAACTGGAGCTGGAATTTGACCGTTGGAGACCGGAAGCTGCCGTACTCGGCGATTTTCGAGCAGCGTTTTCAGACTGTCGAAGGCGTCGCACGCGTCACCAATCGCCGCGCCTTGTTGAACGATGTGAAGCTCAGGGGCGAAGACATCTCGTTTTCGCTTCTCATCAGTATCGCAGGCACGAAGCTGATGCGGCACCAGTTCACCGGCAAAGTCCGCGGCGACGTGATCGAAGGTACCGTCAGCATTCTGCGGGAGCCGTATGAGCACGCGGTCGAAGTCCCGTGGCGTGCTGAACGCACGATGGCATCGGCTTACCTGGAACCGACGGGGATGGATTCGGAGGTGGGGCGGTAGACCGTGTGAATGATGAATGATGGGACTTACCCAATGATGAATGATGAATCATGAATGATGATGCGTGCGAGCGGTGCGAATCTGAACGTAGATTGTCAATGCTGACCTGCTAGGGAGACGAGCCATGCCGACGATGAGCGGGAACCGGTACTTTGCCGAAGCGATGCGCGGTTACGGCGTGACGCATCTCTTTTATGTGAACTCTGTCGTGGGCGCCGCGATGCAGGAGATGGACAAGGTCGGCGTCCAGCGCGTCGTCACGCACGGCGAGAAAGCGGCCGCGTACATGGCAGACGGCTATGCGCGCGCGTCTCACCGCCCGGGCATCTGCCTGTCGCAGGACATCGGCTCGACGAATCTCGCGGCCGGGCTGCGCGACGCGCACATGGCGTGCTCGCCCGTGATTGCAATCACCGGCGGCCAGAACGATCAACCGCGTTATCGGCACGCCTACCAGAATGCAGAAGACTTCAGTGCGTGGACCGGCATCACCAAGGCGAATTACTCGGTCGACACGGTGAAGCGCTTTCCTGATCTTCTGCGCCAGGCGTTTCGCGTCGCGACCAGCGGTTCCCCTGGTCCCGTGCACCTGGAGCTCCGCGGAAATGCGGGTCAGATGCTCGATGGCGAGAGCGATTTCGATACCGTTTTCGAAGAGCGCTTCAAACATTTCCCCGCATTCAGGCCCGTCGCTGAGCCTTCGGCCGTCAAGGCCGCTGCTGCTGCGCTTGCCGAGGCTGAGAAGCCGATCATCGTCATTGGTGGAGGGACCGCGTCCTCGGGAGCGGGCGCCGACATCATAAAGCTCGCCGAGATGTTGTCCATTCCGATTGCGACGAGCCTGCATGCGAAAGCGCTCGTGCCTGACGATCACCCGCTCAACGTCGGCGTACCGGGCAGCTACTCGCGTTGGTGCGCGAACCAGGCTATTGCCGCGGCTGATCTCGTGTTTTTCGTAGGCAGTCACACGGGCGGACAGGTTACCAACGGCTGGCAGATTCCGAAAATCGGCACGCCGGTGATACAGCTCGATATCGACGCCGAAGAGCTTGGCCGCAATTACCCCAATACCGTATCGCTTCACGGCGACGCAAAGATGACGCTGCAGAAATTGATCGAAGCCTCGGAAAGACAGCAGCCGCGTGAGAAATGGCTGAAGGAAGTTCGCGGCTACGTTCGCGACTACTGGGCCGAGAGTGAGCCTTTGCGCAACTCGGACGCGGTGCCGATCCGGCCTGAGCGCATCTGCAAGGAGCTCGAACAATGGTTGCCTGACAATGCCACCGTGGTGGTGGACACATTCCACGCCGCGATCTGGACAGCGCAGATGACGCGGCTGAAAGCGGGTCAGGGCTACATACGCTGTGGCGGTTCGCTCGGTTGGGGATTTCCCGGCGCGATTGGAGTGAAAGCCGCGCTGCACGATAAGCCGGTAGTCGCGTTCGTCGGCGACGCGGGTTTCTACTATCACATGGCCGAGCTCGAAACGGCGGCGCGGCTCGGTATCAACCTCGTCACGCTCGTGAATACCAATTTCTCCGGCGGTGTGCTCGAGAAAGTGGCTTACGAGCGCTCCGTGAATCTCGCCAAGGTCGCCGACTCGATGGGCTGCAGAGGCTTCCGCGTGGAGAAACCCGCTGACATCAAGCCGGCGCTCGACAAGGCGCTCGCGTGCGGCAAACCGGCGCTCGTCGAAGTCATCAGCGATGGTGCGATCCGGGCGAAGCGGGGTTGGGTGCCGGCCGCAATCAGCGGAGAGTGAGCCGTTGTCGGGGCAATCGCTATTTAGGGCGCTGCGGGGTCGCGGCGCGCAAGCTCAGCATTTCAGGAAAGAGGAAGAGAGATCATGGCCACAGGATTGAAGCCGATTCGGCGCGTCGTCACCGGCAACGACGAGCGCGGCAAATCGAAAATCGTTTTGGAAGGGCCGGCGCCCAACGCACACGAAACCTCGATGGGATCGGCGCGCGGCCACACCGATTTGTGGGTCTGGCAGGATGCGCCTTCGTCGCTTTCGAGCGATCGGGACGAAGGCAGCACGCCCTACGATTTTCCAGGGCCGGTCAACGGCGGTCACTTGCGTGTAGTGCAGGGCCGCGGTCGTCCGGCGGGCTATGATGCCGCGAAGGATTCTGACATCGTACCGATGCATGAGCCGAAAGAGCGTGCTCTGCCGAGGACCTGGGATCGCGGCGGCAACAATGCGTATTCGTCCGCAATGCACAAGACCGAGACGATCGATTACGCCGTTTTGCTCGAAGGCGAGCGCGTGCTCGTGCTCGACGATGCGGAGGTCGCCCTGAAGCCGGGCGATGTCGTCGTGCAGGTCGGCGCGTGGCATCAGTGGACAAGTCCGCGTGAGGGCGGCCGCATGGCGTTCGACATGTTTGCTGCGCGGTTCGTCGACGGCCCCGCCGGCGTGGCGCAGGGACACGATTCGATCGTGCGGCCCGATGCGACTCAGCGGCTACCCGCTGGCGTAAAGCCCGCACGCAGAGTCGTCACGATCGATCGGCAAGCCGGCAAGGGAAGTCTCGTCAGCGATGGCCCTTCTCCGGACGTGCGCACCGATCCTGCGCGCCCCGGTTTTGCGTTAGCACGCATGTGGGTCACCGATAGCACACCCGCGAAAATAGTTTACGAGACGCTGCATCTACCGCATACGCTGCAGCCGCCGAAGAGAGGCTCCGTCTTCAATGTCGTGACCTATCCGCCGGATGCGAGCTGGAAAGGCAAAGTGGGCGCCGCTGACATAGCCCAGTTCTACCGCGCTATGGGTGCGCCGGACGCCTCAGCCTATGCCGAGGACGGCCCGCACCCGTATATGCAGAAAATGCGCACGCTTGATTTTTGCGTCGTAACCGAAGGCGAGATCGTACTGGTCCTCGATACTCAGGAAGTTCAGCTGAAGGCGGGCGATATCGTCGTTCAGCGCGGCACTCGACACGCATGGAGTAACCGCTCGAGCCGCCCCGCTGTCGTTGCGATTGCCTCGCACGACGCGACACCGTAAACGTCCCGCGCTGCATATGCGCTCGTGCTCGTTGCCGAGCAGGTGAGCGTGGGTGGTAGGCGGCGAACTCTGTCCGCGCGTTATTGAGCATGCGGGCCTCTCGTCGAAGGCGTTCGAGCGCATGCTATGCTCCTCGTGCAGCGCGCGTATGCTTCGCGCTGCGTTTAGAATTCCGAGGAGGAAATAAATGAAACTGAGTCATAAAAGCTCTAATGCGCTCGCCATCCTTGCGGCTTGCGCTCTCGCGACTGCAGCCGCGCCGGTCTGCAGCCAGCAATACCCGGTGAAGGTGGTCCGAGTGATCGTGCCGTTCGCGCCAGGCGGCGGTAGCGACATTACCGCCCGCCAGTTTTCGCAAAAGCTGTCGGAAGCGCTGGGCCAGCAGTTCATCGTCGATAACCGTGGCGGAGCCGGGGGCATCATCGGCATGGAAATGACGGCGAAGGCGGCGCCGGACGGTTACACGATCATGATGATGTCGGCGAGTTTTTCCGCGACGTCGGCCCTGAACAAGCCCTCATTCGATCCGATCAACAGCATCGTCCCCGTGGCCGAGTTCGGAATCACGCCGTTCGTATTGACGATCCACCCTTCAGTGCCGGCAAAAACGACGAAGGAGCTCATCGCGCTCGCGCGCTCGACCAAGGGCGGTCTGACCTACGCGTCCACCGGTATCGGCAGTATCACGCATCTGTCGACCGAGCTTTTCATGGTGATGGCGAAGATCAACATGGTGCACGTGCCCTACAAGAGCACCGGCGGTGCCATGGGCGATCTGCTGTCGGGTCAGGTGCCGATTATCGTGGGCAGTCTTCTGCCGGTAGTGCCGCACATCGGGTCAGGCAAACTGAGGGCGCTCGCGGTCACCACGGCAAAACGGTGGTATTCGTTGCCGAACGTGCCGACCCTCGGGGAGACGTTGCCGGGCTATGAAGTCGAGCTGTGGTTCGGCGTCATGGCGCCGCGCGGCACGCCGCAGCCGATCATCGATCGCCTCAACGGTGTGGTGAACAAGGCGCTCGAGCAGCCGGAAATGAAGAAGAACCTCGAGCAGCAGGGCATGGTGCCGACCGGGGGGACGCCGCAGAAGTTTGGTGACCGCATCCACAAGGAATACGACCGCTGGGTCAAGGTCGTGCAGCAGGCAAACATCAAACCGGAGTAGAAGTGCTGGCATTCTGGTGTCCGCCAGAACCGATCGCCAAGGACTCGAGTTAAACTCCCGTCCTCCGTCAGCGGGGACGGGATGGTGACTTCACAAGCGTGAGCCGCTAGCGACCTTTGTCGGGGCTTGCATTGACGTCAATGGCTGCGACCAGCGTTGCGAAGTCCACCGGCTTGACGAGGTGTAGCTCAAAACCGATCTCACGGCTACGGGCGCGATCCTGCTCGAGACCATAACCAGTGATCGCAATCAGTCGCGGGGCATTGTCACCGAACTCCCGGCGGATGCGAGTCGCGAGCTCGAACCCATCCATTACCGGTAGGCCGATGTCGAGCAAGACGACAGTCGGACGCATGCGCGCAATCAGAGAGAGCGCCTGTAACGCGTCGTGGGCGACGCTCACGTGATGACCGGTGGTCGCCAGTATTTCAGCCAGTGTCGCGGCAGTATCCTCGTTGTCGTCTACCACGATCACTCTTTGATAGCGCGACTCGAGGGCACCGAAGCCTGGATCGGTACTACTCGCGCGTTGCCGGTGGGCTGATCCGATTACGTTCGTTGATGGCGCAATAATTATGTCCTCGGCATTAGAGATATTCAGCCAGCAATCCACGTGCCTTGCCCCGTGATGTCTTGACGCAGCGCCCGTTAGAGTCCGACGGCCGCTTTGACGCGGCTCCGTGTAAACGGGAGCTCGCGAATGCGTACACCAGTCGCATCAGCGACCGCGTTTGCGAGCGCCGCGGCCGTAGGACCCTGGGCCGCTTCACCTGTACCCAGAAAGGGCATGCCGGGACGGGTGATGACATGAACATCGATCGTTTCGGGTACATTGGAAAAACGCATGATGGGATAGGTGCTCCAGTCCCGGCTCGTGATACGTGTGGTGTCGAACGTCACCGCCTCGTAGAGCGACCAACTGAGCGACTGGATGATGCCGCCTTCCGTCTGATTGCGCATACCATCGGGATTGACGGCCTCTCCGCTGTCGATTGCCGCAACGACACGTAAGGGTCGTATCGATCCGCTTTCGCGATCCACTTCGACTTCAAGCACCACGGCACAGTACGCTGCATAATTCTTGTAGCGTGCGAAAGCGAAGCCCCGTCCGCGTCCTCGTTGCCTGCGGTACTGTGACCAGCCGAAGCGCTCCGCCGCGGTGCTGATTACATCGCGTGCTCTTGCGTCATCGAGATGCCGAAGACGGAAGTCGATCGGGTCGGCACGTGCGGCGGCTGCGAGCTCGTCGATGAAGCTCTCGATAGAGAACACATTATGGTATGCACCCAGCGCGCGCAGCGCGGAAACGCGCAGCGGCATCCCCGGCACAAAGTGGTGTACCACTCGCGCATTTGGAAATTTGTATATCGGCAGCGCATTGCGGTTGCCGCCGCCTGCGGGCAGCGGAGCCGGCTTCGGCGCGGAGGGTGTGAAAGGCGGTTCGATCGCCCACGCCGGCGAAAGCTGACCAGCCGGGGCAGGGCGGTTGTTGTGGGTGTTGCTCCACACCTCGTACTGCCACTCGGTGATGTTGGAGCCATCGAGGCGCGCTCTGGCCGTCGACACCATGACCGAACCATAAGGTTCCCACGCATGCTCGTCCTCCCGCATCCATTGCACGCGTACGGGACGGCCGGGAAATGCGGTCGCGATCAGCGCCGCATCCGCTCCCGCATCGTCGGCGCCGTTATGACCGTAGCAGCCGGAACCTTCCATGTGAATCACGCGCACACGGTCGGGGGGTGCTTTCAGCAGTTCTGCGAGAGCATCCCGCAGCGGATAAACGCCCTGCGTGTGGGACCATATCGTCACGATGCCGTCCTTCGACAGACCAACGGCGCACGAGGGGCCAATCGAGCCATGCATCTGATAGGGCCGCCGATACGTCGAAGTAATGCTGCCCGGACCGAGCGCGATGTCGGCCGCACCGCCGAGGTCGATGTAATCCTGCGTAGGCAGCTTCTGGAAGTAATTGTAGAGGTCCGCAGGCTGCGGCAGCGTCGCACGCTCCTCCCACTTCGCGCCCTGCGCCAGCGCGCGCATGGCCTGTATGGCCTGATACTCCCGTTCGGCCACCACCGCGATATAGCTGCCGTTGCGAACGATCCGTAGCAGGCCGGGGACTTTCTGGACACGCGCGCTGTCGATCGATATCAGCCTGGCGCCGTAGCTCGGCGGGCGCACCACGCGTGCGTGCACCATGTCGGGCAGCCGCAGATCCTGTACGTAGATTGCGCGTCCTGTCACTTTCGCGGGAATGTCGACGCGCTGCATCGATTTGCCGATAACGCCGCGTGTTTTCGGATCGCGCAGCGGAGACTGCGGGTTCGCGCGCACGTGCAGCGTTTCGCCCGTTACGAGTTGGCCATAGGTGATGCTGCGCCCGTCATTGCCCCGGATGACGCCCAGATGCACGGTCAGCTGTTCGGCAGGCAGATTCAGCCGCTGTGACGCGAGAGCGACGAGAATTGCGCGCACCTGCGCCGCTGCGTGCATGATTGCCGTTGCGCTGTCCTGCATCGACTGGCTGCCCGCGGTGTAGCCTTCATTTGGCGTGCGCCCCGTATCGGCGGTAACGAGGTTGATCGAGCGCGGCTCGACGACCAGTTCTTCAGCGGCTACCTGAATGAGTGCCGTCTTGATTCCCTGTCCCAGCTCAGCCTTGCCGGTGAATACCGTGATCGTGCCGTCTGCATCAATGCGTATCCAGGAATCGAGCAGCGGGGCTTTGCTCAGACTGCCTGGGAGCGCAGGTTCCTTTACTGGCTCTTTTCCGATGTTCTGGGCTTCTTGCGGGCTGGCGGCCAGAATGCGTGGCGCCAGCGAAAAGCTGACGATCAGCGCACCACCGCGGGTGAGAAACTCCCGCCGCGTCAGAGATCCTGGCGCGGCACTCATCCCGCTGTCCCGCCCTTACCGCCGTCCTTGACGAAGGCGGCGGCGCGCTCGACCGCGCGCAGGATACGCATGTGTGTGCCGCAGCGGCAGAGGTTCGCGTTCATGTAACGGCGTATGTCCGATTTGGAAGGCGCAGGATTCTGTTCCAGCAGCGCCTGCGCTCGCATCATCATGCCGGGAATGCAATAGCCGCATTGCGCCGCCTGTTCTTCGATGAAAGCGCGCTGCACCGGTCCTGGATTCTCGAGCGTGCCCAGACCTTCGATCGTCCTGATCTTGCGTCCCTGCAGAGCGGATACGGGCGTGATGCACGAGAACACAGGTTGTTTATCGACGATGACCGTGCACGCGCCGCACTGGCCCAGGCCGCAGCCAAACTTCGCACCGTTCAGCTGCAGCTGATCGCGCAGAATGTAAAGCAGCGGCGTCGTGGGATCGGCGTCGATCTGGAAAGTTTTGCCGTTGATGTCGAGATTCATAGTTGTAATCGTAATCGTAATCGGTAAGCGGTCAGCCGTCCGTGCGTCGCGTTCGTGCTCTCAAACGCGCCTCCACTGCGCCTCAAACGCTGAGCTCACGGTTCATTCAGGCGCCTCCGCAAAGCTCTGTCGTGCTTTGCGCACCTGGCGGTCCACATCAGTCCATTCGGGACGATCGGTGTACGTAGCTCGCAGATACGAAACGAGCGCCCCGACCTGCGCGTCCGTGAATGCGCCCGCATAGCCCGGCATGATCGGTCCACGCTCGCCGTCCGCCGGTGCGATGCCTTGAAGGATGACCCTGATCAGATTCACCGGAGTGGGCAGCGAGAGCGTAGTGCTGAGCCCGAGGTGCAGTGCATTCCCGGATGCGGACCCTGCAGGCCGTTCAAGCGCGACATGACACACAGCACACGACCCGGCGTAAATCGCTGCGCCGTTGCTCTGCGGCGCCAAGTCTGATTTCTTGGCATCCTGGCGCTGGACTTCAGACACACTGCCGCTAGCCTCGTTGGCGCCGCGCGCTTTCGCAACGATTTGGCTTGCGCGCTTTTGTCGTTGCTCGTCCGCGGGTCCCATGACCGATGCGATATAGGTCGCAATGCTGCGCACCTCGCTTTCGGGCACTGCACTCAGATTGTTCACCACAGCCGCCATAGGGCCGATCGCGGTGTCATGCGTTTCATCAGCGCCTCGCCGCAGATACCGGAGCAAGGCATCTGCAGTCCAGGGAATCGGCGCAGTTGTAGCTGCATTGAGCGCTGGCGCATGCCACCCCTCAGCTTCACCGCCGCCAAGATCGAGATCGAGCTTTTCAGCGCCGAGCGCATTGCGCGGCGTGTGGCATGCACCGCAATGTCCCAGCCCCCGCACGAGATAAGCACCGCGATTCCAGTCGCCGCTTTGTGCCGGGTCCGGACGAAAACCAGTGCTCTCCAAGTACAAAAGCTTCCATCCGGCAATCAGCATCCGGAAATTGAGCGGAAACGTGAGATCGTTGGGCGGGGTTTCCGCGCGCACCGGCTCCCGTGTCATGAGGAACGCATATAGCGCCTGAAGATCGTCGTCGCTCACGTTGGTGAAGTGGTCGTAGGGGAACGCAGGGTAAAGATGACGCCCCTCGCGATCGACGCCTTCATGCATGGCGCGACGGAATGCAGGTAAGGTCCAGCGGCCGATGCCTGTCTCGGCGTCCGGCGTGATGTTGGTTCCGTAAATCGTTCCAAACTGGGTATGCAGGGGAAAACCGCCCGCGTAAGGCTTACCTTCAGGCGCCGTATGGCAGGAAACACAATCGCCAATAGCCGCGAGAGACGCGCCGCGTGCGATAAGAGCGGTGTCGAATGTGGAACGTGCGGGTGGCTCCACCGGGGCGATCGCCGTGCGCCACGCAAACGCGACAAACACCGCCGACAGCACGCAAAGAACGAGCAGCAAACCAAGAATGATGCGACGGGCCATGTTTACGGGAAGTCAACGTAAGCGCCGAGTGGTGCAGTTAACGTGCCGCAACCGGGCCTGCTCCTTGCATAAGGCACGCGCCCAAATCCAACCGGAAATTCAGTCATGGCCGAAGCCATCGGCAAGCCCTCACGACCGCCCCGCAAGAAAGCGACGCCCCGCCACGCGCGGGTCACTGAAGGGCTGCCTGATCCACTCGGCGCGACTTGGGACGGCCTCGGCGTGAACTTCGCGTTGTTTTCGGCGCACGCAACGCGCGTCGAGCTATGTCTCTTCGATTCACACGGCAATCGAGAGCTCGAGCGCATCACGCTGCCGGAGTACACCGATGAAGTGTGGCATGGGTATCTGCCCGACGCACGGCCCGGCACCGTTTACGGCTACCGCGTTCACGGAACGTATGAGCCCGAGCAGGGCCATCGCTTCAATCCAAACAAGCTCGTTCTGGATCCCTACGCCAAAGCGCTCGTCGGGGAGCTCAAGTGGTCAGATGAGCTTTTCGGCTATCAGCTCGGATCCGAAGGCGCGGATCTCACGTTCGACGAGCGCGACAGTGCGCCGTTCATGCCGAAGTGCCGCGTGGTCGATCCGGCGTTTACGTGGGGACGAGAGAAGCGTCCGCGGATCGCCTGGGACCGCACGATCGTGTACGAAACACACGTGCGGGGCTACACGATGCGCCATCCTGCCGTGCCGCCCGAGTTGAGAGGGAAGTTCGCAGGCCTTGCGGTACGAGAGGTGGTGAATTACATACGCAGTCTTGGTGTGACCTCGGTCGAGCTCCTGCCGGTCCAGGCATCGATCGTCGATCGACATCTGGTGGACAAGGGTCTGACGAATTACTGGGGCTACGACACGATCGGTTTCTTTGCGCCGAATCCACGCTACTCGGCGACCGGAACGATCGCGGAGTTCAAGGAGATGGTCGCTCATCTTCACGATGCGGGCATCGAAGTGATCCTCGACGTGGTCTATAACCATACGCCCGAAGGCAACGAGCGCGGCGCGACGCTGTGTTTCAAAGGCATCGACAATGCTTCCTACTATCGACTGCTGCCGGACACGCCGCGCTATTACATCAACGACACGGGCACGGGCAACACGGTCAACCTGAGTCATCCGCGCGTGCTGCAGATGGTCACCGATTCGCTGCGCTACTGGGTCACGGAAATGCACATCGATGGTTTTCGTTTCGATCTCGCGACGATCCTCGCACGCGAGCCGCACGGCTTCGATCAGGGTGGTGGGTTCCTGGATAGTTGCAGGCAGGACCCGATACTCTCGGGCGTGAAGTTGATAGCGGAGCCCTGGGACATCGGACCCGGCGGATATCAAGTGGGTCAGTTCCCACCCGGGTGGGCGGAATGGAACGACAAATACCGCGATACGGTGCGCGCCTACTGGAAAGGCGACGAAGGTAAGGTGCCGGAGCTCGCGACGCGGCTTACTGCTTCGGGCGATCTTTTCAATCGCCGCGGACGCAAGCCGTGGGCCAGCGTCAATTTCATAACGGCACACGATGGATTCACGCTGCACGACCTGGTCTCTTACAACGACAAGCACAATGAGGCGAACGGTGAAGAGAACCGGGACGGACATTCGAACAATCTTTCGTGGAATAGCGGCGCCGAAGGCGAGACGAGCGATCCCAACATTCGGGGGTTGCGGGAAAGACAGAAGCGAAACTTTCTCGCGACGCTCATCTTCTCGCAAGGCACACCGATGCTGCTTGCGGGAGACGAGTTCGGTAATACGCAATCCGGCAACAACAACGCTTACTGCCAGGACAACGAGGAGATCACCTGGCTCGACTGGCAGGGACAAAGCCAAGATGACCTGGCGCTGACGCGTTTCACGCAACGTCTCATCGCGCTGCGGAATGAGTATCCTATATTGCGCCGCAGCCGCTTCTTCGCTGGCGTGCACAATCCGGAGCTCGATGTAAAAGACCTGACGTGGGTGGATCCACGCGGAAAGGAGAAAACGCAGGAGAGCTGGAACGATCCGCGCGAGCGGTGCTTCGGCATGGTGCTCGATGGGCGCGCACAGCCGACCGGCATCGTGCGTCCCGGCTCGGATGCCACGTTGCTTCTGATACTGAACGCGTACCACGATGTCGTCGTATTCACCCTGCCGGCCGTGCTCGGCGGCAATCAGTGGAAGTGCCTCGTCGACACCAACATTCCGGAGCGCAGCGACGAACCCCTGTTCGCGCCGGGAGATCAATATCAAATTACCGGTCGCTCGCTGCTGCTTTTCGTGCTGCAGGCGGAGGGGCAGGCTGTCCCTGCGAAATCAGCAGTCTGAGGCTCCCTCCCTCCGGGAGGAGGCGGTAAACGAACAGGGGGAACCCAACGTTCCCCCCGTAACCGCCTTCCTTCGGCACGTGACCAATGCTTGGTCGGCAGGCACTGAGCCTGAGGGGTTGTTTGGCGAAAAACGCGCCATTGGAGAATGCGCAGTCCCATGGAATACTAAAGCCATGCCAGCGCGACTCGCCACGGGCCAGGTCTCGGTCGCTGTGGAAGATTGGGAAGACCTCAACACGCGGTTGCGCGAGGCAGAGGAGCGCCTGGGCGCGCTACAGGCGAGCGGTGCGGGCCCATTGCGCGGACAGGGTCGCGACCATCGTTTTCTGGCGATGCTCGCCCACGAATTGCGCAATCCGCTGGCGCCAATACGTAGTGCTGTCGAGATCATGCGTCTGATCGGACAGAAGGACACGGCGCTGCGCACCGCGCTCGAGTTGATATCGCGTCAAGTGGATCAACTCTCGCGAGTCGTCGACGATCTGCTGGACATGTCTCAGATCAGCCAGGGCAAGATCAGTCTCGAGAAGAAGCGGGTGGATGTCAACGCGCTGCTGTGGGGCGCCGTCGAAGTCGCGCAGCCTCTGATCGATGAGCGCAAGCATCGGCTCAACGTGCTGCCGCTGTCCCAGCCCGCAAGCGTCGAAGGCGACGAGGGTCGCCTCGTGCAGATCGTAAGCAACCTGCTCGACAATGCCGCGAAGTACACCGACCCTGGCGGTGAAATTGCCCTGAGCGCGAAAGTGGAAGACCCGTTCGTGACGATCAGTGTCAGCGACACGGGCGTTGGTATTGCGGCAGACTTGCTCCCACACGTATTCGATCTTTTCAGGCAGGCCGAGCAGGCTGTCGAGCGGGGTCAGGCTGGACTGGGTATGGGGCTTTCGGTCGTTCGCAACCTCGTTAGCATGCACGGCGGAACGATCGAAGCCCGAAGCCGCGGAATCAAGCGAGGCAGTGAGTTTGTCGTCAGCCTGCCGCTGCTCGATGCTTCAGCACAGCCGCCTGTACCTATTCGCCGCGACTCAGGACGCCAGATGGCGCGGCGCATCGTGGTCATCGACGACAACCACGATGCTGCGGAAAGCCTGGCCATGCTGCTCAGGCTCAAAGGTCACGACGTGCAGATCGCTTACGATGGGCCGAGCGGTCTCGCACTCGCGCTCGAGGGAACCCCGGATTGCGTGCTCGTCGACATTGGCCTGCCGGGAATGGACGGATACGAAGTGGCGAAGCGCTTGCGCTCTCGTGATAAGAATGGCGGTACGCTGCTGATTGCGCTGACGGGCTACGGACAGCAGGAAGACCGCGCTCGCTCTCGGAAAGCCGGATTCGATCACCACCTGGTCAAGCCCGTTGCGCAGAACGTGCTGGAGGATGTGCTGCGAGCCCGATAGAACTGAGAGCGCGATAGAACAGCGGTGAGAGGTCAGCCGTTAGCCGCCCTGTGAATCATCGTTCAACTTCGAGCTCGCGCAACAACCGCCTCGTTGATCACTTACTTCGCGCTCGTTCTCCATTATTTTTCCGCTGACCGCTGACCGCTGACCGCTGACGCTCTACTCAGCGCGAATATTCGCCGCGCGTATAACTTTCTTCCAGCGCTCGTGGTCGACTCGCATGTAACGGGCGAGATCTTCCGCGCTGCCTGGTGCGGGATCGGCGCCCTGACTCGACAGCTTTTGCGCGACATCCGGTTCATTAAGTATTTTTACGATAGCAGCATTCACCTTGTTCACGATCGCTGGCGATGTCTTCGCCGGCGCGAACAGGGCATTCCAGTTCGAGTACTCGAACCCTGGGTATCCGGACTCCGCAACCGTCGGCACCTCTGGCGCCGAGGCGGAGCGTTTCGCTGTGCTGACAGCGAGCGCGCGCAGGCGACCGCCTTTGACGTGAGGCAGCACTGACGGGATGCTTACCCACAGCAGCTGCACCTGGCCCGAGATCAGATCGGTCACAGCGGGCGCGCCGCCTTTGTACGGAACATGGACCGCGTCCAGACCAGTGGTGAGCTTGAGCAGTTCGAGCCCCAGATGAGTCGCCGTGCCGGTCCCCGCGGAAGCGAAATTCAGCTGCCCGGGCTTTGCTTTGGCCAGTGCGACGAGCTCTTTGACGTTTTTCGCCGCGACTGCAGGATGCGCCACCAGAATCTGCGGGTTGTTTACGAGCATGCCCACGGGTGCGAAATCCCGGAATGAGTCGTACGGAAGCTTGGGTTGCAACGCAGGGTTGATGGTCATGCCACCCGCCGTGCCGACCAGAAACGTATAACCGTCGGGTGCTGCCCGCGCAACGATCTCCGTGCCGACGATTCCTCCGGCCCCGCCGCGATTGTCGATGATCATCGGCTGCGCCCAATCCTCGGTGAGACGCTGCCCGATCAGGCGCACGATGACGTCAGTCGGTCCGCCCGCAGGAAAGGTAATGACCAGCCGCACCGGCTTCGTCGGGTACACAACATCCGCGCCAAATGCGCTGCACGATAGCAGGAACGGTATTAAACCAATGAGGAAACGCATGAAAAGGGCGAGTTGCCAATTTACGAAACGGGCGAGCGTATCACGGCTCGAAAGCATCCACTGCGCGGCCCGGGTGCCATAGATCTTCTATATAACGGTGGCGCGTCGGTGGCCAAAGCCTTGGTCGGCGGACATACGAGGAGGTGCCTTACGAACATCGTCGAGGCGGCTCCGCAACTGCCGCCTCGGAAGAGATAAGTATATCGGCACGAGAATCGCCGGAAGGACGACGATAACTCATAGGCGAGAGGTACTTATGCGCGTCATGATAGCGGTTCTGGTTTTCCTGGCAGGCTGTGCGTCGACGCCGAATGGCGATGTCGGGGCCGCCCGCAATGCGTGGGCAGGAGCAACGTACGATGAAGTGGTCTCCGCCTGGGGCACGCCGGTGCGCAGCACAAAAACCCCAGACGGCCGCGACTTGTACACGTGGTCGTCAGAAACTGTTGCCTCCCGGGGCGCTTTCTTTCCGTCGATCGGGATATTTGGCGGCAGCGGCGTGGGCGTAGGTTTCGGCACCGGGGTGACTATGGCGCCCGGAGCCGGCGGCGAATTCCTGCGCTGCGAGCGCACGCTCATCTTTGAGAACGGGCGCGTAGTCGACCAGGTATGGCAGGGACCCGCGGATTACTGCGCAAGTTTCCGCCGCTAGAACCCGCGCACTGCGTGGACGGGAGTAAGAACAAAACAAACGCGGGTTAATCTTCTCATTGGCTATTGACCGACGCCGCCACCCACATCGCCGGCGCAGCATCAGCGAGAACCCGCCGCTGGTTCTCGCGTCGCGCACCGATGGCGAACCGAGTGTCGCCTTCGAAAATCCTGGGCGTCCGCAGGTAGAATACGCGCCTTCCGCGCGGCACCGTCCCGTGCTTCGCCGGCATTTCCATACGAGGAGACATCATGACCACGAAGCTTAATTCCCTGCTTTGCGCGAGCGTTGCGCTGCTTCTGGCAGGGTTGAGCGCCGCAGCACCGGCCCAGAACTATCCTACGAAACCCGTGCGGCTCATCGTTCCGTTTCCACCGGGCGGGAGTAACGATATCGTCGGCCGATTGATGGCACAGGAGCTGACGGACCGCCTCGGCAAGCAGGTCGTCGTGGATAACCGCGGCGGCGCGGGCGGCGTACTGGGCAGTGAGATCGCCGCTAATTCGGATCCAGACGGACATACGCTCCTGATCATTTCGGTTGCATACGCATTCAATCCCGCCCTCTACAAGCTCCGTTTCGATCCCGAGAAGGCTTTCGTTCCCGTCGCGATGCTCGGCACCGGTCCGAATGCGCTCACGGTCAGTCCAAAGCTGCCCGCGAACTCGGTAAAAGAGCTGATCGCGCTCGCGAAAGCTCAGCCGGGCAAGCTCAACTATGCATCGGCGGGTGTGGGTAGCTTTCAGCATCTCGGCAGCGAGCTGTTCAGGATCATGGCCGGCGTCAATATCGTGCACGTGCCGTTCAAGGGCGGCGGGCCAGCGATGGCGGACGTGATGGCAGGCAATACCGAAATCTGCCTCGGCTCCCTCATACAGATGATTCCGCACGTGGACTCCAAGCGCCTCAAGCTGCTGGGCATCGGCGGTGCGAAGCGTGCGAAAGTCTACCCGAACGTGCCCACGATTGCGGAAGCGGGCGTGCCGGGCTACGACTCCAGTAACTGGTGGGGCCTGCTCGCACCGGCCAAAACACCGCCTGCAGTGGTGGAGCGCCT
>JAQGNH010000068.1 GCA_028291945.1 Betaproteobacteria bacterium
ACCGAAGCCCGATTACGAGGCCGAGAGGGCATTTCACAGATTCATGCAAACCGTTCTCGATCCCGGCAAGAAGAGATACCCCAAAGAGCCGAAGCTTTAGTAGGAACCCGTGAAAAGGCGTCTGCAGGTTTCTGCATGGCACGCGTGAGCTGGACTCCCTGGCCCGCTCTCGTTGTGCGGGACGGCTCAGAGACACGAGCTCACCTCAACAACACCTTTGTGTTCGAGGGCCCTGGTGCATGACATTCTTATGGCCTGACGCGCTGTGGCTATTGCTAGCACTTCCTGCTCTAGCGGGCCTCTACGTTTTGCTGCTGCGTCGCAAGAAAGCCGCGCTGCAATATTCGAGCTTGAGTCTGGTACGGCAAGCTATGGCTCCAGCCCAATATATCCGGCGCCATATCCCGCCGCTTCTCTTCATGCTGGCCGTCAGCGTATTCATCGTCGCGATCGCGCGGCCGGCCACCGTAATGAATATGCCGTCCACACTGCGCACCGTAATTCTTGCGATCGACGTGTCGTTGAGCATGGCAGCGACGGACGTATTGCCCAGCCGGCTTGCAGCCGCTCAAGCGGCGGCAAAAGCGTTCGTCAAGGAGCAGCCGCGGGACGTGCAGATTGGCATCATCGCGTTTGCTGGCGAAGCAGACCTGGTTCAGGCCCCCACTTTAAATCGTGAGGATGCCTTAGCCGCGATCGATCATCTTCAGTTGGGATACGGCACTGCAATCGGCAGTGGCATTATCGCGGCGCTGCGCACGATCTTCCCAGATGCCGAGATCGGCGGTAAGTACGACATTTTCGGCATGGGCCGGTCGCCTGTCGCAGCTCAGCCCATTTCGTTCAATGATGCAGACTCCGAAGAACGCGGCGCCAAGCCGCCGCCGGGTTCCTATCCCTCTGCGGCGATAGTTCTTATTACGGATGGACGGGGAACGGTTGGACCTCCGCCAACCACGGCGGCTCGAATGGCTGCGGAACGCGGCGTGCGCGTCTACACAGTGGGCTTCGGAACTACGAAGAGCGCGACCGTAGAGACCGATGGACAATTGATGGAAGTCGGCTTTGACGAAGCGGCGCTCAAGGAGATCGCTGACACGACACACGGCGGGTACTTTCACGCAGCCAGTGCGGCGGAACTGAGATCGATTTACCAGAACCTAAACGGACGCCTCGTGCAAAAAAAAGACGAGACGGAACTGACCGCGCTCTTTACTGCACTGGCAGCGGTTCTTTGGCTCACCTCTGCTGCACTTTCATTGATGTGGTTCAATCGTCGCACGAGCGCAGGTTTGACGTGATACCGAGTCCACCACTTATTAACCTCGGCGGCGGGTGGCAGTTGGGAGGCCCGCCCCGGTCTCAGCGGTGGCCGCCCCCGCCTTCGTGACCGCCTTCGTGCCCAACCCATTTCACTTGCGTGGCCGCACCCGTCGCATTCCGCCGAGCGCAACGCGCACCTGCGTCAGCTGGAGTCCGCCGGGATCGACGCGGGCAGGGTTACCGCCGGCCGGACGATGCGCGGCGGAAGGCTGATCGCAAGTCCCGCGTAACGCATGACGAAGAGTCCCATTGCAGCAATGAAGGGCGCGGCGTCACGTGCTCGGCAGAGCGCGCCACAGCCACCAAGCTATGGCCGCGGTAACGATCGGCACCGGCGCGAGGAACACGATATTCGGCGAACTGAACCAGCGCCATCTCTCGCACGCCGCGTTCCAGGGGCGGATAGAACGCGTCGTGCGTTGATTCCGGCGATCGTGTTCTTGAGCCGCTGAGTCATTCGCGCGCGACTGCGCTGCACTTATGCTACAGCATCAACGGGCTCCCCAAACACATCCTTGGGCGAATGTCGCGATAAGCGAGCGACACAAACCGGCTCGCCCGGTTGACGCGCGGACACGTCGGAGAAGGTTTCGATCCATGTTGCAATTGAAATACCGGCAATGGCATGGCAGCCGCCCCGTCGTCGGCACGTAGAGGCGCAATTGATAGAATGCCTGAGTGCCGGAGGCACCGTCCGGTTCGATCAACGCTGCCACATGCCGCTTACATCGACGCTCAGGATTACCGGTACGATACGAACGGCGCGGCTTCGTCGCTGGGTCATCGGCGTGGGTGTTGTCGCGATCGTGGCGAACGCCGCCGCGGCAGCATACGACTCGTGGCGCTCGCATCTGCAAGCGGTCGCGGACACGAGCAGAGAGCTCGAGAACACCGCGCACATCGTGGCGGCGCAAACCGCCGAAAGCCTCAGAACGATGGACGTCCTGCTGCGCGATACCGCGGAGTGGTACGCGCGGAGCGGTGCTGCGACAGTCCCGAACGCGGTCGATGCGGCGCTCGCGAGCCGCGCGCAGGGCCTGCCGCAGTTGCTGCGCATGACCATCTCGGACGTACACGGCATTCGAAGATACAGTTCGAGATCCGGCTTGGCGGACCTCGACGTATCCGCTCGCACAGACTTCATCGCACAACGCGACAATCCCAAAGCCGGCCTGTTCGTCAGCGAGCCCATGACGACAATGCCCGAGCAGCGCCATGTCATCGCGCTGTCGCGACGGCTGACCGACAAAAGCGGCCGATTCGCCGGCGTCGTAACCGGTTTCATCGATCTGGACACGATCCAGGCGTTCTACAGGCGCATCAATTTGGGGGCGCTCAGCTCGATGCTTCTGCTGCGCGACGACGGCAACGACGTAAGGCTCGTCGTCCGCGAGCCGCCGGTGCGCGGAGGACTGGGCAAGCCGATCCCGATAACGCCCGAGTTTTCGATGGTCAT
The DNA here is from genome assembly GCA_028291945.1 of Betaproteobacteria bacterium. Taxonomy (GTDB): domain Bacteria; phylum Pseudomonadota; class Gammaproteobacteria; order Burkholderiales; family SG8-41; genus JAQGMV01. Next base: position 2,780 of record JAQGNH010000068.1, read on the forward strand.
GCAATCCGCGGTACGCATGCGCACGCCCATCGACGGCGTAGAGCGTTTCGTCGCCGGCGCGCGCGTCGATGGCTTTCCGCTGATCACGTTGGTCACGCGCAACAGTGCGATCGTCCTTGCCCCGTGGCGCGAGCAGGCGTTGCGTGTTGCGGGCCGCACCTTGCTGCTGACCCTGCTCGGCGCGCTCGCCATCGCTGCGCTCGTGGCTCAGCTTCGCCGCATCGAGCGCGGCGAACGCGCCCTGCGCGAAAGCGAGGAGCGGTATGCGCTCGCAATGGAAGGAGCGAACGAAGGTCATTTCGACTGGCATCTGCAAGGCGGTCCTTCTTTCGTTTCGCCGAGGATGCACGAGTTATGCGGGCGCGGCCCTGATACGCCCGTGACAACCCACGCGGAAGTGCTCGCCGAAACGGCAATCCACCCCGACGACAGGCTGCGCATCGACGCAACGCTGGCCGAGCATATGAAAGGCCGCACCGAACGCTACGAGCTCGAATATCGAGTACATCATCCCGATGGCGAATGGCACTGGCTGCTCGTGCGGGGGCGGTGCATGCGCAATGCGACAGGCGAGCCACACCGGTTCCTCGGTTCCGCGATCGACGTGACGGAGCGTAAGCGCGCCGAGGCCGAACGCGCCGCGCTCGAGGAACGGCTCCGCCAGGCAGAAAAAATGGAAGCGATCGGCCGCTTCGCGAGCGGCATCGCGCACGACTTCAACAACGTGCTCGGCGGCATATCCGCGTATGGTGAGATGCTGCTCGACGATGCGCCTCCCGGCTCGACGCGCGAGCGGTATGCGCGAAACGTCCTCACCGCAACCGCGCGGGGGCGTGAGCTCGTCGAGCAGATCCTCACTTACACGCGAAAACAGCGCGGCAAGCGCGTGCCAACCGATTTAGGCCGCGCGGCTCGGGAGGCGCTCGAGCTCATCCGCAGCTCGATACCCGCGTCGATCATGTCGGTTACGAGTATTCCGGAGACGCCGCTCGTCGTGATCGGGAACACGACGCAAATCCACCAGATCGTCATGAACCTGTGCAGTAATGCGATTCATGCTATGCCTGCGGAGGGTACGCTGCGCGTGGCGGTCGTGACCGTCGATGTGACCGCCGAACGTTCGGTCAGTCACGGAAACCTTCACGCCCGACCTTATGTCTGCCTGCGCGTCGAAGACACCGGGTCGGGTATGGACGAAGCGACGCTCGGGCGCATCTTCGAGCCGTTCTTCACCACCAAGGAAGCGGGACACGGGACCGGCCTCGGTCTCGCGCTCGTCTATGCGATCGTAGCCGATCTCGAAGGTGGGATAGAGGTGAAGAGCGTACCTGCACAAGGCAGCACGTTCTCGGTCTATCTGCCGCTGGCAGAAGTCACCGTCGCGGTGCCTACGACGTAGGCGACGCGCATCGGCGAGATGATGAAGGCGCAGATGGGATTTTCCCGCGAAGTCGATATCGCGCGCCTGTCACTTGTGTTTTGCGCGGGCAGGCGGGACGCGTCGGCGCGCTCGACCGGATTGCGCCCGCAGAGCCTCACGCTTTCGCGATTTGGCAGAGCGTCGTCTTCGTTTCCTGCATCATCGTCACGAGGTCGTCGCCGTAAGTGGTTCCCGTGTTGATCCCTCGGCGTGCACGAACGGCGCCGCAGCTTGTGAGTAATAGCGCTCCAGATTCGCGCCCTGCCACCAGGCCGCAAAGCTGTAGGGAACGAAGATCGTATTCTGTCCGACCACTGGAGTGATGAAAGCTTTGATGCGAAGGCGTGCACCGGTCGGGGTATAAAGTCAGATGTATCGGCCTGCCTTATGTTGCGGTCGGCCGCCGCCTTGGGATTGATCTCGACGTGGCGCTCTTGCTCGAGCTCGGCGAGCCAGGGATTCGAGCGCGTCTCGGCTGCCACCGGCCGCGCAAGAGTGGCAGCAAAGATCACTCGCGGAACGGTTGTTCGAGACGGTGGGCATCGTGTTCGAGCGTCAGGGTGTAGTGGGGATCGATAATTTACTGGCCGACGTGGATACGTTTACTTTTTCACGTGGTTTGCTGATTTCTACAGGTCATTTGCGGCTGGTCGATGTGTGCAATACGCGATCAGGATCAGTGGTTGTGAAATAACCTTTACTGTTCGCTGAAAGGACTACAGGTCTTCTTTTTTCCGGGGTAATTCGTCACAAAGCGAAACGCGCCAGAATCGCTTTGAACGCGTCGGCTGCTC
>JAQGNH010000071.1 GCA_028291945.1 Betaproteobacteria bacterium
CGGTGCCACCGGTCACCAGTATCGATTTACCTTCGAGGATCATGCCCTCACCTCGTGCGCGAGCTCTGTAGCCATTGCGTCCCATGACGGCGGCTCATAACCGAAGCGCTGCCTGAAGCGCGTTGAATCGAGACTGCGGTCGCAGTGGAACGTATCGTCTTCCTCGATCACGGTCTGCAGCCCGAGCTTGTCGCGGATCAGGGACAGCAAGTCGTATTTGCTGATCGGTTCGCTCGACACGTGATAAAGCCCCGCGGCGCTGGGATGACCGACGATCAGCATTTCGATGATCCGCGAGAGCTCCGCTGTGGTAAAGCCCGAGAATATAGCGTTGCGAAATCCGCGAACGGGTCCGCGCTGGGCTAGAAACCATTCGAGCAGACTCGATTTTCGTGCGAGCTCGCGTCCGATCATCGACGTGCGCAGCGTCAGCGCGGGCGCTTCGTACACTTCCCCGAGGAGCTTGCTGCGCCCGTACACGTCCGATGCGTCCGGTAAGTCGTCTTCGTTATAGTGGCCTCGGCGGCCGGAGAACACGCAGTCGGTGCTGACATGAATCAACCTTGCTTCGTGCCGCCGGCACAGCATGGCGAGCCGATGGGGGAGCAATGAGTTCACTTCAATGGCAGCGATCGCATCGTTCGAGTCGTCGCGCTGCTTTACGATTCCGACTGCGTTTACGACGGTTTGCGGCCGGTGGTCTGCGATCGCGCGTTCGATACTGTCGAGGGATCGGGCGTCTACCGCAGGGTACGCGTTCGCCTCGTCGAACAATCCCTGCCCGGCATATGCGTCGAGCGGCTGGCGCAGCGTCACGCTGGCGTCGTGCGTGCTGCGCAGATGGCGGTACAAGCGGTGGCCCAGCATGCCGTCACCGCCGAGTATGAGTATGCGCACGTTGGGTTACCAGTCTTTCGATGGCGCTTTCGAGTCGGTCGAGCAATCGCGCGCGATCAAAATTCGCTTCGAAATAGGCTCTCCCTGCGCGGCCCATCAGCCGCCGCTCCGCGGCGTCCATACCTGCAAGGCGAAGCGCGCCGTCTGCGAGCGCGAGGCCGTTCTCCGCCGGGCCGACAACGCCCGCGCCTGATTGCTCGAGTATGGCTGCGCCTTCACCGTTCAGTGCCGCAAGTATCGGCTTGCCGCAAGCGAGGTAAGTCTGCACCTTGCTCGGAACCGTGAGGCTGAATATCGAATCGGAGCGCAAGGTTACCAGAAGCACGTCGGCATGGCCAAAGAATGCGGGCATGCGTTCGGGGGCATGCCAGCCCATCAGGATCACCGTTTCCTCGAGGCCGCGCTTCGCGATTTCGGATTCCAGCCAGCCTCGCACGTTACCCTCGCCGACAATGACCCATTTGATGTCTTTGCGGTCGCGCAAACGGGTCGCCGCATCGACGACCGTCTCGAACGATTGCGCGCTGCCGATATTGCCCGCGAAGACGATCCGAAAGCCGTCGATACCGCTCATGGGGTCCTCAGCCACGTCGTCGGATTCCAGCGGCCGGAAATTTTGTTCGGCCCAGTTCGGAAGGTACTCCATCCGGCTCACGTTGAAGCCGCGCGCCGCGAGCTTCGCTTCGTAGGCACGCGATTGCAGGAGTAGCAGATCGCAATGGCGATGGATCCAGTCGGATACGTATCCGGCGACACGCGCAGGCACACTGCCGGGCGGCACGCCGACCGCTTCGAGCGTTTCGGGCCACAGGTCCTGGATCCACAGGAGGGCCGGCGCGCGCTTGATGGTGCCCATGACGATGCCGGGCAAGCCGACCGTCACCGGCGAGGGCTCGTAGACCAGCACGGCGTCTATCGGACCGCGGCAGCGCAGCGGCCCCACGACGCTTGCGGATAATGCAAACGACAGATAATTCAGCGCGAGCCGCCAGTTTCTGCTCTTGCCTCGCGTCACCAGCGGCGCGCGCACGACCGGTATCTCGTCGAATTGCTCGCGGGCGGGCGTAAACCGCCCGTAGCCCTGATACAGCTGTCCGGCGGGATAGTTCGGCATGCCGGTCAAGACCCGAACATCGTGTCCGCGATCGCGCATTCCGCGCGCGACGTCGTTGATGCGAAACGCCTCGGGCCAGAAATACTGGGTGACAATGAGGATGTTCACGCGGGCCCCGTCTCACGGATACGGTGCTCTGTTCGTAATGAGCCTTCGCGCATGAGGCGCTTTGCTGCTGCGGTGTACGAGGAGGGCCGGGCGGCGTAGTAAAATGGCGCGCGTGATGACGGCACACACGCCGCGCCAGAGCGCGTTCGCGCAAACCTGGAATGAGGGTGCGGCGCGCCCGCAGTCTTCGCTGGAATACTTCGCGTGCGGGCCGCATGCACACCACACGGCACCGCATATCGGCTGCTTAATCTCAACAGTGCGGTAACGCTGGAAAATTCGTGCTGGACTATATCATCCAAAAGTCATGACGCATCCCCGATACCTGATCGTGGGTGCGTCCGGCGTTCTCGGCTCGCGGTTGCATGCAGCAATCGGGGACCACGCCGTGGTCACGTACTGCTCGCACGCGATACCGGGCGGCGTCCGTTTCGATGCAGCGACGATGCGCTTGTCGGACGTGGTGTTGCGGGGGCGGGAACCCTTCAGTCATGCATTTCTCATGCAAGGGGTTACCAATATCGACGCTTGCGCCCGCGATCCTGCAGGTACGCGGGAGGTGAACGTAAAAGCGACGTGCCGCGTAATCGACGATCTTGTCGAGCACGGGGTTACGCCCGTGTTCGCGTCGAGCGACGCGGTCTTCGGAGGCGAGCGTGGATCCTGGACCGAGGATGACCTACCGCATCCCATACTCACGTACGGGCGCCAGAAGCTCGAGGTCGAAGATTACCTGGCTGCCAAGAACAGTCCCTGGCTGGTCGCGCGGCTGGCCAAGGTCGTCGGAACGCGCAGAAGCGGCGATATTCTCGAGGAGTGGATGGAGAAGCTCGATGCCGGTGCGCCGATTCGGTGCGCAACCGACCAGGTGTTTTCGCCAGTACATGTGGCTGACGCAGTGCAGGCTCTGATGCGGCTCGCGGCGGGTGCCCACAGCGGGGTGTTCAACGTCGGTGGACCCGCGGCGGTGACGCGCCTCGAGCTGCTGCGCACGCTGATCGAGGAAGTGCGCAAGTACCGGGCGCCGTCATCGCAGGTCATCACGTGCTCATTGCGCGACTTCGCTTTTGCAGAAGCGCGGCCGCTCGATACGTCCATGTCGCCGGTGAAGCTGCAAGCGGCTCTCGGGGCGGTTTGCAGGGACATGAAAGCAGCGTGCGAGCAGGCGGCGGCTGTGCGCTATGCTGAGCTTTCAGGCGCGCAGCAGGCTGCTGCGCCTGCTGCACGTGCGTAGCAGAGACTCATTGCAAGGAGATCAAACCAGATGAAGGCAGTCATCCTCGCCGGCGGGTTGGGTACGCGTATCAGCGAGGAATCGCATCTCAAACCGAAGCCGATGATCGAGATCGGCGGCAAGCCGATACTCTGGCACATCATGAAAATGTATTCGGCGGCGGGCATCCACGATTTCGTGATCTGCCTCGGCTATAAAGGCTACGTGATCAAGGAGTATTTCGCGAATTACTTTCTGCACATGTCGAACGTCACTTTCGACATGGCCAAGAACAGGATGGACGTACACGAGAACAACGCGGAGCCCTGGCGCGTGACCCTCGTCGACACCGGAGACGATACGATGACGGGGGGGCGGCTGAAGCGCGTCGGGTCGTACATCGGCAACGAAGATTTCTGCTTCACCTACGGCGACGGCGTGAGCGACATCGATATCCCCACGCTCATCAAGCATCATAAATCCGGCAACACGCTGGCGACACTTACAGCCGTGCAGCCGCCCGGCCGCTTTGGCGCGCTTAACGTACGCGGCAATCTTGTCACGAGCTTCCAGGAAAAGCCGAAAGGCGAAGGCGGCTGGATCAACGGCGGGTTCTTCGTGCTGTCTCCGAAAGTGCTCGATTACGTCGAAGGCGACGACACCATCTGGGAACGCGATCCCATGGAGAAGCTTGCCACCGAGGCGAACCTCGCCGCGTACTTCCACGAGGGGTTCTGGCACGCCATGGACACGTTGCGCGACAAGAACTATCTGGAGGAGCTGTGGAGCTCCGGCCGCGCGCCCTGGAAAAGATGGTGATGCAGCCGACGTTCTGGAAAGACAAGCGCGTTTTCGTTACGGGCCACACCGGTTTCAAGGGGAGCTGGTTGTCGCTGCTCCTGACGCGGCTCGGCGCGACCGTGAGCGGCTATGCGCTGCCTCCGCCCACGACGCCCAGCTTGTTCGAGGTGGCGAACGCGGCGGCAGGCCTGTCCTCCAGCATCGGCGACGTACGCGATCTGGGATCGCTCACTCGCGCGGTGCAGGAATCCAAGGCCGACGTCGTTTTTCACCTTGCAGCGCAATCGCTCGTCAGGCCGTCGTACGAAGCGCCCGTGGACACGTATGCAACGAATGTGATGGGAACAGTCAACACGCTCGAAGCGGTTCGCCAGTGTGCGTCCGTGAAGGTCGTGGTCGTCGTCACGAGCGACAAATGCTACGAGAACCGCGAGTGGCTGTGGGGCTATCGCGAAGACGAGGCGATGGGCGGCTATGACCCCTATTCGAGCAGTAAAGGATGCGCGGAGCTCGTGACGGCTGCTTACCGCCGCTCTTTCTTTCAATCGGCAGGAAAGGGCGCGCGCACTGTGGCGATCGCGAGCGCGCGCGCGGGTAACGTCATAGGCGGAGGCGATTGGGCGAAAGACAGGCTGGTGCCTGACCTGATCGGCGCATTTGCCGCCAAGCGTTCGGCGCGCATCCGCAATCCGAATGCGATCCGGCCGTGGCAGCACGTACTGGAACCGCTCGCGGGCTATCTGGCTCTCGCCGAGAAGCTTTGGCACGATCCAGAGGCTTACGCGGGTGCATGGAACTTCGGTCCTGGCGAAGAGGATGTGAGAACGGTTTCGTGGATCGTCGAGCGCCTGGCAAAGAACTGGGGCGAGGGAGCCGCGTGGAATGTGGACAGCGGAGAGCATCCTCACGAAGCCGGATACCTCAAGCTCGATTGTTCGAAAGCCCGCGCCCGGCTGGGCTGGACTCCGCGGCTCGACCTCGAAGTCGCCCTCGAGTGGATAACCGAATGGCACCGGGCGCATCTTGCAGGCGGTGACATGCATCGTTTCAGTCAACAACAGATCGAGCGTTACATGAACAGGACGATGACGTGAGCGCAGGACATTGCAGGCATTGCGGCGAGGCGCTGCAGCACTCGTTCTGCGACCTCGGCATGTCGCCGTTGTCGAACGCGTACCTGCGTGCCGAGGAGTTGCAGCAGATGGAGCGGTTTTATCCGCTGCACGCCTACGTGTGCTCACGCTGTTTCCTCGTGCAGTTGCGGGAATTCGAAAGTCCCGAGCATATCTTCGGCGATTACGCCTATTTCTCATCCTACTCGGAGACGTGGCTCGATCACGCCCGGCGCTATGCGGACTATATGATCGAGCGGTTCGGCTTTGGTCCTCACAGCCAGGTCATTGAAATCGCGAGCAATGACGGATATCTGCTCCAATACTTCAAGAAAAGAAACGTTCCGGTTCTCGGCATAGAGCCCGCTGCTAACGTCGCTAAAGTTGCGCAGGACGCAGGCATCCCGTCGCTCGTCAAGTTTTTCGGCACCCACACAGCCACGGACTTGCGCAACGAAGGCACGCAGGCCGACCTTCTGCTCGGCAACAACGTGCTCGCGCACGTTCCCGACCTGAACGACTTCGTGCAGGGTTTGAAGATCGCGCTCAAGCCGCACGGCGTGATCACGATGGAGTTCCCACACCTGCTCAATCTCATGGTGGAGAACCAGTTCGACACCATCTATCACGAGCATTTTTCGTACTTTTCGTT
>JAQGNH010000125.1 GCA_028291945.1 Betaproteobacteria bacterium
TCATCGGGCCCGCGAAGGTGTCCGCCGACATCGTCAACAAAACCTACAACGAAGTGAAGCGCATCATCGCGCTGCCCGACGTCGCCGAAAAACTCACGTCGCTCGGCTCGCGTCCGCAGGTGAAGACACCGCAGGAGATGGGAAAGTGGCTGGCGACGGAGAAAGAAAAGTGGGCCAGGGTCGTGAAGGAGAGCGGCTACAAGGTTGATTAAAGCAAGTGGATCACTCGCCACATGGGCGAGAGAAGGCTTAATGAAGCCGGTATCTTGACGGTTGAGTTGCGGCTGCCGCATTCTGTACCCATTCGTCATCAACAAAGGGGAGTCACCATGAAACGACAGTTTACAAATGCAATGGGGTTGTTGGTCGTCGCATTGATTGCTTTCGGCTGCGCACACGAACCATCAAACCAGGGCTGGGTCACGCTGATAGACGGCAACAGCGGCATGGAGAATTGGAACGCGACCGGCAGCAACGCCAACTGGAGAGCCGAGGACGGCGCGATCCAGGCGGACAAGAGCACCGGAAAGGGCAGCAGCGTCCTGGTCTCGAAAAAATCCTTCAAGGACTTCGAGCTCTATGCAGAATTCTGGGCTGGCGAGGACACCAACAGCGGCATCTACCTGCGCGTCATGAATCCCACTGACGTCAGTACCTCAACGGGCGCCTATGAAGTGCAGATCTGGGACAAGAACCCGAATCCGCAGTACAGCACGGGAAGTCTCGTCAATGTCGCCGCGGTGAATCCCATATACAAAGCCGGCGGCCGGTGGAACACTTACGAGATCACCGCCAAAGGCGCCCAGATCACCGTCAAGCTGAACGGCGTCGTCACCGTGAACGCCCAGGACGGCAGGTTCCCGGAAGGAAGGGTCGGCATTCAATACAACGGGGGGCCGATCAAAATCCGCAAATTACGCGTGAGAGAGTTGTAGCAGAAATTCCCGCGGCGCTCTCAGCCGCGGAACCTTGCCGCGGCGGCTTTCACTTCTTCATGTACTGATGCCCGCCCATGATGGCCTTGACTGCCGGCAGCCCTTTGGCGCGGAGAAGCTGACCGACACGTTCATCTTCTTCCGCGAGCAGTGCTTTGGCATTGCGCACTACGTCTTCGAGCCGATCGGCGGGAAATTTCACCGCGCCGTTCTCGTCCATGTGAATGATCTCGCCGGGCGCCACATCCATACCTGCGATGCACACCGGCACCTGCACGGCATGGACGGCCTGCGGGCCGTGGCCCGCGCAAATTCCGCGAGTCAGATACTGGAAATTCATCGGCCGGATCTCGTGTATGTCGCGTGAGGGGCCATTGGATATCGCGCCGATCGCGCCGCACGCGCGCATTGCAGAAGTCATGTTGCCACCGGAGAGGCCCACCTTGTCGGCGATGTCGCCGGGAAACTTCTGCTGGAAACAAAAGATGGACGGCTTGCCGAGCTTGTCCATCGCTTCGAGCACATTCATCAAGGACAAACTCTTGAAGGTCGGATCGGGCAGACCATACGTGCAAGTTACCGCATAGCCGGCAATCGGCCCCATCTCTGGATACCAGCACGAGAGCGTGTTATTCGTGTACCAGTTTTCGGTCCAGGGATTGTAGATCTCCAGGCACAGGGGCCGTCCGGGATAGGTCGCGACCACGTTGGTTATGGTCGGGGTATCAATCTTCTTCAATTCTTCCAGCAGTTCCAGGTCGGTCATCGTGTCACCTTTATCTCGAGAGAATTCCAACGGCATTTCTCAAAGTATCGCGAGGCCGACAGGCGCGGTCAAATCGGAAACTCTCCAGTCTGCTGACCGTGAGCTAAGCGGGGATAATAAGCACGCTGACTGTGGGGAGGGAAACGGTGCTCTCCCCCTATATGCACAACACTCCGGAGGCTATGCAATGGACTTAGGGCTCAAAGGGAAACACGCGATCGTGACCGGCGGCAGCCAGGGTATCGGCAAAGCTATAGCGCGGGAGCTGGCCCGCGAAGGTGTAAACGTGGCGATCGTTGCCAGGAAAAAAGATCAGCTCGAAGCGGTAGCGCGGGAGCTGAGCACCGAAACAGGAGGGCGCGTAATTCCACTGGTAGCCGATGTCACCAGCAGAGAGCAGGTCGAGGCGATGGTCGTTCAAGCTGCCGCGCAGTTCGGCGGGCTGCATATTCTGGTGAACAGCGGCTCCTCGCCGGGCGGCTCCACTACCGCCATTGGCCCGATCGAAACCGTAGTCGACGAAGACCTTCTGCTCGACTTCAACACGAAATACGTGGGGGCGCTGCGTTGCGCCCGCGCCGTAATTCCTCACCTCAAAAAGCAAGGCTGGGGCCGCATCATCAACATCAGCGGTACTAATGCACGCAACGCCGGCAATCTAAGCGGCGGCGCTCGCAACGCGTCGCTCGTACACATGGCAAAGACTCTCGCCGTCCAGTTGGGCCGCTTCGGGATTACGGTGAACTGCATCCACCCCGGCACGACACGCACGGAGCGCACCCCGCGCCTGCTGGCCTCGCGGGCCGCCGAGCTGGGCGTCACCCCCGAGGAAGCGGAGAAACGCAACTACGCTCCTGATTCACCGCGCGGCAACGCGATCTGCCGCATGGTTGACGCGTCGGAGGTGGCCTACGTTGCGGCGTTTCTCGCTTCGGACAAGGCGTGGGCCGTTAGCGGCGAGCTGGTGGTGGCAACCGGCGGGGCTGGACGGTCGGTGTATTACTAGAAGCGATCTCAACCGTTCGCGCTCACTTCATTAAGCTCCACCGCTGACGGCGCAAGGCGGAGCAATCCAAACTGTCATCGCGACACGGCAGCAGGGCCGCCGTGCAATTGCTTCGCATGCGCTCGCAACGGCATGCTACGCGGCTCGCCGCACAAGCGCCCCGATTCGGGCTCCACTATACGAAGGGATACCTTCGCTCTGCGCGGCACACGTGTTGCAGCCTTATAGGTCCAGCAGAGCGGCAGCCGCGTTGCTAATGGGCTTTTTGCTGCTGCGTCCACCCGAACCTTGAGGTAAACACCATGCGCACTTATCAAGTCCATGCCCCCGGCCGCCTGACGGAGCCACTGAACAAACATGATCATTTCCAGGGTCCTCTGGATGCACCGATCGCGCTCGTCGAGTACGGCGATTACCAATGTCCCTTCTGCCGCGCCGCGGACGGCGTCGTCAAGGCCATACAGCGCGAGCTCGGCGACACGCTGTGCTACGCGTTCCGCAACTTTCCGCTGTATACGATGCACGAGTTCGCGCTGATCGCGGCGCAGGCGGCTGAGAGCGCCGCTCTGCAGGGCCGCTTCTGGCCAATGCACGATATCCTGTTCGCCAACCAACCGAACTTTGCGCTCGAGGAGCTCGTGGGATACGCCGCGTCGCTGTCGCTGGATATCAATGCGTTCGTCGCCGGGATGGAAGATCCTCGTGTTCTGCACAGGATTGAACGCGACATGCGCACCGGCCTTACCAGCGGCGTCCAGGGCACGCCAACCTTCTATATCAACGATATGAAATTTGAAGGCGGTGCGGATCAACTGCGCGCCGCACTGATGGCAGTGACGAAAACCCCGACCGCGGTTGTATGAAGCAAGTGTGCGTGCCGCGATACCGATTGAGCGCGACCCACTCGCCTCGATGCAACGCTATTTGAGTGGCAGCGGCACGCCTTCTGCGAGCGGCGTGCGATCCACGTTCAGGGACATCGCGACCAGCGAATAAAAGCCATTGACCGCGATCAGGTCGAATACGCCGCGCTCGCCAAAGCGATCCAGCACGCGCTTGTAGTTGGCGTCGCTTACGCCCTGGTTTTCGTGCAGCTCCTGCGAGAAATCGTAAATGATCGCCTCATCCGCATCCATCTTCGCCGGGCGGCGGTCCTCGGCGATGTCCTGCGCGATAGCCGGATCAAGCCCCGCTTCGAGCGCAAGCTTGCAGTGAGCGAACCACTCGTACTGAGAGGTCCAGAAGCGCGCCGTGATCATGATGGCCATTTCATTCAACTTCGAAGGCAACGAACTGCGAAAGCGAATTTCCTCGCCGAGTCTTTGCACGCACTCGCCGATGCCCGGACTGCGCAGCCACACATTGAACGGCCCGCCAAGCGGTCCAGGCTTCGAAGCGCTGGAATTTGCGAGCTTCGCGCGCGGCCCAGAGCGGACTGCATCGTAGAGCGTGCGCTGTTCGGGAGTGAGGTTCTCGACCGGGATTAGCTTGAAGCGCCGGGGATCTGCTGTGCCGGTGACGTCTTTCGGGTCGCTCATTGTTAATCCTCAGGAGTTGGCGAAAATTGGAAATTAACATGGCACGGAGTCGAACGGCGAACGGGTACACTCGGATGTGTATTTAACCTTCGCCGGGAAACCATTGCCGAATCTGCCCGCGTCCGCGAGCGAGTATCGCAGCCTCATCGCCCTGTTGATCGTGTCCGCGTTCATCGTGGCCGGGGGCATTCACTATCAGACGCCGATGCTGGCGGCGATCGCGGCGGACTTCCACGCAGACGCCGCGACGACGGGCTGGATCCCGACGCTTTCATTTGCCGGCTTGATCGTGGGCATCGTGTTGTTCGTGCCACTCGGGGACCGCGTCGACAAACGCGCACTCGTGCTGAGCAAGATCGTCGTGATGACGCTGGCTCAGACATTGATGGCGGTGGCACCGTCGATCGCGGTGCTGGCGGCAGGCAGCTTCGTGACAGGCATCTGCACGTCGCTGTTGCAGCATTTCATTGCGATCACGGCGGAGGTCGCGCACCCGAATCATCGCGGACGCGCTTTGGGCACGCAGTTGACCGCGATGTTCAGCGGCATCCTGTTCGCGCGCATCTTCGGTGGATTGATCGCGACGCACCTCGGCTGGCGTTACAGCTACATGCTTTCCGCGGCCATGCTGCTGCTGATCATCCCGGTCTTGTGGGTACGGCTTCCGAACACCCCGACCACGACGCAGGCATCGTACGGGCAGCTGTTAGGGTCGCTTTACCGGCTTTGGCGCGCGCATGGCGGAATACGGCGCGCGACAGCGATCCAGTTCATGTTCGGTATCTGCTACGGCGGATTCTGGGCGGTGGCCGCACCGATGCTCGCTCTGGTCCATCGGGTGGGCCCGACCGCAGCGGGCTTGATGGGTATCCCCGGTGCCGCCGGCATATTGGTGGCACGTCGAGCGGGGCGCTGGACAGATCGTGTGGGATTGAGGCCGGTCGTGGGCGTGGGCATCTATTCGATGATGGCGGCCTGGGTGGCCATGGCTTTCGGCGGCTGGTCGATTGCGGCGATTGTCATCGGCGCGATGCTGCTCGACATCGGGCTGCGTGCGGCGATGGTTGCCAATCAGACGCTGATCAACTCGGCGGTGCCGGATTCGCGCGCTCGCGCTAACACGCTGTTTGGATTTCACGTGTGGAGCGGAAACGCTGCGGGGGCGTTTCTCGCAAGTTGGACATTCGCGCATTTCGGCTGGCTTGCGGTGTGCGGTGTCGCCATGACAGCAGTTGTCCTCGCCCTGCTGGTGCATCTAGAGGTCCTTCGGCTGGGCGAAACCTGACTGCCCGACCAGAACGGTTGAAGACTCGCACCCGCAGAGCAACGTGCACGAACCATAGCCAGACATCGACCGCGCCGGTTTCTCAATCGACACACCAGCGGTTAACATCAACGTATCAGTCGATACGGCCCGTGACTGAAGGAGAGTCCGTGATTCACCTCGCGATCAAACGGCAGCAGGCATTGATCTTCGCGCTGGCGATTTTAGCCTGGCACTTCGCATCTGCATCTCTGGCGCAGACCACTTCGACCAGCTCAGGGCACGCCTATCCCATTAAACCCGTCCGCTATGTCGTACCGTTTCCCGCAGGAGGTTCGCCCGACCTCATCGCGCGCCTGATCACCGAACGATTCAGCCGCATGTGGGGCCAGCAGGTGCTGGTCGACAACAGGGCCGGCGCGGGCGGAACGGTCGGAGCTACATTTGCCGCCAAGTCGCCCGCTGATGGCTACACATTGTTTCAGTGCAACATCGCATCGAGCGCGATCGCCGAGTCGATGTACGCGAAGATGCCGTACGACCACCAACGCGACTTCGCGCCGCTCTCCCGAATCGGTCTGACTCCAAACGTTCTCGTTGTGCACCCATCGATGCCGGCGCGATCGGTGAAGGAGTTCATCGCCTATGCTCGGGCCAACCCGGGGAAGCTGAGCTACGGCACGTCCGCCGCCGGCTCGTCGCAGCAGCTCTCGATGGAGTTGTTCAAATTGACCGCGAAGATCGATGTCGTGTTTGTCCCCTACAAAGGCGCTCCGCAGTCGCTCACCGACACGATCGGGGGACAGATTCCTTGCAGCGTGCAATCGGCGCCGGGCGTGATATCGGCGATCGAGGGCGGGCGCGTGCGCGCGCTTGCGGTGACGAGCCTGAAGCGCATATCGCAGTTGCCTTCGGTGCCCACCATGAACGAAACCGCGCTGCCCGGTTTCGAAGTGAATTCCTGGTACGGATTGTGTGCGCCGGCAGGCACGCCCGCCCCCATCCTCGATAAGGTGCATGCCGATATCACCGCGGTTTTGCGCATGCCCGAGATCCAACAGCGACTCAAGGACCTCGTGGTCGAGGTCGCGCCGACGAGTCCGCAAGAATTCGCGCAATTCATGCGTGCGGAGACTGCACGCTGGGCGCGAGTGATCAAGGCGGCTAACATCGCCCAAGAGTAGCGCGCAGCGAGCGGGACGCAACTTGACTAGCGGGTTATAAACGAAATGTATCGGGCGTTTCCTGCCAACGAATTGAATGAAGAAAATGGAGAATCCATGGCCACCCAGCAACAGCTCAAGCCGGCGACCGAGTTGGCAAAGAACAACGGAGTTCGCTTCCCGAACGAGAGTGACGAATATCGGCGTGCGCGGAACGCCCTGCTCGCGGAGGAAATCGAGCTCAGACGCCACATCGAGCGGGTGGCCGCGCAGCGCCGCGCTCTGCCGCCCAGCGGCGTCGTTCCCAAGGATTATCGCTTCGACGCCGAAAACGGCCCCGTCAATTTCTCCAAGCTGTTTGGCGACAAGCAGACGCTCGCCGTGTACAGCTATATGTACGGGCCTAAGCGCGAACACCCCTGCCCGATGTGTACGTCGCTGCTCTCTGCGTGGGACGGCGAAGCAGCCGATATCGAGCAGCGCATCGCATTTGTAGCAGTTGCGCGCTCGCCGATCGAGCGCCTCGTCGCGTTCAAGAAGGAGCGCGGATGGCGCCACCTCAAGGTGTATTCGGATGTCAGTGGCGATTACACCCGCGATTATGTAAGCGCGGACGATGCGGATATTCCGGCTTTCAATGTCTTCACCCGGCGCGACGGCACCATTCGCCATTTCTGGAGCGGGGAGATGGGAATGGAAACGGCCGACCCCGGCCAGGATCCGCGCGGCGCACCCGACCTGATGCCGCTCTGGACAATTCTCGATAGCACACCCGAAGGGCGCGGGACCGACTGGTATCCAAAACTCAAATACTCGAAATAGGCGAGACGCAGCGGCATTTTGATAGAGAAGATGTCTTGAGCCGGGGGACATGCATGAAAGCAATGGTTTGCGAGACGTTTGGCGGGCCTGAGGTGTTGGCGTTGCGAGATGTGCCCGATCCGGCGCCGCCTGGTCCAGGTGAGATCCAGGTGCGAATCGGCGCGCGTGGCGTGCAGTACGTCGATGTGCTGATGCTCGCGGGGAAATATCAGTTTCGACCAGAGCCGCCTTTCATTCCGGGCAGCGAAGCTGCTGGAGTCGTCACCGCAGTCGGCGCGGGAGTAACCGAGTTCATAGTCGGCGATCGCGTCATGAGCCGCCACACACTCGGTGCCTGCGCTGAGCTCGGAAACGCGAAAGCGGCGCTGTGCGACAAGATCCCGGATGGGATGAGCGTTGAGCATGCCGGCGTGTTTCGGGGAGCTTATGCCACCGCCTACCACGCGCTGCTGCAACGCGGCCGTATGGTCGCGGGCGAATGGGTGCTCGTTCACGGCGCCGCCGGCGGCATCGGCATCGCAGCCATCCAGTTGGCGAAACTCTACGGCGCCAAAGTGATCGCCACAGCGAGCACCGAAGCGAAGCGTGCGGCGTGCCTCGAAGAAGGAGCGGATCATGCGATCGGCTACCGCGACGGGTTCGTCGACAAGGTGAAGGGGCTGACTAGCGGCCGAGGCGTGGATATCGTCTACGACCCGATCGGCGACAAGGTAGCGGATGAGTCGTTACGCTGCCTCGCGTGGGGCGGCCGGCTGCTGATCCTGGGCTTCCTCGGCGGCGGCCCCACCAATATCAAAAGCAACTATCTCCTGATCAAAGGCATCGACGCCATCGGCGTGCGCATCGGCGGACTGAACGAAGCGAACCCCGCGCTGGCGATCGCCAATATGAAGGTGCTGACGCAGCTGGCGG
>JAQGNH010000133.1 GCA_028291945.1 Betaproteobacteria bacterium
GTGGCCGAGGCGGGCTTGCCCGGCTAGGAAGCCGTGGCGTGGACCGGTCTCAGCGCGCCGGCGAAAACGCCGCGCGAGCTTGTCGAACGGATCAACTCGGCAGTCGTCGCGATCGTGCGTGCTGGCGAGTTTCAGGAAACGCTGAAGACAGAGGGTTCAGAAGCCGTGGCGAGCAGTCCAGACCAATTCGCCGCGTTTCTGAGGACGGAAATCGGAAAGTGGCAGAAGATCATCGACGTCGCTGGCGTGAAGGCCGACTGACTCGTAATCAGCTCGATCGGCAGACACAACGCAGCTCTCGGACTTTGCTATTGCAACTCCATTCCCGAGGCCTTCACCAGCCTCGCCGATTTCTCGATATCCTTTTCCATGATCGCCTGAAACTCTTTCGTGGTGCCGCCGGCGACCACGAGGCCGAGGTCCTCCAGCCGCCTCGGCAAGTCGCTGCTCGCGAGCGCCTTGTTGACCGCAGTGTTGAGCCTGATGATGATGTCTTTCGGACTTCCCGCAGGCGCGTACAACCCATGCCAGCCGACATGTTCGTAGTCCCTGAGCCCTGCCTCCTGCATCGTCGGAACGTCACGCAACATGGCCTGGCGCCGGACCGATGTGACTGCGAGCCCGCGCAGTTTGCCTGTTTGCACGAATGACAGCGTTTCAGGCAAGTTCCCAATCATGAGGTCGACCTGGCCTCCGATCAGGTCGTTGACAGCCGGCGCCCCGCCTTTATACGGGACATGCACGATCTTGATGCCCGTCATCATGATGAACTGCTCCGCCGCCATGTGCTGTCCTGAGCCGGCTCCGGCGGATGCATAATTAAGTCGGCCGGGGCGAGCCTTGGCGAGGGCGATGAATTCCTGCAGCGTCCTCGCCGGTACGGAGGGATGCAGCACCAGCACGTTGGGTTGCTTGTCGACGAGTACCGCTGGCGCGAAATCACGCCGCAGATCGAACGGCACCTGCTTGAAGAGGCTCATGTTGGCCGCCATCGTGTGACTGCCCATCAGTAGCGTGTAGCCGTCGGGCGCGGCCTTCGCCACATACGCGGAGCCAATGTTGGACGATGCACCCGGGCGGTTTTCGACGATGAACTGCTGGCCGAGCGCTTCGGTGAGCTTCTGTCCGACCAGGCGCGCGATCATGTCACCGCTGCCGCCGGCTGCAAATCCCACAACAATGCGTACCGGCTTGGTCGGGTAAGTCTGTGCGGACACTCCCGTTACGAGCACGAGCATCAACAGAACACTGCGTCCGATAAGGACTCTCGTCATTTTTGTTCTCCACATGAATTTCATAGCCTCGCTTCCACGGGTTCAGAGCTGCGTTTATCGAAGACGTCCCGAATGTTATAAGCACGTTTCATTCTAAGGAGTGTCTACGCTTCTTCCATTGTGTCTGCCGCTGAAAAGGTTTGATCGCACGCATGTTCGAAGTGCAACGCACCAGAATAGGGTGCCGCTGCTTCATCGAAGAGCTTACGTTGACGTGCCGACAAGTCGTACGCTAGTTTCAGAAGGAAGAAGAACGCGCAGTCCAACAAGCGACGCTCGCGCCAAGGACGAATCTGCGATGGCGGCTCATCAAAAAATCACCGCGAAATTTACGACGCCGCTCCGCCGTACGCTGAGTGATGACCTTGTTACGAGATCCTGACTACCTCGATAGCCTCGCCCACTTCGCAAGCTCGTTCAGAGCCGAGGATCTACCGCTGAATGTACTGGAGCGCAGCAAGTGGATACTCGCGGATTGCATCGGAGTCATTGGCGCGGGGATGAGAGCGCCGGAGATGGTGGCGTACGCTCCTGTGCACTTGAGCAGCGCGGCTCCGGGTACGGCATGGATCATAGGCGGCGGTGCGAGGTCCAATGAGCTCTGTGCCGCGTTCCTGAACGGCATTGCAGGGACCTGGCACGAGCTCGACGAGGGGAACACGCTCTCGAAAGGTCACCCCGGGATACAGGTAGTGCCTGCTGCGCTTGGGACTGCACCGTGGTGATCCTCATGGACAATGGTTCGGCATTCGAGGGTCGATGCGACATCGTCCACGGCGAGCCTGAAAAGCCAAATACGATAGAGGAGATCCACGACAAGTTCATGGATCTCGCGCTACCCGTGTGGGGTTCTACGGTAGCTCGCAGTCTATTCGAGCAGTGCATGGCCTTCGACCGAATCGCCAACGTCGCGAGTTGGAGCGATGGATTCGAGCTTTAATCGGCGCTGGTACAGCCGATAAATGTTGTTCCGAGAGGAGAGGACATGACGGGAGGCATCGCGCGATTTGCGGTTCTGTGGGCTTCGTTCTTTGTGCCTGCTGCGCAAGCGCAGAGCTATCCCACCAAGCCGGTACGCCTGGTCGTGGGCTTTGCAGCAGGCGGCAGCATCGATCTGACCGCGCGTCTGCTCGCGCAAGAGCTCAACAAATCGCTCGGACAGCCGTTCATCGTGGACAACCGAGCGGGAGCCGCGGGCAATATCGCTGCTGCGTATGTCGCCAAGGCGCCGCCGGACGGATACACCCTCTTGTTCAGCAGCAATACGCCGCTTGCTGCGGGGCTCGTCATTTACAAGAAGCTGCCCTACGACGGGCGGCGCGATTTCGCCCCGATCGTACTGACTGTGTTTCAACCCAATGTGCTTACAGTGCATCCGTCGGTGCCGGCTAAAAGTGTGAAGCAGCTCATCGCGCTCGCCAAAGCACACCCAGGCAAGCTGCACTTTGGCACGACAGGTCCCGGCGGCGGGCATTACATGCGCGGGCAGATGTTCATGATGTATACGGGCGTCGACCTCACGCCCGTGACGTACAAGGGCGGCGCGCCGGCGCAGA
>JAQGNH010000161.1 GCA_028291945.1 Betaproteobacteria bacterium
ACATCGGCTTGCCGCCGGTGTTCCAAGCCGAGACGTAAACGAACGTCATCGCCGGAATGCGACGGCGCCTTGTCTTAAGCGCTGTTCGCGATCACGAGTTCAAACCGCGCTGAACGCAGGTGCGCTCGCTCGAGGGCGAAACCATCGTACCGCCATGAGGCCAAGCACGACGAAGATAGCAAGCACGGCGAACTGCGCGATAACGAACGGCGGCTCCGATTGCGTCGGTGCCAGCGCATTCAGCATCGGGACTTTGAGGAACGACTGGACAACGCCGACGAACACATTCAAGTAAAGCGCCAGCACAGCCCCAACCACGTAAATCGAGCGCCAGCGTCCCGCCAGGTCGCGGGAGTAGAGTGCGAAAATGGCAATCGCCAGTACAGCCAATGATATGAGGCCGACGATGTGCGACGGCAGAATCTGATCACCCGGAAAGAAGAACCCGGTCAAGCTCGTCAAAACCGTGGTTGCAAGAAACAGCGCCGTCCAGCCCTCGAGCCTTTTCGAGCTGAACATGCCGAACAGGACCACGAGCCCCGCGAAAATTCCCACCACACTCAAGGCAACGTGAACCAGCGTAAACGTAGATGCCGACATTCCCAGGATCATGGTCCGCTCCTTTCGCAAACAGTCTGATCGCTCCACCACCTTGCCGTGCAAGGTCGATGTCTTACTCCAACTCCGCTGAAGCTCTTGGAATCGTTCGGGCCAGTCTCTGACGCACTTGCGTCGCACGTATGTCGGCAGACACGCGTTGTGTCTCAAGCGACGCAAATGCAAATACGTGTCGATTGACCTACATGACGATCATCCCTTCACCGCGGATCGGCGCTGCTCGCTCTCGCGGATCATCTCGCTCAGGTCCGCGGCCGGGCGAATCTCGAAGGGGCCGCTGCGCACACCGGGGTGCTTCGACATCAACTCGATGGCATGATCGAGGCTCCTGGCTTCGAGGATCAGGATGCCACCGATCTGCTCCTTGGTCTCGGCGTACGGGCCGTCCGTAACCGTCACCTTACCGCCCTGGAAGCGCAGGGTTACCGCGGTGCTCGCGGGCTGGAGCGCTTCACCTCCGGCGAAGTGCCCGTTGCTGCGCAGCACGTCGTCATAGGCAAAGCAGCCATCGAGCATGCCGTTGCGCTCGCTTTCGGGCATGTTCTCGAACTTGCCCGCCTCAATATAACCGAGGCATACGTATTTCAAGTATCGCATCGTATTTTCTCCTTACCGCTCTAGGCGTTGACCAGAACCTTGAATCCGCCCCAGAACATGCGCTTCGCGTCGAAAGGCATGTCTTTGAGGTCACCCATCATCGCTTTGATTCGTACGTCTTTCATCACCTTGGCATTGACGCGGTCGCGCTGCGCGCGCGACTTGTACACGATGTACGAGAACACCACCGTCTCTCCGGGTTTCAGCTTCACCGCTTGCGGAAAGGACGTCGACTTGCCCGGCTTCACGTCGTCGGCCACACATTCAACGACTTCGAGCGCGCCGTGTTCCCGCCAGACCTTGCTCGCCTTCTGTGCCATGCGCCGGTACGCTTCCAGTTTCTTCTTCGGGACGGGTACTACATATCCATCTACATATCTCATGGGTACTGCCCTCATGCTGTGTTGGTTTACGGTTTCTCGCTGCTGACGAGACGCGTTTTCTTTCGCGTCTCGCGATATTGCTTATACAGTCTCTTTAGCCCCCATCTTCTGCATTGCCTTCTGCATCTCTTCCGGACTCACATCGCGCACGTGTGTGGCGACCGACCAATGGTGACCGAAGGGATCTTCGAGCTTGCCATAACGATCACCCCAGAACATGTCAGCGACCGGCATCGTGATTTTCGCGCCCGCATCCACGGCGCGCCGGACGAAGGCGTCCACGTCCTCGACATAGAGGTGGATCGTGACTGGCGATCCCTTTAGCGACCGCGGGCCAAGCGCGCCGCACTCCGGCATTTCGTCGACCAGCATCACGGCCGAGCCTTCGATACGGATCATGGCGTGCATGAGTCTGCCCTGGGGCCCTGGCAATCGGCTCTCTTCCACGGCTTTGAACGCCTTCTTGTAGAACTCGATCGCGTCGGCGGCGCCGGCGCAAATAAGGTGCGGCGTCACGGTGTGCATCGCATCCGGGACAGGTTTTACTTTCGGCATAATCAGTTGCTCCTTGCGGTTGATTTGAACTGTGCTTCCATACATCCGTGGTCAATCCACGAGTTGGATCGTATTGCCTTTTGTCGTTGGTTGATGGCCGGTGTGTGGTTGCAACAGCCTATAGTCGTTCGGCTCCCTCTGAATTCGACACGACGCCCTTTTTTTTCCAAGGACCGTTTTCAAGGCGCAACTCACGGGAACTTTCCTGTGACACTTGAACTCAGCCTCGTGGCCGCTGGCGGAAAGATCGCATCGCTCGAGATTAACTGAAGAGCGAGCTGCACCGAACCACAGCGATCAGGGCAACAGTGGGATGCGTTCGCGCTGCAAACCGCGCGAGCCGGTCACAAAGCTGTAGCAAAAGCGCAATACGGGACAGGTATGGTGTGTCGCTTCCGTTCAAGGGAAGGATCATGCCAACGAACTCTCGCCTCAGCGCTGCCGCGCTGCTCGCCTTTGCTGCCGCAGCCGCCCACGCCCAGGATGCGTCCATACGCGTAGGCGGCTCGACCACCGCTCTGCCGATCATCTCCACGTGCGCAGCGCATTTCATGGAGAAGTACACGACCTGGGATAAGGTCGATCCCGCGGCCGGAAAAGAGCAAACGGTGGTCTACGTGACCGGCGGCGGGTCGGGCTTCGGCGTAAAAGGACTGCTGAACGGCACGATCGACGTTGGACTGGTTTCGCGCGATCTCAAGGACACCGAGATCACGTCGCTCAACCAGCCTGCGATGCACGTGTTCGCTCGCGATGCGGTGGCGATCGCTACGAATACGACCAATCCCCTCGCGAAGGCAAAGCAGGGCTTCAGCTCCGCGGAGCTCGCCGGCATTTTCTCAGGACAGATGCAGCAGCTGTCGGCCCTCGACAGCCGTCTGCCGAGCAAGACGATGGTGCTGCTCACGCGCGATGCGAGCGGCGGCGTCACAGAGATCTTCCAGGAGCGGGTCATGAAAGAGCAGCGCCTCGCTGCAGGCAGGCTGCAATTCCCTTCGACCGCGGCGCTTATCAGGAAGCTCGAGACGAACGATGCCGCTATCGCGTTCGTGTCGGCCGGCGCGGTGGGCCAGGATTCGCAGCTGAAGATGTACGCGGTCGACGGTGTGACTCCGACTCAGGAGAACATCATCAACGGCAAGTACGCGCTCAACCGTCCCATGCTGATCGTGGCGAAGGCGAATGCGCCTGCAAAAGTGCAGCGATTCGTCGAATACGTGCTCGGGGACTGCCAGGCCACCGTCAGGGAGATGGGCTTCGTGCCTGTGCGCGCGGTTCGTTGAGATCGCCGCATGTATGACACCCTGGGCGACGCTCTTCTGCGGCGCGGATCTCTGCTGGCGCTGTGCGTAGCAGTCGCACTGCTTGCGCTGATCGTCGGCTTCATCGTTTCCGAATCGCGCCTGCCGCCGGCGCCAGGACTGTCGCTCTCGGACTTCCTGTTTTTCGAGCGCTGGGATCCGAGCGGCCAGCCGCCGAAATACGGGATCGGTCATGCGTGGGTCGCGACTCTGCTCATCGTGGGGCTCGCCGTCGCACTCGCGACGCCGCTTGCGCTGGTGATCGCTGTATTCCTCTCGGAGATTGCGCCGCCCGCCGTGCGATCGCTTGCAGAACCCATGCTGCAGCTCCTCGCGGGCATACCGGCCGTCGTTTACGGCTTCGTCGGATACGCAACCCTCGTCCCGCTGCTGGAAAGGTGGCTTCCCACCGGAGAGACGATCCTGATCGCCGCAGTCGTGCTCGCGCTCATGGTGCTGCCGTTCATCGCCGCAAGCGCCGCAGAGGCGCTGTCACTGGTCGGGCGCGATCTGCGGCGTGCCGGCCTCTCGCTCGGCGTGAGCCGATGGTATGCGTTCTCCCGGGTCACGCTGCGGAAAGCAACGCCGGGCGTGCTGGCCGGCGTCATACTCGGCATGGGCCGCGGCCTCGGTGAGACCCTCGCAGTCCTGATGCTCGCCGGTAACTCGCCGATCTTCCCCGACGGGCTGCTCAGCCGCGGTCAGCCGCTGACCGCCCTCATCGCGACCGATCTCGGCGAGTCGGCGATCCACTCGGAACGCTATTACGCGCTCTTCTCGGCAGGGCTGCTCCTGATGTTGAGCGTCATCGCAATCAATCTCCTCGTGCTGCAGATCAAGCGGAAATTTATCGGTGCCGGACGTAACTGATCTATACCACCTCGCACGTGCAGAGCACGCGAGCGCTTTTGCGCAGGGGCCCGCGCGCGATCGCACTGCAGTCAGCGACGCGATTTACCGCACCGTCGCGTGGATCGGCGGCGGGATCGGCGTGCTGGTGCCCGTTGCGATCGTCATCTACCTCGCCTGGCATGGAGGGTCCGCGCTTACGCCGGAATTCCTCTTCGACCCGCCTCGCGGCAGCTCGCTCGACGGCAAAGGCGGCATCTGGCCCGCGATCAAGGGCAGCCTCGCGCTCGTCGGTCTTGGCCTGGCGGTATCGCTGAGCCTCGGCTTCGGCGGTGCAATCTATCTTGCCGAGTTCAATCGCTCGGCGATGCTGGAACGCGTGTCGCGATTCTGCATCGAGTCGCTCGCGGCCGTTCCCGGGCTCGTCTACAGCATGTTCGGTTACGCGCTGCTCGTGGTCGCGCTCGGACTCAAGATCTCGCTCGTCGCTGGTGGACTCACGCTCGGGTTCGTCATGTTGCCGCTCATCCTGATCGCAACGCACGAGGCGCTGCGCGCTGTCGATAGCGGCGTGCGCGAAGCCGCGCATGCCCTCGGCGTATCGCATGCGTATCTCTTTGCGCGCGTCGTGTGGCCGATCGCGTGGCCGGCGATACTAACCGGCATCGTGCTTGCCGCGGTCCACGCGCTCGGCGCAGCTGCGCCGCTCCTCTACACCGCGGCGACCGTGTTCACCAAGGACACGCTGGGCCTCGGCAAGCCCGTCATGGCGCTGCCCACCCATCTTTATTTCGTCACGAGCGAGATCGGTGCGACCCCTTATGCGTTCGGAACTGCGCTCGTCCTCGTGTTGCTCGTGCTCGTTGTCAGCACAGTCGCCTTGCTGCTGCGGCGTCGCAAGGAGGTCTGAACGATGAACATGCCGTTACCTCGGGACGCCTTGATCGGAAGTCGCGCCGACGCGTATGCGCTCGAAGCACGCGATCTCACGCTCTCGTACGGCGCGAGCGTGCGCGTTCGAAGCGCGACTGTCGCGTTCCCGCGCAATCAGGTGACTGCGATCATGGGCCCGTCGGGCTGCGGGAAATCGACGCTGCTGCGCGCACTCAACCGCACCCTCGAGCTCATCCCCGGCGCACGCGTCCAATCCGGGCGGGTGCTGCTCGACCGTCGCGAGATCTACGACACGGACGTGTCCGCGAGCTGGGTGAGAACGCACATCGGCATGCTGCAGCAGCGGCCCACGCCGTTCCCCATGTCAATCGCCGAGAACGTGCTCTTCGGCGCGCGCTATCACGGTTACGTGCGCGATCGCGAGACGCACGCGCAGCGCTATCTCGCGCTCGTCGGATTGTGGGACGAAGTGTGGGACCGCCTGAAGGCATCCGCTGACACGCTTTCGGGCGGCCAGCAGCAACGCCTGTGCCTGGCACGCACGCTCGCCGTCGAGCCCTCGATCGTGCTGATGGACGAGCCCTGCAGCGCGCTGGATCCGCGCGCGACGACCGTCATCGAGCGGCTCATCCGCGAGCTCAAGCGCGACTACACGATCGTGGTGGTCACACACAACATCGCGCAGGCGCGTCGCATTGCGGACCACTGCGTATTCATGCTGGATGGCGAAGTGCTTGCCGCCGGCACGCGCGACGAGATTCTGCTGGACCCGCAGGACCCGACCGTTCGGGACTTCATGAGCGGGGAGATTGGATGACACTCAATGAATGATACTCAACGGGGAAATCGAATGAAAAGCTCTATACCTCAGCAGCGCATCGTGATTGGAATGATCGACGGCTTCGGCCTTGACTACCTCGCCGCCCAGCCGATGCCGGCTGTCGAAAGCATGGCCCGAAGCGGCGTTCGCTACGACGTGAAAGCGATCATGCCGACCGTCACGAATGTGAACAACGTGTCGATCAGCTGCGGCGTGTTGCCCAGCGAGCATGGCCTCACGGGTAATTCCTATTACAACGAGCAAACCGGCGAAGCGGATTACATGGAGAGCGCTGCATTCCTTCTGAAACCCACGTTGAGCGAGCGTGCCGCACGCGAGGGTGTGAAGTCGGCCCTTCTGACGTGCAAGAAGAAAACGATCAACCTGCTCGCGAAGGACGCGGAGATCGCCATCGCCGCAGAAAATCCTCCGCCCGAATTCGTCACGCGCTACGGCGAGCCCGGCAACATCTACAGCCGTGAAATCAATTACTGGCTGTGGAAAGTCGCCGCGGATCTCCTTCGCACGCGACCCGAGATCGGCGTGCTCTACGTGCATACGACGGACTACCCGATGCATATGTGGGCACCGGACCGCATCGAGTCGCAGAAACACCTGCGCACGCTCGATCGATTGATCGGCGAAGCCGCCGAAGCGGCGCCGGACGCGGCATTCTTTCTCACGGCCGACCACGGCATGAATTACAAGAAGCGCTGCTGGGATCTCGACAAGGCGCTGGGCGCACGCGGCGCGCCGGTGCGCTTCGCTCTATCTGCCGAGAAAGACCGCTACGTCAAACACCACCGCACGTTTGGCGGCACGGCTTACGTCTGGCTCAATGCCCTGGACGATCTGCCGGCGATCCGGAAACGCATACTTGAGCTCGAAGGCATCGAGTCGGTCATGACGCGCGAAGAGGCCGCCGCCGAGTTCGGCCTCATGCCCGAGCGGATCGGCGAGCTGGTGGTGACCGGCGACCAGGACACCGTGTTTGGGGAGCTCACGGGCGAGTTCGAGGCGCTCGAGAGTACGTATCGCTCGCACGGCTCTCTTCACGAATCAGATGTGCCGCTCATCATCTACAACTACAAAGAGGCATTACCCCAAGCCACGCGCTTCCGACGCAACGCGGACCTTGCCTACTTTCTGTTTCAATGAGGGCGCATCGTATGAGCGCGTGATTCCGCGTCGCGCGAACTTTAATCGCCCAGCCCCGGAGGACATTCGGGGCGATGGCGCATCGCTCCGTTGCGATCTCCAGTGAGGCAGCGGCCGGCGTCCGGATTGCTTTCAAGCTCGAACAGGACACGCGCCACGACTGCCGTGTCGGCAAAATCAGAAAACACGCCGTCGATGCCGAGCCGATAGAACTGGAGATACTCGTTCACCGGGTTGCCTGCGTAGTCGGAAACCAAGCGCTTCTGCTCGTTGCGGAAAGTCCAGGTGTGCACAAGCAGGCCGATTTTGTGCGCGCGCTCGATCAGATTATTAGCCGGGAGAAGTTTGCGGCTCGCTTCGCCCGGGCCCGGCAGACCCGCCGCGACCGAGCTCACGATGTAGCGCTTCCACGGACCGATGCCGTCGGCGTACGTCTTCACTTCCTTCATGCCCTCGTCAGTGACGAGAAACGCGAAAGTACGCGCGAGCAGCTGCGGATCGCCCGATGCCGTCCAATCGAACGGCCGGTTAAAGGGCGCCGTGAAGTCGAGGCTCCCGTCGGCGTTGACATCATTCGCGTCGACCAGCTGAATCGAACGTACGGGGCTCAGCTTGCGTAGCTCCTTCAGGCTCGAAGGCTCAAAGGACTGGAGAAAAACCGGGGCGTCGCGGCGGTTCCAGCCCGCAGCAGCGAGCACGTCCACCAGGCGCTTCTCGAGCGGCAGGCCGATCGACTTGTGGTAGGTCGGGTGCTTGGTCTCCGGATAGATGCCGATGGGGCGACCCTTCTCCTCGGCCTTGCGCTTCGCGAGCGCGATGATCTCCTCCAGCGTCGGGATCTCGAATTTGCCGTTCAATTGCTGCGGACGCTCGGCGAAGTCCTGCACCGCGCGCAGCCGCTTGATCTCGGCCAAGGTAAAGTCCGAAGCAAAGAAGCCAACCTCCGGGAAGCCGTCGATGACTGCAGTGCGTTTACGCGAGGCGAACTCAGGCCGGCTCGCCACGTCTGTGGTGGCGATCATGTTTGGCTCATGGCGAGCGATCAGATGTCCATCCTTGGTCGCAACGAGATCGGGCTCGATGAAGTCGGCGCCGAGCTCGATCGCCAGCGCGTAGCCCTCCAGCGTATGCGCCGGTAGATAACCGTGCGTGCCGCGATGGCCGATCACCAAAGGCCGGGGAAATTCGTCCTGCTTGCCATCGCGGCCGCGGTCAGCCTGCGCAGGCGCGGAACATATGATGCACATCGCGGTCATCAGCAGACCGCATACGAGTGAAGCCGATTTCATAATCCTCTCCTGATTAATGCGCGAGCGAGCGCGATTGCGCTCGGTCTGATAACGCGCAGGTTTCAGCGCGCCCTTCTTCTAACGTATTAGTCGATCGATCGCTCGCACGTAATTGTCAGCGTAAGCGCCCAGCCGGATGCTGGACCCGCCATCGATGCGGTACCCAAACACCCGCCTCCGAATTTCAAGAACCCGCGACGCGCGACATCTTCGTTATGAATGTGAAGCATCGAAATGAGCTTACGTGCGTGCCGTTACAATTCTGCTGTTCGGCATAGTCCGTACGACTGCGATCCTTCGGTTGACGAGATCGGCATTCAGGCGCCGAGCCAACCTTTTAGAAACGACACGGTGTGTCGCGTGAGCTGTTTAGTATTTGCTCAGGTGCACCTGCCGCAAGTGCCGCTTCTCGCCGACGGCAGCACATCGCGAAGCGCTACTCCCAACAAAGCGGATCTTCACTTGCCTTGAAAACAGCAGTCGCATGTATGTGGCGGTTGATGCTGACTCTGCGACCGTCGCGCCATGACGCCAAGGCGCACGCCTGCCCACACGATCTCGTTCTTCTTTCGCGAGCTTGATCCGCCCGGCCATCGAGTTGAGTCTTCTGAGCATTCTTCTACGCGCTACCTGGACGCAAGCTGCACTCGAGTTCCCGTGACGCTGGATGACACATGACTACCGCACATACGGCCGGATTGAAGCGGCCAGCTTCTGGCCGCAAGCTCGTGTTCGGCTTCGTCGCAGGCTTTCTTGCTGTTTTGCTGTTTCACCAACCGGTCCTGGCTATCCTCGCCCAAGTTGGTTTCACAAAAGCGAACATCTACTCAGCCAGCGCCACCGGACCGCTTGGCGTTCCTCAGGTGATCTCGCTCTCGTTCTGGGGTGGCGTATGGGGCATGTTTCTTGCGCGGGTTGAAGAACATTTTCCGCGAGGCATCCGCTTTTGGATATATGCGTTTGGTTTTGGCGCCATTTTTCCGACCCTGGTCGCGTGGTTCATCGTGGCGCCATTGAAGGCCTTACCGGTTGCGGCGGGCTGGCAGGCCCACAGCATGATCACGGGAGTCGTGGTCAATGGCGCATGGGGCATCGGCACAGCGCTGCTGCTTGCGCTCGGGTATCGAATGGCCAAATAATCTCGCGGACGCCGGCTGCACATCGCGCCGGCAGAATCAAGACCGGCGCGGGTTCTGTCACCTATCCTCGTCCTTATCCGTACCCGGCAGAGCATCACGGATGATCCGTCGGACCGCCCTCTTGCTGATCTTCGGCTGCTGCTTACCACACGCGACGGCAGCAGAGCATTCACCCGCAAGCGACAGCGCTGCTCCATCCAAGGCGCATCGGCAGGCGCACGCTCGGCATCTGGGCAAAAAACGCGTTGGCAAGGCCTCTATCTATAGCCGCAAATTCGAGGGAAAAAAGACCGCTGACGGCACGCCGTTCAAATCCGAATCTAACTCTGCTGCGAGCAAAACGCTGCCACTCGGCACAACGGCACGCGTGAAAAACCTCAAGAACGGAAAGAGTACCGTCGTAAAGATCAAAGACCGCGGTCCTTACGTGAAGGACCGCATCGTCGATGTCGCACCTCAGGCTGCTCGGGAACTCGGCATGGAAAAGCACGGCGTCGTGCCCGTCGAAGTGACACCAATCGACATTCCAGGCAATGACAAACGCGGAGACGAAGCAGCAAAGGCGTCAAGCGAAACCAAGCCGGGGAAATAGGGTCAGGTCCGGTCAGGTCCACTTTAATCTCGAGTCGAAATGTGCCCCTGGCCGGAGCTGGCCCGCTCTTCTCAAGGTAATGTGACGCGTAACGGGTAGGCAATGGTGTCAAATGCGACCCGCCCGCGCTATGGCGAAACGCTGAGGTCACCCGCGCAGCGCAACCTCTGGTCATGCAAACGTCCCAGAGTCGCCAGCAGGAAATCCAGCGCGAGCGAGTAGAGGCCGTCATCGGCGCGCGGCAATCCTCACGCAAGGCCCACATCGCCGTGCCCGCCTCGTTTTTCGGGATCGTTCTGGGCCTCGCTGGGCTGGGCGGCGCATGGCGCGTCGCGGCGCGGGTTTGGCAGCTGCCGTCCGTCATCGGCGAAGCTTTGATGCTCATCGCCGGGATCGTTTGGGCGCTCATGCTGGCTCTTTATGCGGCCAAATGGATCTACGCGCGCGAAGACGCGCTTCAAGAGCTCGAGCATCCGATCCAGTGTTGCTTCGTGGGGCTCATTGGCGTCGCCACGATGCTAATCTCCATGGCTGCCCTTCCCTATTCGCGGCTCGCTGCGCAGATCGCGTTCGTCCTTGGAGCGGTCTTCACGCTCGCTTTCGCCGTGTGGCGAACGGGAATCCTGTGGCAAGGCGGCCGCGACCCCAGCGCCACGACGCCGGTCCTTTATCTGCCTACCGTCGCCGGTGCCTTCGTCACGGCAACAACCGCCGCTGCCCTCGGCTATCGCGATTGGGGACAGCTCGCCTTCGGCGCCGGGCTGTTTTCCTGGCTCGCGATCGAATCGGTTCTGCTGCATCGGCTGTACACTGTGACCAGCATGCCTGCGCCGCTGCGGCCAACCCTCGGAATCCAGCTCGCGCCACCGGTAGTCGGAGGCGTCGCCTACCTCAGTGTGACCACCGGTACACCCGACCTGCTCGCGTATGCCATGTTGGGGTACGGATTGCTCCAGGCGCTTCTGCTGCTGCGTCTGCTGCCCTGGATGCGGCAACAACCCTTTGCCCCGTCCTATTGGGCTTTCACATTCGGCGCCACCGCGCTTGCTGCCGTACCGCTCGACATGATAGAACGCGGGACCACAGAAGCTGTCGCGTTGATCGCACCGTACCTCTTTGTCGCGGCCAACATCGTGGTCGGACTGATTGCGGTTGCGACCGTACGTCTCATCGTGAAAGGTCGGTTGCTGCCGAAGGCGGCGACATGAAATCACCGGCTGAAGTGCTTTTTTTGCACCACGCTGATCAACTTCAGCACACAAAGCGTGTGAAAACTGATGAGTGACCGGCTCGCTGATGCAACGTGGTTTTGCGTGCATAGACTACGTTCCCATGAGAAGTCGCAGCGCAAACTGCTCTGGCCGCACAGTGCCAATGGAACGCAGCCGTTGCTTCGTGATCCGCCGGGTCATCGAATTGAGTCTTCGGAGCATTCTTCTGCGCCTCCCCTCGACGCAAACTGCACTGCGAACCCCCTATATTGCGCGGACCTTGAGCCGTTTCGATGGAGGTAACTCATGCAACACACGCACCAGCCCCACGATCACCACCACGGCAGCGGTTGCGGCCACACGGCTGTCCGCCACGCCGGTCATATCGATTATTTGCACGACGGACACCTGCATCACCAGGAGGGCGGCACAGTGACCGAACACGTGATTGCAGTGGGTGCGGAGAATCCGGACCGATGCACCGGCGGTCACGAGTGTGCAGGTCACGCACCCGGGCATCGACACGGTCCCGGCTGTGGCCACGAGGCCGTGCCGCACGGCGATCACACCGACTATGTGGTGGCCGGGCACCTGCACCATGTCCACCAGGACCACTGCGATGACCACGGCAGAGTGGATGTAGCCACACGCACCG
>JAQGNH010000165.1 GCA_028291945.1 Betaproteobacteria bacterium
AGGTAGGCGCTGCGTCCTTCCGAGCCGTCGATGAGCTGGTCGCCACGGCGAGCGGATTCGAAGCGCGCTCAGGCCAACCGGAGCTCCACTTTCCTCGTCACTGGATTCACGTATCCGCCCCACAACACCATCACCCTGTTGCGGTTGGGATCGCCGCATACGACGATGTTGATCACGTCGGGACTCGGAACCACTCTGACGAGCTTGTCTTCGCTTCCCAGATATTCCTCAGGATAGATGCCGCGCTTCACGGCGTCAGGAATCGTGAATGCCTCGGAATGTCCGTACTTCAGGACAAACTCGAGCTCCTTGTAGGTCACGCGCGCATGCTCGTAGAGGTACTCTCGTATTTTCTGCTTCGAGTAACCCGCACTCGCAAGTGACTTCGCGACCGGGGGCGCCAGAAGGACCGTGATCATGTTCTGGAATCCATTCGGGCCTCGTTCCGCGAGCCGGGCAAGGCAGGGCTTCTTCGTGAGCTCGAGACTGAGGAACTCGAGTGCAGTCTGCGCGGCGGTCTTGTCGGGCGTTCCGTAGATCGCGGGAGGCCAACCCCAGGTGACGGTGCCGCACGCCGTCACGGTCGTGTCTTCTTTCCGGAAACCATGTTCGACGTGGTAGGGCTCCCACGGGCTCTCGTTCTCGTTTTCGGCAATGACGAAATTGTTTTGGTACCCGAACGTTCCCATGTAGTTCCTGCCGAGCTTGTATCCGGCGATGTTCTTGATGATCAGCCCGAGCGCGCGGCCGATTGCGGGGTTCGCTCCTTTTGAAATGAGCTGTCCGCCGTTCTCGATTCCCAATCGTTCAGCGGCGGGGCCATTGATCAGCAGAAAGGGCAGCACACCCCACGTCGTGCCGATGTTGTTCAGGTTGTAGGTGTTGTCCGCGATCGCTTCGACAGCCGCGATGAGCAGCGGCATCGAGTCGGGACGACATCCTGCCATCACGGCGTTTGCCGCGATGTTCCACGCCACTGCTTGAAGATTTCCTTGCGGGAGTACTGCAATGCGTTCGTCCGGCGCGCGCTCCGTGTACTTCAGGAACGCTTCAACTTTCTCGATCGTCGGTGGAATGATCGGCAACCCGTCCGTCCACTCCCGGCTCCTGAAGTAGTCGTTGACGTCCTCGAATGAGCCTTCGTAGACGATGTCATCTGCGGCCCGTTTTCCCTGGGTCGCGGTCCCGGATCGCACATCGTCGGTCCGGGATGACGAAGCGGCATTGAGCGGCTTCGTCAGTTGCTCGACGATGCGATCGAACAGAACGTTCTCAACGTTTCTTACTACGAGCTCTTCAGCATGCACGCCCACTGCACCGGGATATTCCGCGATTCTCACATCGGTCATGCCTTCGGCCTTCGCCGCGGCTTTGGCGATCGTCGTGAATCCCGTGGTGGTGACCACGACACCGGGAATGCCGAGTTTTTCTGCTTCTACAGCCGGCCTCACCGAGGCCGGGGTGCACGTCCCTCATCCGCCATTGCCCGTGATGATGGCGTGACAGCCTTTCTCCTTCGCGATCGCCGCTATTTCCTTCGCGATTCTTTTCTGCGACGCCGCGTCACCACCCACATAGACGATGGGAAACTGGTCGTACGGAATGATTTTGATGCCCGGATATTTTTGCTTCAAGAGGCGACGATACGTACGAAACATCAACTCGCCCTTGAAGTGATTGTTGTACACCTCGCCGATGGTCTTGCCCTCGAGGTTGTCCAACTGGCGGCTGACTCGGCCTGTTGCGCCGAGCGGCAGGCCTTCCGGGCTTATCACCTTCATTGTCTTTTCCATGGCCCCTCACGTGCCTTAGTGTTGTTGCTGGGTATCAGGTGGGTGGAGGCAACCAGAGCTCGTATTGACGCCGCGGTGCCTGCTCCTCGACCCCACCAATGTATTTGAGGTGCTGAGCAGGCGTACCCACCACGTCGAGAGCGTGGTTAATTCTAAGCGCTTCCGCGCGATCCGCGGAACGGAAGTAGCGCAGATCGGACACGGGCGGACCTGCACTCACGACTTTGATTCCACTCACACGTATTCCGTGGCGTGCAAGAGGCTCGATCAAGCGCTCAGCGTCTGCGCGCTGCGCTTCGCTCCGCACATTGATGTAGAGCAGCGGAGCGGCTGGCTCGCTTGCTGCCGCCCGCGGGTTCTCTGCTTTGCGTGCCTGTGCAGGCGGCGGAGCAGACGCCAGAGGCTTTTCGGGTGCGGGCACTTTTGATGCGTCACTGCCGCCGACTGCTTCGTGAGACAACGTTCCCGTGCTCGGCGTCTCTGCCGGCGGGCTCGCCGCGGACTCGATCGGATTCCGTGCGTTGCCCTTCGGGGTGGCGTGCGCCTCCTCCGACCTGAGCCGACTTTCGTCTCCGGGTCGCGCCGGCGGATCGGTCTGCGCCTGTTCGTCGCGCCCGGCTTTCGCGTCGTTCTGAGCAGGCAGCGTCGCGCCGGGCGTGGCTCCGTCAGGCGCAGGTCCGCTGCCGTGCCGCGTGGCGAGCATCACGAGCAACGAAAGCACTGCGACCATGATGGCCACCATAATCGATGCACTGCGCCAACCCGATCGCGACGACGCCTCGGCAGCGCGCGTTGCTGCGTGGCTTCGCGCGCGGACTACAGTTGTTTCTGCAACCGGGTCGTGCCGCTCAGGAACGATGTCGGCGATCGGGCCGACCGGTTCGCGCGCGCTTGCAATTCCGGGCTGGCGCTCGTCGCCGGCTTCTTCGACTGCACGTGAACGCGGAGCATCATGGCGCGAGATCTGCGCACTGGATGTGTCGCGCTGACCGGCTGCTGCGCGTGACCCGACGAGTTGATCGGCCAATGCCGGTGGATGCGCGGGGAGGCGCACAGCGTGCTCAGCGTCGACTTTCGGGAGGCGTACCCGCGCATCACCGAGCCCCGGAATGCGCTCGCGCAAGCGTGCAAGCAGCGGCGCGGCGTCTTCGTCGAGCGACAGCAGAAAATTCGCGGCGAGCGTGCCGCTGTTCACGGCTTCGACGAATTGCGCCTCGAAATCGCGAACGTCGGGCCTGTCTGCGGGCGCTGCAAGATATTCTTCGAAACGGTCGAAAATGATAATGAACGTGCAGTCGAAGGCCCGCTGCCGCGCAGCGAGCCGTGCGCAGAGTGAATCGGCGGACGCATGATCCCCCATTGCGTGGGCCGCGTCGCCAACCATCCGTGCGAGCGCCTCGTCGATGCGCGCATTCAAAACAGCCAGCGGCACCTTCTCCCACCAATCGAGCAACACAGCGACTTGTTTCACCGTGCCACCGCGGTCGTGCTGCAACAGAGGCATCACACCCGATCGCACGAAGCCGCTTTTGTCCGAACCGCTTTCGGCAAAAAGCAGAGTCACCCGCGAGAGCCGTACTAGATCGACCAGCATCCGTACTTCATGCTCGCGCGCGTCTGCGGATACAGCGTCAAGTGGAGGTAAGCCCATGCGTCGTAGTCTCGCACGACTACGAGCAGGATTTACGGCGGTGACGGCATTTTCTTAGAACTCACACTTCGGGCGTAAGGATGTCGCCTGGATGCGACGCGAGTTCAAGGCTGCCGTTCGTAACCGCCTGCAAGCAGCCGCAAACTCGTAACTCGCACGTCGAACTTCAAAGCTTAGACCAGCTGTGAAGTAGCGCTAAGCCGGGTGCTTCAGAGAAGCGGTGCGCTTGGCGCGTTCGATGCAACGCGTGCGAAACGTTCGTACAATTGCCAATCGAGTGCATGTTCTTCGAGCGTTTCCGGGTTCACATCCGGCGTGGCAGCTCTAAAATGTCTCCACCGCCTGGCGTGCGTTGCCGCCGATACCTGAGATGTAGCCGAGTGCGTGCTCGATTGCCTCGACGTTTGCGTGCAGGTGCTCAAGAACTTCGCGTGTCGAGCTCATCGGGTCGGAAGGCTCGACGGCCTTTGCGCAAGCCGCCACCAACTCGTGCACCTTCATCGATTTTGTCTCCGGGCGGGGGATCTCTCGAACGATATCACCGTGCCTGACGAAGGGCCAGTCGTGTGCCTCTCATTTGCTCGCGCGGCATGACGGCAGCTGAGCCGAGCAGATGCCACTTTACTCCGGTTGTATCCCCGCGCGCTTCGCGATCGCCGTCCACTTCGAGAGCTCCTTCTGAAAGAACGCAGCGAATTCGGCGGGAGAGCTGCCGACGACGCTTGCGCCTTCCGCCGCGAGCCTCGATTTGACCTGCGGGCTGCCGAGCGCCTTCACGATGGCCCCGTGCAGTTGATTGATCACGGCGTCAGGAGTTGCTGCCGGAGCGAAGAAGCCGTGCCACTGCAGCGCTTCGAAATCGCGCAGTACCTGCTCCTGCACGGTGGGCACGTTCGGAAAGACGGCGGAGCGCGTGCGGCTCGACACCGCGATGAGGCGCAGCTTTCCGGTCCCCACGTGCGGTTGCACGAGCGGCGGGACGAGGAACGCCATCTGCGTCTCGCCTGCGATCACCGAAGTCAGCGACGGCGCCGCACCGCGATACGGCACGTGGCGCGTGTCGATACCGGTCTCGGAGTTGAGGAGCTCCATGGTGACATGCCCGCTCGCACCGGGGCCCGAAGAGCTGTAGGTGAGCGCACCGGGCTTCGTCTTCGCGAGTGCAGCAAGCTCCCTGATGTTCCGAACGGGCAGGGACAGGTGCACCGCGAGAACGAGCGGAATCGAGATCGTCATCGAAATGGGGCGCAGATCGCGTTGCGCATCGAAGCGTACATTTTTGGAGAGCACGCGGCTTAGCGCGATCGGCGAGGCGGTATATAGAAGCGTGTAACCATCGGCTGCCGCTTTCGCGACGAGCTCCGCGCCGACGTTTCCGTTCGCGCCGCTGCGGTTGTCCACGACGATCTGCCGCTCGAACTGCTTCCCCATGTCTTGCGCGATGACGCGTGCGAAGAGATCCGTTCCTCCGCCTGCGGGATACGGCACGACGAGCGAAATGTTCTTCGCGGGATAGCTCTGAGCCTCAATCAGTCCGTTCAGCGTCAGAACCAACGCTGCTGCGAACGCGGCACACGTTGCCGCCTTTAATGTCTTCATATCACCGCCTGAATCGGAATTGTTCGAGAGATTCTGCTATCCGCCCGCCCGGCAGCCGCACGCCTTCGTAGACAGCTTCGCTGTGCAGCGCCCACGGCAGTATCACTCCGGAGTGTCCGCCTTCACCGCCGGCGGCCACGATCACTACGTCCGCAGGCGACCGCGTGACGTAGTGATACCCGTCGTCGTTGACCTTCGGCGCGATGCCTACAATACCGCGGTTTGCGACCCGCTCGCCAGAGATCCTCGGCTCCGGATGAGCCGCGGTGAGCGGACCGGTGGGTGTGAGCTTGACCGTGCGCGTCCCTTTCCTGAATTCCCATGGCGGTGCACGCCGTTGCGGAAGCGCGTCACGATGCACGGCTGACCCAGCAACTCGTTCGGATGCCTCGGTGGCTTGCGGCCTTTCATGAAGGAGGGCGCGGCCACCAACGCGTATCGCTCAGGAGGGCCAAGAGAAATCGCGATCATGTACTTTGCCAGGGTCTCTTCGTAGCGGATTCCGGCATCGAATCCTTCGCTGACGATATCGATCAGCGAAGAATCCGCAACGATGTTCAGATTGATCTCGGGATAGCGCTTGAGAAAGGGCGAGACCATCGGCGCCAGAACGAATCGCAGCGCCGGCTCGGGTCCATTGACGCGCAATCGTCCCGAGGGAACGTCGCGCATGTTTCGAAGATCGAGCGTCGCGTCCACAACATCCTGGAGAGCGGGTGCCAGGCGCTGCAGCAGCCGTTCGCCGGCTTCGGTGGGCGCTACGCTGCGAGTCGTGCGATTGAGCAGCCGGACGCCCAGGCGCTCCTCGAGGTCGCGCATACGCATACGCTGACTCAGGCTCGACGCCGATATCCGCTGCTCGGTGGCCACGCGGCGGAAATTGCGCGCCCGCGCCAAGGCGACGAAAGCTGCGAGATCGCGCAGATCCAAATCCTGCATTGTGCGCTCCAGTGAACGATCTATTCACGATTATCCATCTTATCGCCGCATCGATTCAGTCATATTGTTCGGTCATCGGCGCAGC
>JAQGNH010000181.1 GCA_028291945.1 Betaproteobacteria bacterium
CCGAGGTGCTTCACCTGCGGATCGTCGAACACTTCGTTCATCTTGTAGATGGGCCCCGAAGCGACGCTGGCTTTTTCCAGGATTTCGGTCCACGCCTTCGACGACTTCGTCTTCGTGTATCGGGACAGGTCGGCATTGCACTGCTTGCGATTCTGCGAGCGCAGCTTGCCGTTCGCGTACTCCGGCTTTTCGATGAGGTCCCCGGCACCGAGCGCCTTGCACAGCCGCGTCCACATGGTCTGCTCGCCGGCTGCGATATTGATGAAGCCATCGCGGGTGGGGAAGACGCCCGTCGGAATGGACGTGGGGTGATCGTTGCCCATTTGCTCAGGCACCTCCTTCGCGATCAGCCAGCGCGCCGCCTGAAAGTCCAGCATCGAGATCATGGCCTGCAGCAGCGACACCTGGACCCACTGGCCCTTGCCCGAGACTTCGCGCTCGAGAAGCGCGGTGAGGATGCCCATCGCGCAGTAGAGACCCGCGCTCGAGTCTGCGACCGCGATGCCTGCGCGCATGGGACCCGCGTCCGGCTCACCGGTGATCGCCATTAACCCGCCCATGCCTTGCGCGATCTGATCGAAGCCGGGGCGGTTGACGTACGGACCGTCCTGCCCGAAGCCCGAGATGCTGCCGTAGACGAGCCTCGCATTGGTTTTCGCGAGCGACTCGTAATCGATGCCGAGGCGGAACTTCACGTCGGGCCGAAAATTCTCGACCACGACATCGGCGCGGTCGGTGAGCTGTTTCAGTATCTTCACGCCATCGGGGTCCTTGAAGTTCAGCGTGAGCGCGCGCTTGTTGCGATGCAGGTTCTGGAAATCCGGTCCGAGGCGGTTGCCGCCCCAGCCGTCGGAGATCTTCAGCGCCGGAGGCGACTCGATCTTGATCACGTCCGCGCCCCAGTCGGCGAGCTGGCGCACGCACGTCGGGCCCGCGCGCACGCGCGTGAGATCGACGACGCTGAACCGCGAAAGCGGCCCGCTCCTTTGTTTTTGTTCGCTCATTTTATTTTCCTTTGAATTGCGGTTTGCGTTTTTCGGAGAATGCCTTGCGTCCTTCGTCGTAATCCTCGCTGGCGAAGCACGCGTCGATCAGCTTCTGCGCCGCAGCCTGGTCGCGCACGTCGACGTCGCGCTCCAACTCGACGAGCGCGCGCTTGATCGCAGCCAGCGTGAGCGGCGCGTTGGCCGCGAGCGTTTCAGCGTAGGCGAGAGTCTCTTCGTACACGTTGGCGACCGGCACGACGCGATGCACGAGGCCGACGCGAAAAGCTTCTCCGGCATTCATGCGCCGCGCTGACACCAGCAGCTCGCGCGCTGCCGGGCCGCCCAACACGCGTTTGAGCCTCACCACGCTTTCATAGCCGTAACCGAGGCCGAGCTTGCCTGCGGGCGCGGAAAAACTCGCGTCCGCCGCAGCGATGCGCACATCGCAGCTCGCCGCGAAGTCGAGGCCGCCGCCGATGCAGTAGCCGCGGATCATGGCAATGGTCGGCTTGCGGCAGTGATACACGGCGTCGTAGGCGCGCTCGTGGATCGCGTTGTAGCGGCGGTTGGCTTCCGGGTTTGCGCGGGACTCGCCGAAGCCGGAAATGTCCGAGCCGGCGGCAAACGCTTTCTCGCCCGCACCGGTCAGGATCACGGCGCGCACGCGCTCATCGGCTTCGAATTCCGCAATGGCGGCCGGCAGGTGCTCGGCCATTGCCATCGAAATGGCGTTGTGGCGGCCGGGATTGTTGAAGGTCAGCCAGCCGATCGCGCCCGTCACTTCCGTCTTGATCTGATCGGTCGCCATCTCACGCGCCGATCGTGGGCAGCTCGACGATGAGGCTCCCGGACGGCTTGACCGTGGCCACGCTGCCGCGCGGCAGGATGAGTGTCGAGGACGCTTCCTCCACGATCGCCGGTCCTTCGACGCACGCCCCGACACCGAGGGCGTAGCGATCGAATACGGGCATCTCGACGAACCGCTGGTCCACGCCGCTCCACGCCGCGCGACGCGCATTCGGCTCAGTCCGGCTGCCGGCCTCGCCTGCCGGCACCTTCAGCTCG
Source organism: Betaproteobacteria bacterium (assembly GCA_028291945.1). Lineage (GTDB taxonomy): Bacteria > Pseudomonadota > Gammaproteobacteria > Burkholderiales > SG8-41 > JAQGMV01. The sequence continues at coordinate 2,052 of JAQGNH010000181.1, forward strand.
TCGCTCACTGCCGCGGCCGTGACGGCGACGCGTATGTTGATGATCTCGACCTCTCCCGCGGGCGGCACGAGGCCGAATACTTTTTTGTACTCGGTTTCGAACGCCGTGCGGATGGGCTGCGCCGACCCCGCGCCGTACGGACCCGGCGGAAGCACGGTGACGACTTCGAAGCCTTGCCCCACGAAGCGCAGATCGGCTGCGCGTTCGACCGCGACCTCCGGCGCGCCGGCAAGCGTCGCCTCGATCACGCGTTTCGCGCTGCCCTCCAGCGCGTTGTAAGCAGACTCGAGCGCCGGCCAGTCCGCGGCGTTCAGCTTTTGCGCGACGGTTGCGACGCGATCGATGCGCGCCGGCGCCATCAGCAGACCGAGGGCCGAGGCGACGCCCGCGCTCGGCGGACACACCAGTTTCGAGATGCCGAGCCGCCGGGCGACTTCGCAGCCGTGCAGCGGGCCGCCGCCGCCCGTCACCAGCAAGGCGAACTCACCCGCGTGGTGCCCGCGCTCCGCGATGTGCACGCGCGCCGCGGCAGCCATGCTCTCGTTGACCACCGAATGTATGCCCCATGCGAGCTCGGGCACGGACATCTTCGCCTGCTCTGCAAGCGGCTTGATCGCTGCCTCGGCTTGCGCGCGATCGATGGCGATCGTGCCGCCGGCGAAAGTGGCCGCGTCGAGATAGCCCAGCAGCAAGTTGGC
>JAQGNH010000213.1 GCA_028291945.1 Betaproteobacteria bacterium
CCTGCGCCAGTCGCCGGATGCTTTCCTCGCTGTGTGTCCACAAGATCATCTCGTACATAAAGCATCCGATGGTCTCGTCCAGATCGTATGACATTTCGGCAATCCGGAAGTCATGTTTCTTGAGCAATTCGCGAAGCGCTGCTTCTGGCAACACCGAGCTGCGCGGAAAGCCAATCTGCACGTGGACGTACCGTTGCGTGGGGACTCGGTCTTCGAGGGCTCTGAACAACGAGAGCACGCCCACAGTCAACAGTCCGGCGACTATCCCCGGAATGAACAGTCCCGCCCCTATAAGTATGCCTACTGCAGCAGTTGCCCAGATCGAGGCGGCTGTTGTGAGCCCGCGGACACTAAAACCTTCTTTGATGATCACCCCGGCGCCGAGAAAGCCAACTCCAGTCATGATTCCCTGCACGATACGGGTGGGATCCGTCGTCATGATCCCGCGCGCGCCACGCGCGAGCCATTCGGGCGGCAGCGATGGTGCGAGCATGAGCATCGACGATGAGAAACATACAAGCGCGTAGGTCCGGAAGCCTGCCGCGCGACCTCGATACGTGCGCTCGAGACCGATAAGCGCGCCGGCAGCGAGAGCTAGGAGCAAGTGTGCAAGTGCTGTCCAAGGGCCCAATGACAGTAGCTTTCTAAAAAGCAGCTCGGGAGATTAAACCGAAGTAGCGCGGTGCGCCGGCTTAGCAAAAATCAGGCACATGATGCTGGACTTGCCGTTTGGAGGTTGATTGTGCTCAATGCATGCTCTCGGAACGGCCGGCGATTTCGAGATGCCGTTGCGCAGACTCTGCGTCGTGGCACGGTCCCCATGTTGACTTCGCCCAAAGCACCAGCGGTGCGCCTTGAAAGTTCGCATTCAAGTGATTTTCAATCCGGTTTGATGCCGCAACTTCGAACACGCGTGCGAATGTCTCGATACCAAAGGGCGGAGCCTAGCTCCGCCGTGCACCGTCACGGGCGAGATCAGTGCACCTCACTTGTTTTCCCTGGAGGGCGATCGACATCTACCAGGAGCGGCTGGGCCGCTCGACAGCCAACTATCATTAACTCAACCAGCGATAAGATGAATTATCGTTAGTTGTTTGTCCGGACAGCTGACATCGCCCTTTTAGCGAAGGGGGTTCGAATCCCCGTGGGTAACGCGCGTGAGCCCACCGCCTCATGCGGACCTGCATTCGACGTCAGACGTCGGCGCGGTCAGAGTGCCATTGTGACGGTGGCGCGTTTCAAAGCCGTTTCCGTCTCGCCTGCCATGCCCCGCGCGGAGCGTAAGCACACGTGACTCGAGAACGTCGGCATTTCACATGAGATCTTCAATCCTGATCGGCAAATCCCGCACACGCCTACCCGTGGCATGGAAGACTGCGTTAGCCACGGCCGCGGCAGCGCCGACACAAACAATTTCGCCGAGCCCCTTGACGCCCAGCGAATTGAGCTTCAGGTCCGGCTCGTCGATGAAATCGACTTCGCACGAACCCATATCGGCATTCACCGGTATCTGGTATTCGGCGATATTGGAATTGAGGAAACCGCCAAAGCGCGGATCGACTTCGCTCTCCTCGGAAAGCGCCGCGCCAACGCCCCAGACGAGTCCGCCGTAGACCTGGCTGCGCGCAGTCCGCTTGCTGATCACCCGTCCGCAATCGACAACGCTGACGATGCGCGCGACGCGTGCCCGAGGGATCCGCGGGTTGACGCGCACCTCGACGAAATGAGCGATGTAGGAGAAGGCGACGCAGTCCGGAAACTCCGGACCGCGAATCGCGATCAACCCTTGTTTCGCCTTCGCAATCACCTCCGGCTTCTGGCCCGGTGCGAACCATTGCGCATGACCGTCCAGATGTGACAGTCCGCTGCGCTTAAGCAGCTCACCGTATTGCGCGCTGCCTGGAGGACTATCGGCTTTGGAGCCCGCAAGCTCGATGAGTTGCGCACGCACGCTGCGAGCGGCTTCCAGGACTGGCGGGGTCGCGGTGGCGGTGCCCCATGCTCCCGCGGTCACATGCTGTGGTGGGGCGATCGTATCGCCGATCGTGACGCGAATCTTCTGTGGCTCGATACCGAGCTCCTCGGCAGCTACCAGCGTAATGGCTGTTCGAATGCCCTGGCCCATCTCATGACCGCCGACCCAGACTTCGGCAGTCGCGTCGGCATTCAACCGCACCGTCGCCAGTGCCGCAGCAATGATCACTGGGTAGGCGCCCGCGGCCATACCCCAGCCGATGAGCGTTCCATCCTTGTCACGCATCGACCTGGGCTCCGCGGATCGGCGCGCCCATCCGAACTGCTGCGCACCCCGGCGCAGGCAATCGGCCAGACGACGTACGGTGTAGGCCTTGCCGGTGATCGGATCGGTGTGCGTGTCATTCGCGATACGCAGCTCGACCGGATCGCATGCGAGCTTGTAAGCGAGCTCATCCATTGCGCCCTCGAGCGCAAAGAACGCGCTCATCTCGAACGGTGCGCGCATGAAACCCGGTGTCTGTGTGTCGAGCTTGACCAGCGTGACCCCACTGCGGAAGTTCGGGATGCCATACATGCGCGACGTCGTCTCCGCGCCAGTGAAGGGCATCAGATCGAAACGCGACGTTTGCGCGCGCATCTCGTGGATGGCAGCGATGATCTTTCCGGTGCTGTCGGCACCCACGCGAATCCGATGCTTCGCCGCGGAACGAAAGCTGGTCGCGTGAAACACCTGGTCTCGCGGCACCACCAGCTTCACGGGACGGCCCACACGCCGTGCAGCGACCGCAGCCATCACGGTATGCGGCGCGATCGAGTTCTTCTGACCAAAGCCTCCGCCGACATACGGCGATATCACGCGGACGCTGGCGGGATCGATGCCGAGCTGGAGCGCGAGACCACCGCATAGACCCTGCGAGGCTTGCGTGCTCTCGTGAATGATCAGGCAATCGCCCGCCCACTCGGCCACGGTGGCGAGCAGCTCGATCGGGTTCTGGTGTTGGGCTGGCGTCGTATAAGTCTCATCTACGGTAATCGCAGCCGTGCTCAGGGCCCGATCCGCATCTCCGGCGACGAAGTCCGGGAAGTACGGGAGTGCGGTCGACTGGTTCACCGTCTCACTACCCCGACCGTCGAGCTCCACCGCAAAGGACGCGGTCTCATAGTCGACGCGAACAAGGGACCTCGCCGCCTGCGCCGCTTCGAGACTGTCCGCCACGATCAGCGCGATCGCTTGGCCGCGATACAGAACGATGTCCGATTGCAGGGGCTGGAAGCTCTGTATCCCATGGCCGCCGGCAAAGACGAATTGAAGCGGTTTCAGGCGATCGGTGTTGAGATGTGTGAGCACGACGAGGACGCCCCGCATCGCCTCGGCCTCAGCCGTATCGATGCTTCGAATGCGCCCCTTGCCGATCGTGGCTGTGACGGGCAGTGCGTACGCCATGCGTGGCAGGATGCGGTCCGCCCCGAAAAGAGCATTGCCCTTCACTTTATCCGCGCCATCGACTCGTTGCGCGTCGGCGCCAATGGATTTTTCCATCATGGTCGTGCTCTCTGTTGCGCGATCATCAGCGCTTCGACAACGGTGTTCACGCCGAGCGGCACCTTGAAGGCATTGAGCGGGCGTGTCTGGGCGCCCCGGAACGCGAGCTGACCTGCACGCCGCGCGCTTGCTTCGGTGAG
>JAQGNH010000242.1 GCA_028291945.1 Betaproteobacteria bacterium
GGAATAAACCCCGCCCGCTCAACGGCGGGGTTTTTTTGTTGATGCGCGCCGTTCCGACCGGGCGGTATGATAATCGCCTGAAAAATGCATAGCCGGGGGAGATCGTTCAATGGCTACTGATCAGACGTTGCCCATGATCGACGAAAAAAATCGGCTGGCGGAAGAGGTGCCGCTGACCGAGGAGCAGCGCAGACGGCTCGAAGAGTACATGGAGGAAGAGGAGGGCGCGCTCAACAAGTATGAGGGCCCTCTCGCGGTACTGATGACCGCTCTCGCGGTCGTGATGTCGCTTTTTCATCTCTACGCTGCCGTAGAAATCGTACCGGCCTACCTCCTGCGGCCCGCGCATGTCGCATTCGCGCTTGCGCTCGTATTTCTCCTCTTTCCCGCGACCAAGCGATTTCGTCACCGCCTTAAATGGTGGGACGTCATCCTGGCGCTGATATCGGTAGCGATCATTGGCTACATCCTTTACTGGGGAGATGCGCTGGGGGACCGCGCAACGGTGCCCACTCTGACCGACGAAATCGTCGGCATCGCACTGATCGCGCTCATCCTCGAGGGCTGTCGCCGCAGCTCGACGTGGATCCTGCCTTTCATCGTCCTGCTGTTTATCGGCTACGCGCTGTTCGGTCCCTATCTGCCTCCACCGTGGACCCACAAGGGCTACGAGATTCCGCGCCTCGTCGGCCATCTCTACATGACGCTCGAGGGTATCTTCGGCACGGCGGTGGATGTGTCGTCGACGCTCATCATCCTGTTCACGATATATGGCGCAGTGTTGCAGTACTCGGGCGCCGGGAAATTTTTCATCGATTTTTCGTTCGCGGCGATGGGTGGCAAACCCTCCAGCGCAGGCCGCGCGATCGTTTTGGGCTCGTTTCTGCTCGGCGGTCCTTCAGGCTCGGGCGTCGCGACCACGGTCACTCTCGGCTCGGTCGGGTGGCCGCTGCTGCAGCGGTCGGGTTACGGGAAGGAGGCGGCGGGTGGCTTGCTCGCCGCGGGGGGGCTCGGCGCGATACTGTCGCCGCCGGTGCTCGGTGCAGCCGCTTTTCTCATTGCCGAGTTCCTGAAGATCTCGTACTTGGACGTGATCCTGATGGCGACCGTCCCGACGTTTCTGTATTACCTCGGGATCTTCATCATGGTCGAGATCGACGCGCGCAAATTCGGGATGGCGACGGTGGTTCTCGAGAAGCAGCAGACCGCGCTCGTGCTCGCGAAGCGCTACTGGTTTCACTTTGTTTCGCTGATCGCTATCGTCGTATTCATGCTGATCGGCTACTCGCCCGTCCTGTCGGTATTCTGGGCGACGGTCACCACAGCGGTGCTGTCATTCCTGCGGCGCGATACCGCAATCATTTCTTATGACTGGATCCAGGGCAAGCAGCCCTGGATCAGGGGCTTCTGGAATTCGGGTCTCATCAAAGCGCTCGAAGGCGGCTCGATCAGCATGTTGAATGTCGCGATGACGTGCGCATCGGCGGGCATTATCGTGGGCGTGGTTACGCTTACCGGCCTGGGACTCAAGTTCAGCGCGATCGTGCTCGACTATGCGGAATCCGGAGCGCAGGGGCTGGTGAGCTTGTGGGCGGTTTTCGGTGCGGAGCGCACGCCGGCGCTCCTGCATGACATGCGCCTGTTGCTTACGGCCGTATTCACGTCCCTCATCGTGTGGATCGTCGGACTCGCCGTTCCGGTGACTGCCTCATACATCATTTGCGCGGTCATCGCTGCACCCGCGTTGATCAAGCTCGGTGTGCCCGACTTTGCCGCACACATGTTCATTTTCTACTATGCGGTACTTTCAGAAGTGTCACCGCCGACTGCGTTGTCGCCCTTTGCAGCTGCGGCCATCACGGGCGGAGGCCCCTATCGCACGACGCTGCAATCATGGAAATACACGGCGCCGGCGTTCCTCGTACCGTTTATGTTCGTGCTCGATCCGTCCGGCACCGGGCTGCTACTGACGGGCTCGTTCAAAACCTTGGCGCAGGCAGACTGGGGATCGGTTGCGCGCGTGACGATCACGGCCGCGTTCGGCATCGCGGCGCTCGCAGGTGGTTTGCAAGGCTGGCTCTTTCGCAAAACGACGCTGCTGGAGCGCTGGATGCTGATCGCTGCCGGGCTCATGCTCGTCTATCCTGGCGCGATCTTCGACTACATCGGCTTTGCGCTGGTGATCGTCGTGGTTGTTCTACAAAAGCTTCGCGGCGCGGTGATTGTCCCCGCCACTCATTAAGTCATGCTCGAGTCCTACCACGCCAAGCTTCAAACGCCGTTCGCCGTGCTCGGCATACGCACGCTCGGTGTGCGCGTGACGGATATCGACTATTTACCGGTAGGCGTTGCCTGCCTTTCACCGCTCAACAAAGTTGCAGAGCGGGCGTGCCGCGAAATCGAGCGCTATCTCGTCGATCCCGAGTATCGGGTGCGAGTGTCTTTCACGTACCAGGGCACGGTTTTCCAGTGCAAAGTCTGGAAGCAGATCGCCGCAATTGCCGCCGGCCGTACGCTCACGTATAACGACATCGCGCGCATGTTACGCACCGCGCCGCGCCCCGTCGGCGGTGCGTGCGGGTCCAACCGCATTCCGATCGTGATTCCCTGCCATCGCGTCGTGAGCGCCACCGGGCTGGGTGGATTCATGCGCGGCGTCGGCGACCAGGCGCTCGATATCAAACGCTGGTTGTTGCGCCACGAAGGTGTTGCGGTTTCATAAGGACGTCAGCCGATTCCAAATCAAACGCGAGCGGCGAGTCCCGCGCGGAGCGCGACGGTGGGCAGCCGCACAGCACAGGCGGGAGACCCGCTTCTCGATGAGTTCTGCGATGCCCTGTGGCTGGAAGACGGCCTCGCCCGCAACACGCTCGAAAGTTACCGGCGCGATGCGCGCCAGTTTGGCGAGTGGCTCCATCGCTCGACCGGCAAGGATCTGCTCAGCGCGCATCATGGGGACATTCAGGGATACCTGGGTTACTTGTTCGCGCGGAAAGCGCGCGCGACCAGCGCGGCACGGCTGCTGTCGAGCCTCAAGCGTTTTTACCGTTATCTCGTGCGCGGCGGAAAGGTATCAGCCGATCCAACGCTCAAGATCGAAGCGCCGGCGCTGCCTCGCGGTTTGCCCAAGAGCCTCACGGAAGCCGACGTCGAAAGTCTGCTCGACGCGCCGAACGTGGACACCCCTCTCGGCCTGCGTGACAAAGCCATGCTCGAGATGCTGTACGCGAGCGGTCTGCGAGTGTCCGAGCTCGTCACGCTCAAAGCGGTGCAGGTCAGCCGCGACATGGGTGTCGTGCGCGTGGTGGGCAAGGGCTCGAAGGAACGCCTCGTGCCGCTCGGAGAAGAAGCGCTCGCGTGGCTCACTCGATATCTCGCCGAAGCGCGGCCGGTGCTGCTTGCTGGCAAGGCGTCAGACGATCTCTTTGTCACGTCACGTCGCGAAAGCATGACGCGGCAAGCGTTCTGGTATTTGATAAAACGTTATGCGGTCCGCGTTTCTCTTGACAAGCCTATTTCACCGCATACGCTGCGGCATGCATTTGCGACACATTTGCTGAATCACGGTGCAGATTTGCGCGTCGTCCAATTGCTGCTCGGACATTCGGATATTTCCACGACGCAGATTTACACCCACGTTGCGCGGGAACGATTGAAGCAGCTGCACGCTAAGCATCACCCGCGAGGGTGATGCTTAGAGAGCAGCGTGCACGCCGGTAAACGAACAGAGCGAAACCCAAGGTTTCCCTCCGTAACCTGCCTGCCTACGGGCTCGCACCTGATGACTCTCGCCGAAAACGCTGCGTAGCATCAGCGGACCGACGTGGTCTACGTTTTAGTTCCGCGTTCGATCGTGACACCGAGGCGCTTGACGCCTTTGAGCGCGCCGAGCTTGGTCACGCTCGCGCGTATCCAGGGTGCCCCGAATTCGCCCATCACAAGTTGTGCGATGTGCTCAGCGAGTGCTTCGACGAGCAGAAAACGGTTTTCGGCGAGACTTTGCTCGATGCGCCCGACCACTCTCGCGTAATCGATGGTGTCTCCGATCTTGTCGGAGCGCTTTGCGCGCGGAGGTAAGCCGATCTCGAGATCGAGCTGCACAGTTTGCGGTACGCGGCGTTCCCACTCATACACGCCGATGAGGATCTCGAGCCGGAAATCGCTGATGAAAATCGTATCCATCTTCAGGTCAGGGCTGGCAGTTCAGCAATGAGAATTCGGGGCTCACGCGCCGGTACGGTGGAGCATGCTGCGATTCGCGTAAAATTCGAGGCTCATTGTATGTGAAAAGACGTGGTGACCTTGACGCTGACGCTGATCGCCTATCTCATCGGATCGTTTTCGTTCGCGGTCATTACAAGCCGCGCGTTCGGACTTCCTGATCCGCGTACCTACGGTTCCGGCAATCCTGGCGCAACCAACGTGTTGCGCACGGGAAAGAAATGGGCTGCGGCGCTGACTTTACTGGGCGACGGCGCAAAAGGCTGGCTTGCCGTCGTCATTGCGTCGCGCTTCGCGGAGCCCGCTTCCAGTGAAGCTACGATGGCTGCGGCGGCGCTTGCGGTCGTTCTGGGTCACATGTATCCGGTCTTCTTCCGCTTTCAGGGCGGCAAGGGGGTGGCAACCTCGCTCGGCGTGCTCTTCGGTCTTGATGTTCGTGTGGCGTTCGGCACGCTCGCGACCTGGCTCATCATCGCGGGCTTTTTCCGGATCTCATCGCTCGCGGCGCTGATCGCGGCGCTATTTGCGCCGTTCTTCATGCTGTTGGTGTATCAGAACGCCGGACATCCCTATTTCATTTCAGTTGCGATCATCGCCCTGCTGCTGATCTGGCGTCACAGAAGGAATATTCGTAAGCTCCTGGAGGGCACCGAAGGACGCCTTGGAAGCGGCAAGCGGCCTTCGCGCTGAGATCGGGTCGCATAAGCTCAATGCGAAGGATGGGATCGTTCGGGACAAACGCTAGACGGTTCCTGCACTCGGCGGCAGCAGTTCTGCCAGATCCCAGCGCGGCCTGACGGAAAAGCGGAGCACGTCTTTCGCCTCGCGCTGTTCGAGGCGTTTCGCGCCCGCGAATGCGATCATCGCCCCGTTATCCGTGCAGAACTCGAGGTCGGGGTAATACACCGTGTATCCCTCGCGCTCGGCGCGTGTGGTCAACGCGTGCCGCAGCAATCGATTTGCGCCGACGCCGCCAGCAACCACGAGGCGAGTCAAATCCGTCTGCTCCAAGGCCGCGAGCGCCTTCGCGACGAGAACGTCGACAATGGCAGCTTGAACTTCCGCCGCGAGATCAGCGCGGGTGTCATCGTCGAGCGGCTTTTCCTTGGACGCAAGCAGGACTGCCGTCTTGAGCCCGCTGAAGCTGAAGTTGAGATCGCCGCTTGTAAGCAGCGGCCGCGGGAGCTTGTAGCGTCCGGCGCGTCCGCGTTCGGCGAGCCTCGCAATAGCGGGACCGCCGGGATATCCGAGACCCATGAGCTTCGCACTTTTGTCAAAAGCCTCACCGGCCGCATCGTCGAGTGTTTCACCGAGCAGTGTGTAATCGCCGACGCCGCTTACCCGCATCAGCTGGGTGTGGCCACCCGAAACGAGCAGCGCCACAAAGGGAAAGTCCGGGGCCGGATCGGACAGGAGTGGTGAGAGCAGATGCCCTTCCAGATGATGCAGCCCGAGCGCGGGGACACCGAGCGCGTACGCCATCCCGTGCGCGGCGCTCGCGCCGACCAGCAGGGCACCCGCCAGGCCTGGGCCTTCGGTGTAGGCGATTGCTCCGATATCGCGTATCGACAGATGCGTCTCTGAGAGTATCTGTTGAGTCAGCGGCAACAGCCTGCGGATATGGTCCCGGGAAGCGAGCTCCGGCACGACGCCGCCGTAGTCCGCATGCATGGCCACCTGCGAGTACAAGGCATGGGCGAGCAGCCCTTTCGCGCTGTCGTACAGCGCGACGCCGGTCTCGTCACACGACGTTTCGATACCCAGGACCACCATGCAAAAATGCGGGAAAGTGAAAGGATTTGATACAAGGGCAGGAATTGATATAATACGCGCCTTTTTCAAGCAGTTGCACCGCTCTCAGCTTCTGCAGGAGCTGGGACTCACAAGGGCCCTCATGCCGACAGTACGCGTCAAGGAAAACGAACCGTTCGAAGTTGCTCTGCGCCGGTTCAAACGCACCGTTGAAAAAACTGGTCTTCTCACCGAGCTTCGCGCCCGCGAGTATTACGAGAAACCCACCTCTGAGCGCAAGCGCAAGCTTGCTGCAGCGATCAAGCGCCACCACAAGCGCCTGCGCTCGCAGCTCTTGCCGCCAAAGATGTACTGAGGTCCGGTCAGTCGTCAGTAGTCAAGTCGCCTCGGATCGTGTGCCGGGGCGCTTCCGTTTTTGGGGCGTGGTTTTCATTGATCGGGACACCCTCGATCCTCTCTTCGTCAAACCGAACCTCACCGAGTAGTCCCGTTACCATGCTGCGCGACCGAATCAATGACGAGCTGAAAGATGCCATGCGCGCCGGGGACACCCGCCGCCGCGATGCTTTGCGTCTGCTTTCCGCAGCGCTCAAGCAGAAAGAAGTCGATGAGCGTAAGTCTCTGATTGATAGCGACATCGTCGCCATCATCGACAAGATGATCAAGCAGCGGCGCGATTCGATCGCTCAATTCGAGAAAGGCGGGCGCGCGGATCTGGTCGACAACGAGCAATTCGAAATATCCGTGCTGGAGCGGTATATGCCCCAGGCGCTGAGCGAGGCCGAGATCGACGCGGCCATCGCCGCTGCGATCGCGGAGACCGGTGCCAAAGCGCAAAGCGACATGGGAAAAGTGATGGGCCCGCTCAAGGCGAGGCTTGCCGGACGCGCGGACATGGCTAAGGTCTCGGCCCGCGTTAAAAGTAAACTCTCCGGATAGGCTACTCGACCCTTAGCAGAAACGGTTCGAACTCATCGTCGCGACTTCGATCTTCTCTCGCCTCTCCACGGCCATCTCCCTATAATCCTCGGCATGACGGAGTCGAGGCGCGATCAGCAGCTTCGCAGACTGTGCTCGCACTCCGCACGCGGGCGCTGACACTCCGGACATGATTCCTCAGCCTTTTATCCAGGAGCTTCTGAACCGCGTCGATATCGTCGATATCGTCGATCGTTACGTACGGCTGAAGCGCGCGGGATCCAATTACGTCGCGTGCTGCCCCTTCCATTCTGAGAAGAGTCCCTCGTTCACGGTGAGCCCTACCAAGCAGTTCTATCACTGCTTCGGATGCGGCGCGCACGGCACCGCTGTCAGCTTCATGATGGAGTACGGCGGCATGGGGTTCGTCGACGCCGTAAAAGACCTCGCCCAAAACGTCGGCATGACCGTGCCGGATGAACGGAGTGAGCACTCACAAAAGCGTGTGGAGCAGAGTGAAGATCTGCATAGCGTGCTATTGACCGCGGCGCAGTATTACCGGGCATGCCTCAAGGACGCGCCTCACGCGATCGCGTATCTAAAGAAGCGTGGTCTTTCGGGCGATGTAGCCAAGCGATTCGGGATCGGGTATGCGCCAGAGGGTTGGCAGGGGCTGAGTGGGGCGTTTCCCGATTACGGCTCGAAAGCGCTCGTCGCGGCAGGACTCGTCAAGCAGAGCGAAGATGGGAAGCGCTACGACCTGTTCCGCAACCGCATCATGTTCCCGATCGTGGACGTGCGCGGCAACGTGATCGGCTTCGGCGGACGGGTCCTGGAGAGCGGCGAGCCCAAGTACCTCAACTCGCCTGAAACGCCGGTCTTCGAGAAAGGCCGCGAATTGTATGGGCTCTACCAGGCCCGGCGGGCTATCCGTGATGTCGGCCGTGTCCTCGTCGTCGAAGGTTATATGGATGTCGTGGCGCTGGCGCAGCATGGTGTTGCCTATGCGGTTGCGACGCTCGGCACAGCGACCACGAGCCTGCACGTCCAGAAGCTGTTGCGGCAAGCCGACGAGGTGATCTTCTCGTTCGATGGCGATGCGGCGGGCCGCCGCGCTGCATGGCGGGCGCTTGAAGGAAGTCTGCCTGAGCTGACAGACGGTAAACAGGTGCGCTTCCTATTCCTGCCGCAGGGGGAAGATCCCGACACCTATGTACGTCAGCACGGGAAGGAAGGCTTCGAGGCGTGCCTCGAAGGCGCGTTGCCGCTCTCGCGCTGCCTGCTCGACGAGCTCACCGGCCAGGTCGACCTCGCGGCCGCCGAAGGCCGCGCAAGTCTCTTGCATGCAGCGAAGCCCCTCGTCAGCCGGCTCCAGAACAATGCATTTCGCGCGCAGGTCCTCGGCGAGCTTGCGGACAAGGCGAGACTCGGAGTTGCTGAAGTGGAGGCACTGTGCGGACTCACGCCCATTGCGAAGAGGAAATCCGTGGCTGTTACGCCGCCGAAATGGCGTTCCTCACGCGCGTTGTGGCGGACGCTTCTGCGACTCATGATCGATGCGCCTCAACTCGCAGAATCGGTATCGCCCGAGCAGCGGCGCCTGCTCGAAACGGACCCTGACTTTGCGCCGGTCCTCGCGCTGGTGGATCACGTGAAAGCGAGCGGCGTTACCCGAGCGGGCGCTTTGCTCGAGGCTGCGCGCGGCTCTCCCTATGCGGAGCTTTATGCAGAAATTGCCCGTGACAGTTTAAGCGGCACCTCCGAACTCGAGGAAGCCCGGGCGGATTTCGAGGGCGTGCTGGCGAAGCTCGAACTGAGCTCGGTCGAAGCACAGTACCGGCAACTGTGTGGCAAGACGAGCATGAGCTCAGAAGATCGAGAGCATCTGCATTTGGTTTCGCGCCGCTTGGCTGAACTTAAAGGGGGGCCGCCGGTCGGAAGGGTTCCCCCGCTTGACCCGCCGCGCGGCGCGCCGCCTCGGGGCGCAATCTGACGGGTTGAACGCCCGGGTTGCGAGCCCAATGTGTTCTTTGGCACGCCCGTAGCGCACTTGGCCTGCACTTCGTTGGCACTGAAGCAAAGTTCGGGCCCGGTCACCGGCTCTTAAGTAATCGAAACAATGGTTTATCGCAGGAACCTGTAGCCCTCACACAAGGTTCTAAGGTATAATTGACAGCTTTTTTTAACGTAAACAGTCGCGGGGCACGGGACATGGCAAAACTCAGGAAAGCCGCAGCATCGAAAGCAAAGACAGTTGCTCGCAAAAAGGCCGCCGCGAAAAGCGCGGTTGGCGCGAGGGCCGAGAAGCGGTCCTCAAGCAAGTCACGCCCGGCATCCAAGGCGAAACAACAGAAAGTGAAGTTGAAAGCGCATCGACCCAAACAACCCGCAGCTAAAGCGGCAGCCAAGGCGAAGCCTAAGGTTGCGCCCAAGCACGCCCCTGCGAAGCCGCTCAACAAGCCGGTCAACAAGAAAGAGCAGCGGCTCGCCAAGTTCAAGGCAGTGGCAAAGATGGCGCTCGAGAAAGTCCAGGCGGCGCACAAAGCTGAAAAAGTGCACCCCAAGAATGGCGCGGCGGCGCCCGTTGCGGCTGCGCCAAGCAAGAAGGGCACCCGCGGTCTCACCGCGCGCGAAAAAGCGCTGGTCAAGGAATTCGAGCGGCGCGAATTGTCGCCGGCCGATGCGGAAGCCCGCCGCATACGCCTTAAAAACCTGATCGTGCTCGGCAAGGAACGCACGTATCTGACGTACGCCGAGATCAACGACCATCTGCCCGACGACATGATGGACGCGGAGCAGATCGAGAATATCATCGGCATGATCAACGACATGGGTATCCAGGTGTACGACGAAGCACCGGATGCCGAGACCTTGTTGATGTCCGATGCGACGCCTGCGGTCGCGGACGAAGTCGCGGTGGAAGAAGCCGAGGCGGCGCTGTCGACGGTCGATTCGGAATTCGGACGCACGACCGACCCGGTACGCATGTACATGCGTGAAATGGGCTCGGTAGAGCTGCTCACGCGCGAAGGCGAAATAGAAATCGCCAAGCGCATCGAAGACGGCCTGAAGCACATGATCCAGGCGATTTCGGCGTGCCCGACCACGATCGCAGAAATTCTCCATCTCGCCGAGAAAATCGAGAAGGACGAGATGCGTGTCGATGAGGTCGTCGACGGTCTTGTCGATCCGAATGCCCAGGAGGGAGAACAGGTCATCGAGACCGAAGTCGAAGCTTCGGAAGACGATGAAGACGAGGCGATCGACGGCGCCGAGGAAGAAGACGAAGACGGTGCGGCTGTGCAAAGCGCCGACATGCTCAAGCTGAAGGAAGAGGCGCTGCAGCGTTTCAACGTGATTCGCAACTTCTACGGCAAGATGATGAAGGCTCTGCAGAAGGAAGGTCCGCGCAGCAAGCCGTATCTGCAGGCGCGCGATCACATTTCCGATGAGCTCATGAACATCCGCTTCGGTGCGAAGCAGATCGAGTCCTTGTGCGACAGCGTCCGTAAGCTCGTGGAAGAAGTTCGCCGCTACGAGCGCACGATCATGCAGCTCTGCGTCGAGAAAGCGCAGATGCCGCGTCACCACTTCATCAAGGAATTCCCGGGCAAGGAAACCAACGTGCGGTGGGTCCGAAACGAGATCGAAGCTTCCAAACCATGGAGCGTCGCGCTCGAGCGCTTCGAGCCGGCGATTTGCGAGCAACAGCAGAAGCTGCTCGATCTGCAGGCTCGGGTCGGGATCCCAATCAAGGACCTGAAGGAAATCAATCGTCAGATGACGACGGGTGAGGCGAGAGCTCGCCGCGCAAAGCGCGAGATGACGGAAGCGAATCTGCGTCTCGTCATCTCGATTGCGAAGAAGTACACGAACCGCGGGCTTCAGTTCCTCGATCTGATCCAGGAAGGCAACATCGGTTTGATGAAAGCCGTGGACAAGTTCGAGTATCGTCGCGGCTATAAATTCTCGACGTATGCGACGTGGTGGATCCGCCAGGCGATTACGCGTTCGATCGCTGACCAGGCACGCACGATTCGTATTCCCGTGCACATGATCGAGACCATCAACAAGATGAACCGGATTTCTCGGCAGATCCTCCAGGAAACAGGGCAGGAGCCCGACCCTGCGCTGCTCGCGGAGAAAATGGAAATGCCGGAAGAGAAGATTCGCAAGATCCTCAAGATTTCGAAAGAGCCTATTTCCATGGAAACGCCGATCGGTGACGACGACGATTCGCATCTGGGCGATTTCATCGAGGATCAGTCGACCGTGGCGCCTTCGGATTCGGCAGTGTTCGCGAGCCTGCGTGGCGTGACGAAAGACGTGCTTGACACGCTCACGCCGCGTGAAGCCAAAGTGCTGCGCATGCGCTTTGGCATTGAAATGAACACCGACCATACCCTGGAAGAAGTCGGTAAACAGTTCGACGTGACTCGAGAGCGCATACGCCAGATCGAGGCGAAAGCGCTGCGTAAGCTGCGTCACCCGTCGCGGTCAGAGCGTCTCCGCAGTTTCCTCGACACCGAGGGCTAGAGCGAGTGTCGGAAGCGATCCGACCTTGATCAGAACCGCGCGCACAGGTACTTCTGGCGCGCGGTTTTTCTTTTAGCCAGCCTGTATGCTCCTGCGCCTGCTACGTTCCGCTTTTCAGCCGCGCTCCGCCGCTGAACCACTCGTGCAGCGCGCGCTCGATCTGCGCAGCCAGGGCCGATTTGCGGATGCCGAAGGCACGCTGCGAGCGGCGGTCAGTGAATATCCGCGCGACGCCGTTGCCGCGACCAATCTTGCTGTAGCGCTGCTCGAGCAGGACAAAGGCGAGGAAGCGGTGACGCTGCTCGAGCGTGCGATCGCATGCGATCCGAAGTGCGCTGCGGCCCATTTCAATTATGCCAACGTGTTGCGCGCGTCGGGTCGACTCAGCGAAGCGATCGAGCACTATCGGGCCGCAAAGAGCGTCGATCCCAACTTTACTGCTGCCCCTGAACAACTGATGCATACGCAGCTTGAAGCGTGCGCGTGGGAGGGTGCGCGAACAATAGCCGACGAGTTGCGCGACAAAGTGTCACGGGGTCCGCCTGCTGCGTGGATGCCCTTCATCTCACCTCTGACCGCCGTTTATTTGGGTCTGGAGGACGAGCAGTCCAAGCAAGTCGCTGCCTACCATGCGGGACTGGCAGGGTCTTCAAGCCCGAATGGCCGCATGACACGCACGCGACGTCGACAGGCGGGTGATCGCATTCGCATCGGTTACTTCTCGCGGGATTTTCGCGATCATCCTATTGGTCACCTGCTGCGCAGCGTCTTCGGCTTGCACGATCGGACCCGGTTCGATGTGTCTGCGTTTTCATACGGGCCTAATGACGGGAGCGTCTACCGCAGCTCGATAGCCGCAAGCGTCGACCACTTTGTCGATGTCGCACGGCAGAATGATGAAGAGGCTGCGCGTGCCATCGCAGACGCAGGTATCGATATTCTCATCGATCTAATGGGGCATACCACGGGCAACCGTTTAGGCGTTCTGTCGAGACGCCCGGCGCCGGTGCAAGCGCATTACTTAGGGTACGCGGGAACGACAGGCGCATCGTATATCGATTATTTCGTCAGTGACGAAATCGTAACCCCCCGACATTCCATAAGTGCTTTCACCGAGGTAGTTGCTTATGTGCCTGACTGTTTCATGGTGAGTGACGGAACGGACGCGGGAACGGCAAGTACTGGCACGCGAGCCGAGCAGCATCTTCCCGAAGGTGCTTATGTGTTCTGTAACTTCGCAAATTCCTCGCGCATTACGCGCGAGACCTTTGCGCTGTGGATGAGCATCCTCAAACGCGTGCCTGAGAGCGTTTTATGGCTTAAGCGTTCGCATGATAGGGTGGTCGCGAACTTACGCCACGAGTCCCAGGTTTGTGGTGTAGATCCTGCTCGTCTGGTTTTTGCCGAACGCGTGCGGGATAAACCAGCGCACTTGGCGCGGCTCGCACTGGCCGATCTGGGCCTCGATACGATTGGATGGCATAACGGTCACACGACTACGGCGGACATGCTGTGGGGTGGCCTTCCCGTGCTGACAGTTCCCGGTAAGACTTTCGCGAGCCGCGTCGCTACAAGCTTGGTACACGCAGCTGCGATCGACGAAGTCATCGCGAACGATCCCGAGGACTACGTCTTCCGAGCGTCGAGGCTCAGCAATAACAGAGCCGACAGCAATGCATTGCGAGACAAGCTGCAGTTGCAGCGCGGATCGGCCCCGTTTTTCGACACGGCCCGCCTGGTGCGTGGCCTCGAGCAGGCCTACGAGGGGATGTTCGCTGCTAAAATACGAAATTCCGCGGGTCTGTAGCTCAGTCGGTTAGAGCAGGGGACTCATAATCCCTTGGTCGAAGGTTCGAGTCCTTCCAGACCCACTAACATACACTTTTCTCTGCCGTTCGAGGCGCGCTGCTAGTAGGCACCAGGGACGTAACGGTGCGGCGCGTGAGCAGGCTTTTCACTTCCAGCCAGCTGCGTACGCAGGGTCAGCCTGGTGAGCTGTTCTTGCAGGGCGTCTAACTCCAGGCCGCACATCACGGCGGCTTGCTCAACAGTGGCGTAGCGCGTTTGAACCATGCGGATGGCGTATTGCATGTCCGCTTGCAGCCTGTCTTTGGGATCCCACATCGCTGTCTCCACGTAAACCTGCTCGAAAAGTTCAATAACGCACAAGGCTTGTCGCACGGGCAAGATACGCAGCCTGAACGTCCGCTACGCGCTCTTTTTCCACGCTTCGAAAGGGCCGCCGATGAGTGGGGCGCGCGGAGGGACGAGTGGGTTCGAGGGCGTGACGAGCGGTGCTAGCCGTAACACGCGGGGTCGAAGTTGACGACAGTTGCTGTGCTTCGGAACGTTGGTCTTGGTCGTACGTCCGACTCATCATCGTGACCCCCGAAGCACCTGCACCTGCGAGTTGATACCGGATGATGTTTAGCCGCATCCGTGTCGGAATTGGCGAATAAATCGTAAAAGGCCGCCTAAACTCTGCATTCTTTGCTGTTTCGCGTCCAGTCGAGGCGCGCGTTTGTGAAGTTATGAGCCACCGGTTGAAGCACATCTTGGCAACATTGAGGGCGCGGAAGAAACCGCAGGCATGAATATCATTATCGTCGATGACGAGCTCGTCAGCTTGACTGTGCTCAAGCAGCTGGTCGAGAAGCTACCTGATTGCTGCGCTCAAGGCTTTACCGACGCTTCCGCTGCGCTCGTACATTGCGAACAGAATGACCCCGACCTCGTCCTTGTGGATTACATGATGCCCGATCTCAACGGCATCGACTTTACGCGTCGCCTTCGAGCAATCGCCGGCAGAGCGGATACGCCTGTGCTCATGGTTACTGCGAGCGGCGACGGAGAAGTGCGCGACAGCGCGCTACAAAGCGGCATCAACGATTTTCTCAACAAGCCTTTCGATTTTGTGGAGCTGCAGGCGCGGGCGACGAACATGCTTGCCCTGCGCGCGAGTCAGAAAAAACTGGCGCAAGTTGGCGGAGGAGCAAACGGCATCACCGCTGGCGCCGCGAGCACGCCCGGGTCGGGCGCCGACAATGTTCTCGATGTGAACATGACGCGAGCGCGTCTCGCCGCAGACGAGGCGCTGTTGGGTGAGATCGCAAGGATTTTCATGCGAACGGTGCCAGAGCTCCTCTCGTCGATCGAGACATCGCTGTCGGTTAACGATCTAAAGCGCGCATTCGGCCACGCGCATTCGCTCAAGGGTGCCGTAGCTGCATTCGAAGCGCCTGAAGTGTTCAACTCGCTTGCACGGGTTGAAGAGCACGCTAAAAATCACGACGCGGAAGCGGCCAGTGCTGCATTCGCGCTGGCCGAGGCGTTGGTACAGCGATTGGTTCGGGAGCTCGCATTCATCGTGCAGAGAAACGGACCGGGCGAAGCAGGTGCATGACAGGACCGGCCGATAACGGATGCCGGGCGTTACGTCAAACATGGGGATGACATAACTCGATGAAGAAAATTAACTCAGAGCAGCTCCGTCGTTCAGTGCAACAAGCCTCGGCTCCGACGAAGGAAAAGCGCAGCGAGTGGAAATTCAGCTCGGGCGACAAGGGCGGATGGCGCTGGCGCGTTACGCACCCGGACGGTACTGAAGTATCCGCTCACGCCGGCTTCGCAACCCTGAAAGAATGCATAGCGGATGCGACACAGCACGGCTACGTGGTGTGGATTCCCGAGGCAGAACGCCGCAAGGCGGATTGCTAGTCACGCTGTTGTAGACGGTCGTTTTTCGCTTCCGTGCGGGCGCTCGTGCGAGCGAGTTCCGGCGTCGCGCGGTTACGCTCCTTCAGCACAATCGCATAGCTTTGCTTTCCCCATTCACGTGGATCACCCGAGCGGCGTTCGAAGCGCAGCGCGATTTCACCTGCGCCGGGGAACGAAACCGACACTTTCGGCGGAGCGCCCCAACCGCCCGCAGCGATCAGAAAATCATGCCTCGAAATCAGTTTCCAATCGCGATCCTGCCGTTCGAAAATCGCAGCGCCGATCAGCGATTCGCACAGGCGGCAGCCGGTACCCTGCTTCACGACCTCGCCGTTTTTGACTTCGAGCGAGTTGGTGACGAGGAGTTGCCGAACGTTACCGTCTTCACTAAAGGCCCGGGAGATCAGCGGCCGTAGGAACAGCGCTCTGGCATTCCAGTGCGCGAACTCCCGCTGCGCGTCGGTGGGCGTCCAGAAGGCGCCATCGAGATTCGGATCGTAGTTGCCGTAAAGGCGTGTGAAAGCCTGCTTCAGCGAGAATTCATCTGCGTTCGCTGTAGTCCTGCCGAGTGTGCCTGACGCCGTTGCTGCACGCTTGCTTCCCGGCAGCCCGCCAGCATCTGCGGCTCGGCGCGGGTCATCGATCCTGGTCCGCGACCAGAAAATAACCGCCGCGAGTAGACAGCCCAGGACGACCACTCCGAGCGGCCATCTGTTGCGCATCATTCGCGCTGCCGCAGTACCTTCTGCTGTGGCAATCTGGCGCTTGCCGCTTTCACTGCTTGACGTGCGCGGCCAGAGGCTGGGAGTAGCAGGCGGCACGGCGTCCGCCTCCTTCTGCGATGCTGCCGATAAACTACGCCCCGATATGGCGCCCACACCTTGGAGGGCCGCCCCACACTTGATGCAGAATCGCGCGCCCGGACGCCGCGGGAAGCGGCAGGCCTCACAAGGCGTGGCGGCGGTATTCAGCTGGGAGTTGCCGCATTGGGCGCAGAACTTGTCGCCTGGCGAGAGCGGCCCCCCGCAAGTCAGGCACTGCGTCATGCGGCGCCCATCGGTGTGGGTTTTGGTTCTTGAGCACCGTGACGGCGCGATCTCCCACTGTCAGCACGGGTCTCCACGATCTCCCCGGAACTGGGCTCGATCCGTACGGGCACACTCCCAGACCGGATGTGGATATCGCGTTGCGGGTTCGGGATTTCGATGCCGCGCCGGGTCAGTTCTTCTTCCAGCGCCCACATGAGTTTGGCGTGCGTCCCTCCCGGCTTGCCGAGGATCTGCGGACCAACCCAGACCAGCAGCTCGAATTCGAGGGTGCTGTCTCCAAATTTGACGAGACGCACATCCACCGGATGCCGGTCATCCGTAATGATGCCTTGCACCGTCTCGGCAGCGGCAATGCCGGCTTCCCGCACCGCCACCTTGTCGGATCCGTAGGCGACTCCGAATGGCACGCGAATGCGCCGGTTCCTTTCTCCGAACGTCCAATTCGTGACACGGTGGTTGATGAATTCCGAATTCGGCACGAGGACGTCGACGGAGTCGTTGGTGGTCACGCGCGTGTAGCGCATGGAGATCTCGGTTACCGTTCCACGGACACCGGACTGCAGATCGACGAAATCACCGATCTTGAGCGTCTTCTCGACCAAAATGATGATGCCTGAGATGAAGTTGCTGAAGATGTTCTGAAGACCGAACCCGATGCCAAGACCGATCGCGCCACCGAGAAAGGCGAGACTCGTCAGATCGAATCCGAGATACGTCAGGCCGACGAGCGTCCCCACGATCCATACTACATAGCGCACGAAGGCGCGTAAACGCGTAAACCGTCGAGCTGATCTCGCGGGAACGGCCGTGCAGGGCGACGCGCCGAAGGGTGCGCTCAACGATGGATGAGAACCACCATACGAAAACTAGAATTCCCACCAGCCCGGCGACGCTCGCCAGCGTAATAGGGGTCTTGCCCAACGTGAACCAGGGCGTGTTCATCCAGGCATATACCGTAGTCCAGTCCCAATGCATGCGTTATCTCCAAAACTCCGACGGTGCCGCAAATAACATGCCCCCACGATGGCGCGCGCTCGAGCGGGGTGAACTTTTGGCCGGCAGAAGCGTCATAAGTCGTTGGATTTGCGGGGGACCGCGTTACAATCGATCCCCTTGAAGACCTGCGCAAACTGGGCAGGTCTTTTTTTATCGGTCTTTTTAACACCCTCTAAATAGAGCATGAGCGTTACACAGGAAGCCGGCCGGCGCCGCACGTTTGCCATCATTTCGCATCCCGACGCGGGTAAGACCACGCTCACCGAAAAGCTCCTGCTGTTCGCCGGTGCGATCCACATCGCCGGCAGTGTGAAGGCGCGAAAAGCGAGTCGCCACGCGACATCCGACTGGATGGAGATCGAAAAGCAGCGCGGAATTTCGGTGGCGAGCTCGGTGATGCAGATGGACTACCGCGGATGCGTCATCAACCTGCTCGACACGCCCGGGCACAAGGATTTTTCCGAAGACACCTATCGCGTGCTCACGGCGGTGGACGCGGCGCTGATGGTCATCGACGCTGCGAATGGAGTCGAAGCGCAAACGCTGCGGCTTTTGGAAGTGTGCCGTTCCCGCAATACGCCGATCATCACGTTCATCAACAAGCTCGATCGCGAGGTGCGCGAACCCCTCGAGCTGATCGACGAGATCGAACGGGTACTCGGCATGCCTGTGGTTCCTTTCACCTGGCCTGTCGGTATGGGTAAGCGGTTCGGCGGGGTCTTCGATATTCGCGGCGATCGCATGCGCGTGTTCCGGCCGGGCGAAGACCGCATGCACGATGACGACGAGATCATCGAGGGCATAGACAATCCGATCACAGCGGAGCGTTTCGGCGATGCTTTCGAGCAGGCGAAAAACGAAATAGAACTGGTGCGGGGCGCATCACCCGAATTCGATCGCAATGCCTTCCTCGCAGGCCGCCAGACGCCCGTCTTTTTTGGATCGGCCATCAACAATTTTGGCGTTCGGGAAACGCTCGATGCGCTGATCGATCTCGCGCCGCCGCCCGGTCCCAAGGAGGCGCTCCAGCGGATCGTTGAGCCCAGCGAAGATAAATTCACCGGCGTCGTCTTCAAGATCCAGGCCAACATGGACCCGGCGCACCGCGATCGCGTGGCATTCGTCCGTGTGTGCTCGGGACGGTTCGAGCGCGGCATGCAGTTGAAGATCAGTCGGAACGGCAAGGACCTGCGGACCAACAACGTGGTCTCCTTTCTATCGCAACGCCGTGACCTGCTCGATGAGGCTTATCCAGGCGATGTGATTGGTATCCCCAATCACGGCGTCCTGCAGCTCGGCGATACCCTGACTGAGGGGGAAAAGCTCCAGTTCACAGGGCTGCCGTTTTTCGCACCTGAGATCTTCTATGTCGTGGAGCTCGTCGATCCGATCCGCAGCAAGCAATTGCGAACGGGGCTTGCGCAGCTGGGCGAGGAGGGTGCGATTCAGGTGTTTCGCCCTCACGCCGGGGGCGCGCTATTGCTCGGGGCGGTCGGTCAGCTTCAACTCGAAGTGGTCGCGCACCGGCTCAAGCACGAGTATGGCGTTGACGCACGCCTCTCGCCCACGCGACACAAGTATGCGCGCTGGGTCACGTGTGATGATGAGCGCGAGCTGAAGCGCTTCATAGACAGCAATGCGCACCGGATAGCCTATGACGTGGTAGAGGCGCCGACTTTTCTTGCGGGCCACGCACCGGAACTGACAGCCGCGCAGGACAACTGGCAGAAAGTGCGCTTTCACGCGTTGCGCGAGCACGCGGGCCTCGTTTTCCAGTCGGCTTGACGCACGACATCCAGGCCCTCTTGCCTATGCGTTGCTTAGCGCGCCGAGAGGGCACCTCCGTGCTGCTCACGCTGGCAGCACTCGTTTGTGCGGCCGCCACACTCACCCTTGAGTGTTGATTCGAGCGCACACTGATTTGACCGCCTACATGTCGAGCGCCTCTCAAAGGGAAGCCCTGCAAAAAACGCTACGCGAGACGTTCGGCTACACGCGTCTGCGCGCAGGTCAGGAAGAGGTCATTGCGAGTGTGCTCGAGGGCAAGGACACCCTTGCCGTCATGCCCACCGGTGCGGGCAAGTCGCTGTGCTATCAACTGCCGGCGCTGCACTTGCCCGGCACGACCGTTGTAGTGTCCCCGCTGATAGCACTCATGAAAGACCAGGTCGACAAGCTCGATCAGGCCGGCGTTTCGGCACTCGAGGTGAACAGTACTCTTACCCACCGCCAAGAAAGAGCGACGCTCGCGGCGATTGCGAGTGGAGGGGGGGAAATGGTGTTCGCCACGCCCGAGCGGCTTTCGGATCCTTCCTTTCTGCAGATACTGCAGCAGAACAAGATCGATCTCTTCGTAATCGACGAAGCACACTGCATTTCACAGTGGGGGCACGACTTCCGTCCGGCATTTCTCGAAATTTCGAATGTGATCGAAGCGCTTGGAAATCCTCCCGTTCTTGCACTCACCGCGACCGCAACCGCTTCGGTGATCGACGATATCGGCAAGCAGTTGCGCCGCAAGCTGGAGATCATCAATACCGGCATCTTCCGTCCCAATCTCCACTACCGCGTGATACCGGCGATAAGCGATAAGGAAAAGCTCGATCACACGTTGGCGCTGGCGCACTCCTTCGAGGGCAGCGCGATCATCTACACGGCAACGGTGAAGAATGCGGACCTCGTCTTCGAGGCACTCCGCGCTGTGGGCCTCAAGGTAGGCCGTTACCACGGACGGCTCAGCCCGAAGGAACGCGTGGTAATGCAAGATGACTTCATGGCGGGCCGCTGCCGCATCATGGTCGCGACGAATGCGTTCGGACTCGGCATCGACAAGCCGGACATACGTTACGTCGTGCACTACCAGATCCCCGGCACGCTGGAAGCGTATTACCAGGAGACTGGCCGTGCGGGCCGGGATGGCACCCCTGCCGAATGCACTTTGATATACGACACGCGCGACAAACGCGTTCAGCAGTTTTTTCTGGGCGGGCGCTATCCAAGGAGCGATGACGTCGTTCAGGCGTACGAAGCATTGCACAACTCCGGTGCGTTGCATGAGCCCGTCACGTATGCCCGCCTCGACGAGCAGACTCCCGGTGTGGCCGGCAATAAGCTCAAGGTTGCGTTGAAGCTGATCAAGGACGGGGGCTTTCTGCGCCAGGACCGGACTTTCCGCTATCGCCTGGTGCAGGATGACATCGAGCCGGAAGCGCTCGCGCGGCTCGCGGACGAATACGGAAGGAAGAGCGACAGCGATCGGGAAAAGCTGGAGCGAATGATTTTCTACGCGCATACCAATTTTTGCCGATGGAAAGTTCTCCTCGAGTATTTTGAAGAAGCCGAGGACTTCGACCGCTGCGGTACCTGCGATAACTGCCTCAATCCGCCCGAGCGCAGAATCGTGCGCAACGCGTGGCGGCCGCGATGGGCGCGCCGTCTTATGCCGACGACAGTCATGTTCAAGCACGGTGAACGGGTGCGCGTACCCCGTTACGGCGAGGGGCGCGTCGAGTCGGCGACGGCAGAGCAGGTCGAAATCGTTTTTCCCAATGGTAAGAAGCGGCAGTTCCTGTGTGCCTACGTCGAGCGCATTCCTGTGGTCTAATCTGCGGTTGCGATTCACGCGATAGAACAGGAGTACGCGATGCCTTATGCCATCCGAATTCACGAATGCGGCGGCCCGGACAAAATGCGCTGGGAGGAAGTGGAGCTCGGTGAGCCGGGTCCAGGCGAAGTCCGCGTCCGCAACACGGCCGTCGGCTTGAACTACATCGATACGTACCACCGCAGCGGTCTGTATCCCATGCAGCTTCCGCTGACGCTCGGCTCCGAGGGCGCTGGCGTCATCGAAGCGGTGGGCCCGCGCGTGAAGGATTTCAAAGTGGGCGATCGCGTTGCGTATGCACAACCGATCGGCGCGTGTGCTGAAGTCGCCCTGCGCCCGGTCGCGCGGCTGGTAAAAATCGCCGCGGGCGTCGACGACAAAACAGCCGCGGCCATGATGTTGAAAGGGATGACGGCGTGGTACCTGTGCCGCCGCACGTATCGCGTCAAGAAAGGCGACACGATCGTCGTGCATGCGGCAGCGGGCGGTGTCGGACAGATCCTGTGCCAATGGACGAAATATCTCGGCGCAAACGTAATTGGCACGGTAGGCAGCGAGGAGAAAGTGGCGATCGCCAAGAAAGCCGGATGCAAGCACGTCATCGTCACATCACGTGAAAAGACCTCCGAGCGCGTCAAAGCAATCACCAAGGGGAAAGGTGTTCCGGTCGTCTATGACGGCGTCGGTAAAGACACGTTCATGGATTCACTCGACTGCCTCTCGCCGCTCGGCCTCATGGTGAGCTTCGGTAATGCCTCCGGCCCGGTGCCGCCTGTGAATATCGGCATCCTGGCTCAGAAGGGATCACTGTTTCTAACGCGGCCGACGCTCGCGAATTACACGTCTACGCGCGAAGATCTGCTGACGGCGGCGCGTGAGCTTTTTACCGTCGTGAAGAAAGGCGTCGTCAAGATCAAGATCAATCAGACGTATCCGCTGCGCGAAGCTGCACAGGCGCATGCCGATCTGGAAAGCCGCAAGACTACGGGTTCAACGGTGCTGTTGCCATAGAGTTCTGGGGCTCGCTTAGGTGAGCTGGCACGGGCGCGGTTGCGCACGAAGGAAAAGAGCATGTAAGCCTGTTCGCTGCGCTCGCCGGGAACGGCTCACGGGTCATTGCAACTCCGTGTGCCGGCGAGTTTGACCTCGCCCGCCCGTTTCAATTACTTTCGGGTTTTCAGAAAGTCACGCGTGCTTCCCCTCGACGCATTGCCCGCCCCTTCGACGGCGTCGCCCATCGGCCTGCTAGCAGGCATACGTGTGGTCGATCTGACGACTTCGATCGCCGGGCCTTATGCGGCCATGCTGCTCGCGGACATGGGCGCCGAAGTCGTGAAGATCGAACGCCCGCGTACCGGCGATGACAGCCGCGCGTGGGGTCCGCCGTTTCTCGATGGCGAGTCGCTGTGGTTCCTGAGCGTCAATCGCAATAAGCAGAGCGTAACGCTCGACTACACCAGTCAACCGGGACGCAAGGTGCTGCGCGACTTCGTGCGTAAGGCCGACGTCGTCATCGTTAACCTGGTCGAGCGCGTGCAGAAGAAGCTCGGCGTCGATCATGCGACTTTGGCGGCGATCAAGACGGATCTCGTTCACGTGGCTTTGACAGGCTTCGGCCTCGAAGGCTCGCGCAAGGATTTCCCGTGCTATGACCTCATCGCTGAAGGCTACAGCGGGGTCATGGACCTGACCGGCGAAGCGGACAGCCCGCCTCAGAAAGTGGGCACGCCTGCGGCGGACCTGATCGCGGGGATGGACGCGGCATACGCTGCGATTGCCGCGCTCTTCGATCGCAGCCGCACCGGGCGCGGTCACAAGATCGACATTGCGATGATTGACAGCATGACGCGCTTCATGGCGCCTCGCATCGTCCCGTACCTCGGGTCCGGCGAAATTCCGCAGCGCACCGGTGCGCGCGATAGTGTCATCGCGGTTTACCAGGTGTTCGAGACGAAAGACGATCCGATTACATTGGGCCTCGGTAATGACGCGATCTGGAAACGCTTTTGGGAAGCTGTCGGCTGCGCCGGCATCGGGGCTGACGCGCGCTATGCGGCGAACGTCGATCGCCGTGCGGCGCGCGCGGAAATCGTTGCGCAAATACAGGAAGTGCTCCGCACGCGCGGTCGGGATGAGTGGCTCAGGCTTTTCGTCGCGGCCAAGGTGCCGGCAGGACCGGTAAACCGCGTCGATCAAGTGAGCAGCGATAGCGAGCTCGTTTCGCGCGGGTTGTTTTTTACCGATCGTACGAACGGCCGCCGGATACCTCAGGTCGGCCTCGGAATTGGAGTGGATGGAAGCAGCTCCAGCTATCGTATCCCGCCGCCGCGATTGGGAGAGCACACCGATGAGGTTTTGCGCAGCTGGCTGGGTTACGATGATCAAGCAATCGAGCAGTTGCGCAGCAAGAACGTTGTTTGAACAACGTTGACTCTTTACACCGAGCACGAACATGACCTTTGAGACCATTCTTTACCGCGAAGAAGCCGCCGTGGGCTGGCTTACGCTCAACCGCCCGCAGGACGGCAACATGTTCACGCCGCAGATGTG
Source organism: Betaproteobacteria bacterium (assembly GCA_028291945.1). Taxonomy (GTDB): domain Bacteria; phylum Pseudomonadota; class Gammaproteobacteria; order Burkholderiales; family SG8-41; genus JAQGMV01. Next base: position 23,344 of record JAQGNH010000242.1, read on the forward strand.
CCACGACATACGTGATTGCATCGACGAGATCCGGTGCGAAACGCGGACCCGGGCGCTCGTGATCACGGGCGCCGGCGACAAATTCTTCTGTATCGGCGGCCGCAAGGAAGGCATGGAGGACACCACGCTCTATGCGGGCATGCTGCCCACGCTCGAGATTTACGAAAGCATCGAACGGCTGCAAAAACCGGTGATCGCTTCAGTGAATGGCTACGCCGTCGGCGGGGGGCAGGTGCTGCAGGTGATGTGTGACCTCACGATCGCCAAGGAGAGCGCGGTGTTCAGGCAGGTCGGGCCGATGATGGGCAGCTTCGATGCGGGGTATGGGACGTGGTATCTCGAAGACCTCGTAGGGAAGAAGAAGGCCAAGGAAATGTGGTTTCTCAACCCGAAGTTGACCGCGCGCGAGGCGCTCGATATCGGATTGATCAACAAGGTTGTGCCCGACGAAAAACTCGAGGAAGAGACCCGTGCGATGGCGCAAGCAGTCGCCGAGCGCGGAGCGTTCGCCCTTGCAGCGTTGAAAGGCGCCTTCGTGGCGCGGCATGGCGGTGTGTCCGGGCTGTCACGTGTTTCACACGATCTGCTGTTGCGTCTTTACCTCGACACCGACGAGTCACACGAGTTGGGCGATGCATTTCGCGGTAGACGTACGCCCGACCCGGATAAATTCGGGCATTGATACGCATGCACGACGAAGCACACAAAGGAAGCCAGAACGGGGGAGACGAACGAAATCTGATGGGGGCACAAACGCGGCATGAAATCGACATTCAATGTCGTGAGCTCCTCTGTGTCGTTCGTGTCCTTTGTGGTTATGCAGTTTTGTTGATGACGTGAGCACCATACTGACACTGCACGATCCGCAAGTCGCCCAGTGCTATTACGCGCAAGGCCACTGGCGTGCGGATACGCTCTATACGCTTCTGCGCCATCACGCAGAGGTGAGGCCGGATGCCTACGCGCTTCGGGACAGCTGCCGGAGGCTCACTTGGTACGCGCTCGCGCAGTGGGTCGACACGCTGGCCGCCGATCTGCATGCGGGCGGCGTCAAGCGTGGACAGCGTGTATCGGCATGGCTGCCCAACCGGGTGGAGACCGCGGTCATATTGCTGGCGTGCTCGCGCAACGGTTATGTGTGCAACCCTTCGCTGCATCAGAACTACACGGTGAACGAAATCGTGCGGCTCATGGAACGAATTCACACGGCAGCACTGATCGCACAGCCGGGCCATGGCGCCGACGCTCAGGAGGATGACGTCTTCGCTGCCGCGAGTGCGCTGCCTTTTATGAAGCGCGTATATTGCGTCGCTCCACGCTCAGGCGCGGCCCGTATCGAGGGTGCCGTGGCGTTCCCCGCGGCAGACGCCGCGCCCGACAAACCGCTCCCGCAAGCCGATCAGAACCCCGATAAGATCGTCTATCTTGCTTTTACCTCCGGCACTACGGGTAGCCCCAAAGGTGTGCTTCATTCGGATAACACGCTGCTCGCAAACGGCCGAGCTATGGTGCAGGACTGGAACCATGACGCGCGCACGGTGCTTTACAGTCACAGTCCGCTATCGCATCACATCGGCACGGTCGCACTGGAGCAAAGCCTCGTCGCCGGTTTCGAACTGGTAGTGCACGACCTGTGCGAGGGAAAGAAGCCGCTCGACTGGATACTGGAGACGGGTGCGACGTATGTGATGGGCGTTCCGACCCACGCGATGGATATCCTTGCGGACATGAAAGCGCGGGGCCTCTCGGAAATGGGCCGAGTCAGTATTTTCTATATGGCGGGCTCGATCATTCCGCCTGAAACTGCCCGCGCATTCCTGAGCATGAACATCAAGCCGCAGAACATCTACGGCATGACCGAGAACGGTTCACACCAGTACACGCTGCCCGATGACGACGCGGAGACAATTACGTCGACGTGCGGCAAAGCGTGCCCGGGTTACGAAACGCGTCTGTGGGATCAGGAGAATCCCGACCTCGAGGTGAGACCCGGGGAGATCGGTGAAATCGGCACGCGAGGCGCGCTACTCATGCTCGGCTACTTCGACGATCAGGTGGTGACCGAGAGCTCGTTCAACGCAGAGGGCTGGTTCATGAGCGGAGATCTCGGCACCATCGATGCGTCTGGAAACCTGCAGATCGTCGGCCGCAAAAAAGACTTGATCATCCGCGGTGGCCACAACATCCATCCCTCCCGTATCGAGAACCTTGCGGTCAAACACCCGGACATCGTGAAAGCGGCAGCCTATGCGGTCCCTGATAAACGGCTCGGCGAGCGCGTCTGCCTCGCCGTTGTTGCGCGCGATGGCGTAACGCCCGGTGGCATGGCTCTTTTGCATCATTTGCATGACGAAGGCCTTTCCAAATACGACATGCCCGAATACTTCGTTACGCTGTCCGCGTTCCCGCTCACCGCCAGCGGGAAGATCCTGAAACGAGAGCTGGTCGAATGGACGAGAAGCGGTCGCATCAAACCGGAGCCTGTGCGCTGGATCGGAACGCCCGAAGAAAAGGCCTAGATCTCAAACGAGGTCCTCGAGCAGATGCGAACATTATTCGAACTGGAATGTGGTCCAATCAAGTGACGAAATACGACGTATGGCTATTCAACTGACACGAGTCGAGGAATTTGCGCTGATCACGCTGGATCGGCCTGAAGCGCTGAACGCGCTTTCCTTTGCCCTCATCCGCGACATGGCGCGCGTACTCGATGAGGTCGCGCAGAGTGACGCGCGCGCGCTCTTGATCATCGGCGCCGGACAGAAAGCGTTTTGCGCCGGTGCGGACATCAAGGAATTGACCGGCCGCTCTCTGATGGAGCAGAAGCGCGGAGCGGAGCTGGGACAAGCCACGTTTGGCAAGATCGAGCGCCTGCCGGTGCCGTCCGTGGCGATCATCAACGGCTACGCATTCGGAGGCGGACTCGAGATGGCGCTTGCATGCACGTTCCGCATCGCGACGCGCAACGCGAAAATGGGGCTGCCCGAAATCAAGCTGGGTCTGATTCCCGGCTACGGTGGTACGCAGCGCCTGCCGCGAGCGGTGGGCGAAGCGCGTGCAATGGAAATGATATTGACCGGGCGCACGATCGATGCGGAGGAAGCCTATCGCATAGGCCTCGTGCAGCGCGTGGTCGATGGCGATCCCATTGCCCAGGCGGTCGTCTTTGCGCGAGAGTTTTCGGGCTACAGCCTGCCCGTGCTCGGACTCGCGCGAGAGGCGGTGAGCCGGGCGCTTACCGTGCCGCTGAATGAAGGCCTCAGGGTTGAGGCGGATCTCTCGACGCTCGCATTTCAGACGAAAGATGCGGTCGAAGGCATGTCGGCTTTCACCGAGAAACGTAACCCCCGGTTTACCGACGAATGAGGCATTGCGATTGAACATCGAAGACCGCGTCATTGCAGTAACAGGTGCGAGCCGCGGCATAGGCGCGGCCATTGCGCTCGAGCTCGCGCGACGCCGGTTTCGTGTGGCCTGTCTCACGCGGCGCGGAAGGGGGCCGGAGATTGACGTAGCGCCGGAGTTGCGCAGCCGCTTAATGAACGAGATCTGCGACGTCAACGATGAAGCGAGCGTGCGCAAAGCGCTCGAATCGGTCGGCGCTCAAAATGGCCTGTATGGGCTCGTGAACAACGCGGGCATCCATCTCGATGCGCCGAGCCGGGAGATGGACACGGCGACCTACGAGCGCGTGATGCAGACCAATGCAACGGCCGTGTTCACCGCGTGCCGCGAAGCTTATCCGTATCTGGCGAAGGCAGGCGGCACGATCGTCAACATCGGCTCTTTCTTCGACAAAATTGGCGTCAAACGCAATCTCGCGTACTGTGCTTCGAAAGCCGCAGTAGGCGCGATGACGCGCTGCCTCGCGGTCGAATGGGCGTCCAAGGGTATCCGCGTTCTGGACGTGGCGCCGGGCTACGTCGTGACCGACCTCAACCGTGACGCTCTCGAGCACGGACCGGTGCGTGAATACATCGACAAGCGTATTCCCGGTCGGCAGCCCGGAACACCTGAAGACATCGCGCGCCTCGTGGCGGCGCTATTCTCCGAAAACATTCCTTTTCTTACGGGCGAGACGATTTACATCGACGGCGGGCACGGCATTGCTCACTAGGAGAGCTCACGCGCTCGGCGGGCACGGGACAGCTGCGCCTGCTCGAAACAGCTGGAGCGCCTCACCGCTGATCGCCGAATGAAGACATGAATGTATTCGATAGGCTCGATGCGACTCTCGAGTTTTCCCCTGAAGAGCGCATGCTGCTGGACAGCGTGCAGGAGCTTGCCCGAGATGAGATCGGTCCGCGTGCGGCCGAATACGACAGGTCGGGCGAGTTTCCCTGGGTCAACATCAAAGCGATCAATGCACTCGGTTTGAACGCGATGTTCGTGCCGGAGGCGTACGGCGGGGCTCCCCTGTCGTATTCAGCGTATCTCGCTTGCGTGCGCGAAATTTCGAAAGCATGTGCTTCCACCGGCGTGATCTGGGCAACGAACTTTCACGCGATGAAGCCTCTGATCGACTTCGGGAGCGAAGAGCAGAAGCAGCGGCTGTTGCCTCGACTCGCCGCCGGCGCGCTCGCCTCGCTGACGATCACCGAACCTACAGCCGGTTCGGACGCGACCGGCATGAAGACCGAGTTTCGTCCGCTTGGCGACGAGATCGTCGTAAACGGAACCAAGACCTTCATCACCAATGGTGCTCACGCCGATTTCTATCTGCTCTTCGGAAAATGGAGCGAGATCGAAGACGGCCGCAAAGCGATTTCGGCACTGGTGCTGGAAAAGGGAACGCTCGGGCTCCAAGTCGTGCGCGAAGAGGACAAGATGGGATTGCGTGCGTCGAGCACGGCAACACTCGCGTTTGATAACTGCCGCGTGACGCGTGCCAATCTACTGGGAAATCCTGGCGATGGACTGAAGATCCTGCTCGCATCGTTGAACAGGTCAAGACCCAGCGTTGCAGCGCATGCGCTTGGAATTGCCCGCGGCGCTTTCGAAGATGCCCTGTTGTACATCAACGAGCGCAGCCAGTCGGGGCGGCGCATCGTTGAATTCCAGGGTATACAGTTCATGCTCGCGGATCTCGCAACCGATCTCGCAATGTGCGAAGCGTGGCTGTGGCAAGTCGCACGCAGGGTAGACGCTGGTGCGATCGATTTCGGCGTCGAAGCGTCGATGCTCAAAATGCGGGCTTCGGATCTCGCAATGCGCATCACGACTGATGCCGTGCAGTTGCATGGCGGTTACGGCTATTGCAAGGATTACCGCGTCGAGCGGCTTATGCGCGATGCAAAGATCACCCAGATCTGGGAAGGTACCAATCAGATCCACCGTCAACTCATTGGCCGCAGCTTTGTCAGACGAACACGCTCAACGTAACGGCTCTGGTTCAAGTCTTTCCATGCAACCGCTCAAAGGTGTCCGCGTTCTCGACTTCAGCACGCTGCTCCCAGGACCGCTCGCAACGTTGATTCTTGCGGAGGCCGGTGCCGAAGTGATCAAAATCGAACGCCCGGGCCGCGGCGACGAAATGCGTTCGTATGAGCCCAAGTTCGGCAGCGACAGCGTGAATTTCGCGATGCTCAACCGAGGTAAGCGCAGCATCGCTATCGATTTGAAGCAGGCCGGTGCGCGCGACACGCTCAAGCCTCTCCTCGAGACAGCGGATGTCATCGTCGAGCAGTTTCGACCGGGCGTGATGGATCGCCTGGGCCTGGGCTACGAAGCCTTGCGCGCTATCAATCCGAGGATCGTCTACTGTGCGGTCACGGGCTACGGTCAGCACGGACCTCGTGCGGATGTCGCCGCTCATGACCTCAACTACGTGGCCGAGTCCGGAATGCTGTCGCTCACGGCAGGGTCGGATGGCGCGCCCGTGCTTCCGGCTGCGCTGGTAGCAGATATCGCAGGCGGGACCTATCCGGCGGTGATCAACATTCTGCTTGCACTGCGCGAATGCGATCGAACCGGTGTGGGCTGCAAGCTCGATATCGCGATGGCGGATAACCTGTTTACTCTCATGTACTGGGGATTGGGCAACGGGCTTGCGGCAGGGGAGTGGCCCGCTTCGGCAGCCGATCTGGTCACCGGAGGGTCGCCGCGCTACAACATCTATCGGACGCGCGACGATCGTTTCCTCGCCGCGGCGCCGCTCGAGCAGAAATTCTGGCACAACTTCTGCGCGTTACTCGATTTGCCAGTCGAACTGCGCGATGACCGGGCCGACCCGGCTGCGACTCGCAACGCCGTCGCTCAGCGGGTACGCACCCATACTGCGGACGAATTGCGCTCGCTTTTCAGTGAGCAGGATGTATGTTGCGCCATCGTGACAACTCTCCGCGACGCGCTCGCCGATCCGCATTTCGCTGCGCGCGGGCTTTTCGCTCGGGCACTTTCTGCCGGGACACAGACCATTCCGGCGTTGCCCGTACCCGTGGTGGATCCGTTTCGCTCGACCGAAAAGGTTGCCGGGTATCCGGAGCTCGGTGAAGCCAATCATCTATTAAGTAAAGCACCCACAAACGGTGACCGATGAGTTACGCGTCGATATTTCTTTCCCGCGATCCGCTCGTCCGCCCGCACACAGTTTCAATCGAGCGCAAGGAGCAGTGTCGTTGAAAGCGCTCCTGGTTCGAGAACATGGCCCGATCGAAACACTGACGCTCGCGGAAGCTCCTGACCCCGTGCCGAAGCCCGGACAAGTGGTAGTCGACGTACGTGCGGCAAGCATCAATTTTCCAGACCTGCTCGTGATACGCGGTACTTATCAGAAGCTGCCGGTGCGTCCTTTCAGCCCCGGGAAAGACCTTGCGGGCATCGTCGCTGCAGTCGGTGAAGGTGTGACGACGTGCAAACCCGGGGACCGCGTGTGCGCTCAGGTCGAATTCGGCGCTTACGCTGAGAAATGCATCGTTCCGCAGCTGAACTGTCACGTCATGCCGCCGGCGATGGGTTACGCGGAAGGCGCCGCAATGGGCCTGACTTACCTGACGGCACACTTCGCTCTCGTGGAACGGGGGATGTATCGGCCCGGCGATATCGTGCTCGTGACGGGCGCTGCAGGGGGCGTCGGTCTGGCTGCCGTGCAGGTGGCGAAGGCGCTCGGCGCCACCGTCGTTGCGAGCGTCAGCAGTGAAGAGAAAGCCGCGCTGGCGAAGCGGCAGGGCGCCGATCATATCGTTCGCACCGACGCGCCTGAGCTCAAAGAAGACTTTCGCAAGCAGGTCTATTCGGCGGTGGGCACGCGAGGAGTGGACCTGATCATCGATTCCGTCGGTGGGGACGTGTTCGATGCGTGCTTGCGCGCAATCGCGTGGCGTGGCCGTTTTGTTGTGGTCGGCTTTGCCGCCGGCCGCATTCCTGAGATCAAGGCGGGTTACGTCCTGGTGAAGAACATCTCTCTGATCGGCCTCCAGTTCAGCGATTATCGCGACCGCGAGCCGGAACAAGTGCGTGCCGTGCAGCAGGAACTGTTTCGCATGTATGACGCGGGCAAGATCAAGCCGCACATCATGGGAACTTACCCGGTCGCGCAGTTCCGGACCGCGCTTACCGCAGTCCGCGATCGCCAAGTGATGGGCAAAGTGGTGCTGACGATGGGGGATGCCGCCTGACGTATAGTTTTTTGCGACAATCGCGGCAGGCGATCCAGACGCGATCGTGCTTCCAGCAAGCGATTGATGCAGCGCACCGCGCGCTATACTGGGTGCTCGCGCAGCGCTGGTCCGTACCAACTCATCGCGGTGTTTCGCCCAACGCCTCCTCTCCTAAGGATTTCAGGTATGCGACGTATCGGTCTTCTGGTGCCGTCTTCGAACACGACGGTGGAGCCGGAGTTCTATCGTGCCCTTCCGCGTGATGTCACGCTGCATACGGCGCGCCTCTTTCTCACGCGGATTGCGCCCGAATCGATACTGAAAATGGTCGAAGACATGGAGACGCAGGCCCGCCTGCTCGCTTCGGCAGACGTGGACGTGATCGTCCTCGGCGCTACCGCGCCCAGTTTCCTGAAAGGGCTCGGTTATGATCGCGAGCTCATCCAGAAAATCGAGGCGGCGACAGGCCGAACGGCTACGACGACTTCGACCGCGCTCGTGCAGGCACTCCAGCATCTCGGCGTGAAGCGCGTCGCGCTGGGTTCCGCCTACGACGACAAGGTGAATGGAATCGCCAAAGCATTCCTCGAAGCAAGCGGGCTCGATGTCGTGAACGTGAAAGGCCTCTCGCTCGTCGACAATCTCGTGGTGGGCAGACTCGGTCCAGAATCGTCATATGAGCTCGCACTCAAGGTGAACTGCGCGGAAGCCGACGCCATCGTGCTTTCATGTACCAACTGGCAAACGATGGATGCGATCGAGCGCATCGAGCGCGAGACCGGAAAGCCCGTGGTTTCCACGGCACAGGCGAGCATCTGGGCGGCGCTGCGCATCATCGGCCATACGGACCCAGTAACTGGATATGGAAGACTCCTGCGCGATCTCGCGCGCGCGAGTGTGACTCAGGCTGCGTAATCGGAGATAAAAACATGTACGGATGGCGTGGACGTATCGGGCTCCTCGTGCCCTCGATCAACACGACGATGGAAACAGAGTTCTGGCGTATTGCGCCGCAGGGCGTGTCGGTTCATAGCGCACGCATCGCAGGCGGCCGTCACGGCACGCCCGAAGAGCTGCGGAGCATGGAGACTGCGAGCAAGAAAGCTGCCGAAGAAGTTGCGATGGTAGAGCCCGACGTGGTCGTCTATGGCTGCACGAGCGGCAGCTTTTTCGAAGGGCCCGAGTGGAACAAGAAGATCTGCACGCAGCTGAGCGCAATCACCAAAGCACCGACAGTGACGACAGCAGGCGCGATGGCGGAGTGCCTGATCGCCGCCGGTCACAAGAAGGTGGATGTGGTCACGCCGTATGTCGAGCTCACGAATGAACGTCTCAAGCAGTTTCTCAAGGCGCACGGTATCGACGTGCTGAGCCTCGGCACTTTCGACATGCTCGACATGTTCGATCACGCCAAGATCCAGCCTGAGGAGATCTACCAGAAGGTCAAGGAGATCACGTCGCCCGACGCCGAAGCCGTGTTCGTTGCGTGCACGCAGCTGCGTGCGCTGGAAGTCGTCGACATGCTCGAGCGCGATCTCGGCAAGCCCGTTTATTCTGCGGTACAGGCGTCAGCATGGCAGGCGTATCTGGCAATGGGTGTCGACCCGAAGATCAGCGATTGCGGGAGCCTGCTACGCAGCCTGTCGGATGCGGACGCAAACAAACGCGCGCCGCTACGCCGCCGTTCAGCGTGATGATCACATTATTCAGCGCTGACGACGCCAACCGCGTCGATGGGCGAACGCAATAACAAAGCTCATCAGGAAGTTTGGAAGGGGACGATCCGTTAAGTGAGACGTGAATAACCGGTGATGCGTTTTCGCCGATGTGCGACTGCGTTCGTGTATTCACTTTGCCCTGCGCTTCCCTACGCTTATAAAAAATTACAGGAGGAACGCGATTGTCCGAGCAACTGCCCCTCGCCGAAGCGGACGTCATCGTCGTGGGTGGCGGTGGTTCAGGGCTTGCGGCGGCGGCGGAAGCGGCGCGCCTGGGCAGGAGCGTCATTCTTCTCGAGAAAAATCCGCAGACCGGAGGTAGTACCTCGTGGTCGGTGGGCTCCGTCACAGCGACCAACACGCCTCACCAGAAGCGCGCCGGGATTCAGGATAGCCCGCAGGAACATTTCGAAGATCTGGCAGCTCACGCGGGCCCCCTCGCGCCTCGCGACAATCTCGCGCTGCGCCGCATCCTGGCCGACAACACCACGGACATGCTCGAATGGCTGATGCGGCTCGGTGTGGTATTCGTCGGTCCTATGCCTGAGCCGCCCCATCGCTATCCGCGCATGCACAACGTCGTGCCGAACTCGAAGTCATTCGCCTATCACCTAACTCGCCACTGCCGCGATCTGGGCGTCGATATTCGGGTGAATACAGCGAGCTCGCGGCTCGTCAAAGAGAACGGGCGCGTCAGCGCCGTCGAGGCGCAGGACTCAAGCGGCGCGCGCATGCTGTTTCGCGCCCGAGGAGGCGTCGTGCTGGCCAGCGGCGATTACAGCGGCGATCCGGAACTCAAGCGACAACTCGCAAGCCGCGACGTGGCCGATGTGGAGGCCGTGAATGCGTCCAGCACCGGTGACGGACACCGCATGGCGCTCGCGCTCGGCGCCAGCGTCGTCAACGGCGACATCGTGCGCGGACCGATCATGCGCTTCATACCGCCGACCCGGTCCAACTTCATACAGAGGCTCCCGCCGACGAAGCCCGTGGCGCAGCTCATCGCGTGGTCGATGAACGTGCTGCCGCAGTGGATCCTGCGGCCGTTTCTCATGAGCTTTCTGACCACCGCGCTTGGTCCTTCGCTCGATCTGTTCAAGCAAGGGGCGATACTCGTCAACAATCGCGGGGAGCGCTTCGTCGACGAGCTCGGCAAGCCTTCGTACGGCGTCGCCAGCCAACCGGACCGCATCGCGTACATCGTCTTCGATGACGCACTGGCCGAAAAATTCGAGGCCTGGCCGTATTTTGTGTCGACCGCGCCCGGGGTGGCGTATGCCTACCTGAAAGATTATCGGCGCAACCGCAGCGACATCTACCATGAAGCCGACGCGCTCGCGGGTCTGGCAGAATCGATGCACGTGCCCGCTGAGAAGCTTGCTGCGACGCTCGCGGAATACAACGTGAGTGGGCGTGGGGCACGGCCGGCGCTTATTCGGAAACCGTATTACGCGCTCGGTCCGATCAAAAGCTACGTCGTGTTTACGGATGGCGGCCTCAAAGTGAGCGAGGGCCTTGAGGTGCTTGGTGGTGACGGCGCGCCCATTCCTGGCCTTTATGCAGCGGGCTCCGCCGGGCAAGGCGGACTGCTGCTCGAAGGGCACGGCCATCACCTCGGCTGGGCATTTATCTCCGGGCGGATCGCAGGTCGCAATGCGGCTTTGGAAGCGGGGGCAGGCCGCGGGGCAGGCCGTTGATATTCATGAGCGAAAGCGGCATCACCGATGCTTCGCGCGAAAGCGGCTGGGACCGCTGGTACGTCGAGCATCTCAACATCATGGCCAGTGTGCCTGGCATCAGCTCGGCGCAGCGCTTCAAGACTTCGACGCGCGGCTACTCACCGTCGCTTGCCATGTACAGCGTCGCGTCCGCTGACGTGTTCAAGGACCCCTATTACCTGAGCATTCGCGGCATGGGGGAATGGCTGACGCTCATCGACACGCAGTATTACCGGCGCAATCTTTTCGCGGGTCTCGATGACGCTCCGGACGTTGCGGAGACCGATGTGCTGATCGTCGCTGATCGCGAAGAGCCGGAACCTGTCGTAGACGATATCCCCTGGACGTGGCTGCGGTGTGTGGGCATCGACCGCTCGACGAGCTGTCGCGGCGTTGCAGTTGTGCCCCTCGAGATCGCTGATAAAGTGCGTAATTTCAACGTTGCCGTGTATCGACCGGCGACGCGGTCCTACAAGCGGTGAGTGGCACACCGAATTCGACGAGGAGAGCATCATCAATCCAGCGCTACTGCAACGTGCAGCTGCCATCGCTGCGGCAGCCTTCTACCTCTTAGCGGCCACGACGGCATGGTCGCAGGGAAGCTATCCGAGCAAACCCGTCCGCTGGATCGTGCCGTGGCCTCCGGGCGGCGGCGCAGACACGTTGACGCGCCTGCTGAGTCCGAAGCTGAGCGAAGCGCTTGCGCA
>JAQGNH010000261.1 GCA_028291945.1 Betaproteobacteria bacterium
CGCGACATCGCGCAGCTGATCGAGCGCCAGCGCCGGCAGAACACGGAATCGATCAACCTCGTCGCTTCGGAAAGCTACTGCCCGCGCGCCACGCTCGAAGCAGAAGCCTCCATACTCATCAACAAGAACGCATCCGGTTATCCCCCGCGCGTTTCGTTCGCGGGCGGCGAGGTGATGGACGCGATCGAGCTTCTCGCGATCGAGCGTGCCAAGCGACTCTTCGGCGCGGAGCACGCGAACATCCAGTCGCTCTCGTCAACCATCTCCAATGTCGCCGTGATGCGTGCGCTGCTCGAGCCCGGCGAGCGCGTTCTCGCGTTCGACCGCGCAGCCGGCGGTCACAGCAGCCACGGCAGCTCGAAGCACGTGTCGGGGCAGGATTACGCCATCGAATCGTTCGGGCTCGATGCGCACACGGGGCTCATCGACTATGCCGCGGCGCACGCTCATGCGCGCGCGTTCCGGCCGCGCATGATCGTCGCCGGCTCGAGCGCGTATCCGCGGCAGATCGATTTTCAGAAGCTCCACCACATCGCGCAGGACGTAGGCGCCATGCTGTTCGCGGACATCGCGCACGTCTCGGGGCTCATCATCGCCGGGCTGCATCCGAATCCCACGGCTTTGAGCGATGTCGTCACGACGTCGACCCACAAGACCTTCTGCGGCCCGCGCACGGGCGGCCTCATCCTCTGTAAAGCGCGCCATGCGCAGGCGATTGACGCAGCGCTCGCACCGGGACTCCAGGCTGCACCCGGCGGTCACATCATCGCTGCGCGCGCGGTGCTATTCGATCGTGTGCAGCGGCCGGAGTTTCGCCAGCTCATGCGCGCGGTGCTCGATGGCGCCGCCGGTCTCGCGCGCGGTATCGAATCAGAAGGAATTCCGCTATTCGCCGGCGGGACCGATACGCACATGGTCGTCGTCGACCTGAGGCAAAGCGGATGCCAGGAAGCGGAGCTGAACGCCCATCTGGAGCGTCATGGCATTATCGGCAATACGACGACGCTGCCGAAACGTGCGGGCGACGCAAGCGCGCTGGGCTTGAGGATCGGCTCGACGCCGATGAGTATTCGCGGCCTCGATGCGGAAGGATTTGAAGTGCTCGGACGCATGGTCGGGGAACTGATCAAGCGCGCCGGCACGCTCGACGTAGAAATTCAGCGCAGGAGCAAAGAGCTCGCGCTCTCTCACCCCATCCCCTTCGGTTAGTAACGGTGGTCGCTGACAACGATGCCAACATTCGCGCCGAGCAGATTTTAAAAATCGTTGTGGAGGAGAGATCGAATGAAGCTGCACACAGCACGACTCTTAATCTGTGCCGCGTTGCTGATCGCCGCGCCGGTTTTTGCGCAGGGCTGGAAGCCTGAGAGGGGCATCGAGATCCTGATCGGGCTCACGGCCGGCAGCTCGCAGGATCGTACCGGCCGTGCGCTTCAGAAAGTCTGGCAGGACGCGAGCCTGCTGAATGTACCCGTCACCGTGATCAATCGTCCCGGCGGCGGGGGGCAGATCGCGGCGACGGTACTCACGCAGCGCCCGGGCGATGCGCACTACCTGCATGTGATCTCGCCGACCCTCGTTTCGCGATACATAACCGGGCTCGGCACAATCCAGGTTTCGGATCTGACACCGCTGGCGCTGCTCGGCAACCAGTATTTGGCCGCGGCGGTACGCCCGGAATCTTCGCTCAAGTCCGCGCGCGATCTGATGGAGCGGCTGAAGCGAGATCCGCACACCTTCAGCATCGGCATCAACAGCGCGGGGGGCACGCTGCAAATCATGGCTGCGATGCTCATCCGGAACGCCGGCGGCGATCCCCGGAAGGCGCGGATCCCCACGTTTCAGGGCGGCGAGCTGATGACTGCAGGTATCGGCGGCCACGTCGATGCCATCGTGACCGTGGCATCCAACATTCTGCCGCACGTGGAATCCGGCAAGCTCAACATGTTGGGCGTGGCGGCGCCGAAGCGGCTCACGGGCGCGCTTGCCGCTGTTCCCACGTTCCGTGAACAGGGGATGGATGTCATCGTGAGCAACTGGGCGGGTCTGGTTGCGCCGAAAGGGCTCAGTCCCCAGCAGATCGCATTCTGGGATGGGCTGCTCGCTGCGACTGTCGCGACACCGACATGGAAAGCGTTCATCGAGCAGAATCAGTGGGAGGCCGAGTATCTCCCCAGCGCGGCTTTTCTGAAACACCTTCAGGGTGAGGAGAAGCGGCTGCGTGCGGCGCTGACGGACTTGGGGCTCGCGAAACAGTAGTGCGATAACAGCCAGCACCACTTAATGGGTCTGTCATCATTCCGCCGAAGGCCTGAATGCCCTCGCTATCGTCGCTTTCGAAGTCGGCGTGAGTATCAGTTTGGCGACCTCAACGATGCCGCGTATCCGGTCCGCCCGGAATCGTCTGTCCCCATCACTTCGCAGCGTCTTGAGATGTGCGATTCCACCAACCCCAGGTCCGCTCCTGCGTGACTGCCGGTAGGGTGTCGATGACGACGTTGATCACGCGCCCGAACTGCTCCTCCGTTCGGGTTATGTAGATCGGAGTGATCGCTTGTCCGTAACGATCGAATTCCATAGATCCGCGCGGCGGCCTGATCTTTGCCAGCGCCGTTTTCAACGCGGCCCGGGTCCGAGCGGGGTCGCTCAAAGCGCCATTGAGGTCGTGCACAGCGGTGGTGATGAGTGCAGCTGCGACCCAGCCGCACTCGCTATAACGACTGGGCCGTGAGTTATACGCGGCTTCATAATCGCGTACGAACTGATGGTTGTCTTGCGTGTCGACCGTCGCGCTATACGACCCGGTAGTGATGATTCCCAAGGCTGCCTTGCCGATCACCGGCAGGATCGTGTCGGAGGTGAGCGCCGAATGCCCCGTGAGCGGCAATGTTCGGTCGAGGCCGTAATCCTTGTACTGCGTAAGGAAATGAACGGCATCGGCTCCAGCGAACCACGCATAAACAGCGTCCGCGTCGAAAGCTGCCGCCTGCCTCAACGCGGGCCCAAAGTCCGAGTTGCCGAAGGGCGGATAGATCTCGGCCGCGATCTTGCCACCCGCAGCCCGAAAACCGGCCATGAACGCTTCGACGGAGTGGCGCCCGCCGGCGAAATCGGCTGCCATCACGATAATGTTGCGATAGGGCGTGTGCTCCATGATCCACGAACCCATGGGATAATTTGCCTGATCGCTGGTTTCACTCAGCCGGAAGATATTCGGTGCAGCCTCGTTGGGTGCCGTAAGCACTCGGGTAAACGCAGCGGGCACTACGAGCGGCACACCGCATTCACGTACATAGTGGCGTATGGCCAACACCACTGCGCTGCTGATCGGCCCGACCAGAAAGTCCACACGATCGGCTTCGACGAGCTTTTTGAGCCGCATCAGCGCGACCTCAGGCTTGGCTTCGTCGTCCTCTTTGATGATTTCGATGTCGCATGTGCCTGTGCTGCGACCGGCCATCGCGAGATAAAGTTCGAATCCGTTTGTGACGTCGGTTCCCTGCGCAGTGTCAATGCCCGTGTAAGGCAATAAGAGTCCGATCTTCACGCCGCGGCCTTAACCGCGAGGAACTCGCCGTTACCTACCGGCACCACACTGGTAGTGAATTGCGAATCCGCGGTTACCTCACCAATAAACGATCGCATCTCATCGGCGTGAGAGATGGCGTTGTCCGCGATGACCAGACCACCAGGCCGAAGAATTGCACGCAGAGAAGGCCACCACACGCAGTATTGCGAACGATCCGAATCGAGGAAAATCAGATTGAACGCGTCGCGCTCGAGCAGAGGAAGCACCCGTCCAGCATCATTTCGAACGAGGTCGATGAATCCGGCGAGTCCGGAGCGATGAAAGTTGGCGGAGGCGAGCCCTGCTTTGTACTCGGATAGTTCGATGGTTGTGACCCTGCCGCCGATTGCCTTCGCGCTTTCCGCGAGCCAGAGCGTGGAGTAGCCGTTGGATGTTCCAACTTCCAGGATGCTGCGCGCCGCGGCCGCGCGCACAAGGACGGATAGGAACTCTCCCGTGTCGCGCGTGATGTTGAGCATCCGGCGGTCGCGCGCGGTGCCCGCACTGTCATTCTGTTTGCCGTAATCCTCCAGCTCGGCCTTCAGAGCCGCGAGCGTATTATCCATGCGTCCTCCCGAGAATCGGACAAAGTATTACCATTTCGAAAGCGGTGCGATAGAACAAAATTGCTCATCGGGGTTTCACCTATGCGAGTGCCATCGGGGGCCGACTTCACGCGCTCACGATCGAAGCACAATATCGGCCTCGAGTGGTCCCAGGCGCGACGGGCCGACTTGACCATCGGCCGTCATTTCCATGACGACCTGCAGCTCATGCTGGTCGAGCGCGGAGCGCGCGGAATATCCTTGGGAACGCAGCGCAGTCATGTAGCCGAGCGTGAGCTGGTCCTGATCCCTCCTGGCATCGTGCACGGCAGCTTCGTGTGGCACGCCGGGGTGTGTGACTATCGCTCAGTGCACGTGAGCACGGCGTTGGTGCGCGAGTTGTCGGTCGAGATCTTCGGATCCACAGGACATGAGTTTCTGAAGATAGACAGGCTGTGCGATGTTCAGCTTGGGCGTGAGCTCATCAAGCTCCATATAGCCGTCAGATCAAGCGATGAATCTCTCTGGATTGAGACGGCCCTGGTCAGATTTTTTCAGGAGCTTGGAAAGCGCATTAGATTGCGTGAGCGCACCAATCCGCGAGAATCGGCGAAGCATCCCGCGCTCATGAGAGTGAAGGAGTATATCGACGCGTATCATTCGCGGCCCATCGGGGCCGACGAGCTGGCCTGCACTGCAGGACTCAGTAAGTTTCATCTCCTGCGGATGTTTCAATCGACGTTTGGCATTTCACCCCACGCTTACCACATTCAGTGCCGAGTCAATTATGCGAAGCAGTTGATCGCGCAGGGTTGCGAGCTCAGCAGCGTGGCAGCGAACTGTGGATTTGCGGACCAAAGCCACCTCGGCCGCCATTTCAAAAGCTCTACGGGAGTCACTCCAGGTGCGTATCGAGAATCGCTGTGCTCGCTTGTTCGGCTACATAAGAGGATGTGCCATGCGCGATGGAAAAGTGAAGGACGGCCGATCCGGCGCTGAATCTGACACAGTAACCGAAGACAATCGTCGAGGTTTCCTGAAACGAGGCGCGGCACTCGTTACCGGTGCCGCATCGATCCGGTTGTTGAGTTTGGCCATGACTTGCGCAGTGGGTGCAATCTCAGGAACCGCGCCTGCCAAATACCCGGAGAGGCCGATTCGCATGATCGTGCCTTCCGCCGCAGGCGGACAGCCCGACATCAATTCGCGGCTGGTTGCCGGGGAACTCAGCAAGCTGCTCGGACAGCAAGTCGTGGTGGACAACCGGCCTGGAGCGAGCAGCTCGATCGGCTTCGAGGCGGTCGCCCGGGCGCAGCCCGATGGCTACACCATCGGCTATGGTGGTTTTCCTCTCGCTACGAACCCGAGCCTCCTCCCGCGTGTTCCGTATGACGTGAACAAGGATTTCCGGATGGTGGTCATGACGAATATCTCGCCCAACGTCATCGCCATCGCGCCGGCACTCCCGGTGAAGTCGGTATCCGAGCTGATCGCTTACGCGAAACGCAACCCCGGCCAGCTGATGTTCGGCACAGCGGGCAACGGCAGCACCATGCACCTCAGCATGGAGCTCTTCATGCTCATGACGGGTACGCAGATGATGCACGTGCCGTACAAGGGGATGCAGCAGGTGATCACCGAGATCGTCGGCGGACGGCTCCAGATCCTGTCAGACAACGTAACCTCGGTGCTGCCGCACGTCACGGCGGGCCGGTTGCGCGGGCTCGGAACCACGGGCCCGCGGCGCATCCCGGCGGCGCTCGATCTGCCGACGATCGCCGAAGCCGGGGTTCCCGGTTACGAGATCACGGCGTGGGGCGGCTACATGGCCCCGGCGGGCACGCCCGCGCCGATCGTGGCAAGGCTCAACTCGGAGCTCAACAAGGTCTTGGCGTTGCCCGCAGTTCGGGATCGCTGGCGGGCTCTGGGAATAGAGCCGGTCGGTGGCACTGCCGAGTATTACGCCGAATACGTTAGAAAAGAAATCGCCAAGTGGACGGACGTGATCAGGCGCGCCGGAATCAAGGCCGACTAATACCTTTCGCATCGTTCAGATGTGCACAAGACCGCCGACGTACCAGCCGAGCAGCGTGACAGGTTCACGAGTCGCTAAAACGCTCGAGCGTACCTCTCACCGAAGATCCGGATAGCGCCTTCTTCATCCGGCGCAATCCGGAGTGAGACACGCCTCAACGCGTGCTGCCGACAGCGGTGTCGCTGTGGTTTGCGTACACAGGTGCGCTGGCGACACCAGGAACGAGACCTTCCTCAGCCATCGAAGTGGTTTCCGGCGCGCTCGATGGAAACGTCGCTGCGTTTGAGGCGTGAACGGAATCGGTCCTGTGTTGGTCGGCGTATGTCTGCATGTTCGGAAATACGCTGGTCGCGTTGTAGCTGTCGGAGCGTCCTGCCACTGGCCCCGGCATCGGCGCCTGAGTCATCGCGCTCGCATGGTGCGCCTGTTCGTATGTTTGCACGTTCGGAAACACGTCGGACTGCGAATAGGTCTCCGGCGCGCTCGACGGATACGGGCTGTCGGCTGCAATCGCCCCAGCCGCCGTGGTTGCGAAAGTTACGACGAGGAGTGTTCTAGCAATGCTTTTCATGAGTAATCCTTTCTTCAGTTAGGTGCATGCTGTCTCCAGCCTCATTTACCGAGCGCATGACGTGACTCGATTGCTGGTCTAGCTCTTGCCTACGCGATGAAGATAACTCCCGGGCGTTTGCGCTGCGCTGACTGGCGCATTACAGATTGGTAATCTGAAAGCCAGCGAACATGATGTAGGTAACGTTGCGCCGGGCGAGCTGGAGAGTCCTTGGGGATCGGCTGATGACCGCTGAAGATTGCTGGATTAGGTGAATTGGCCGCGGCCACAAAGATGTAGGCTCCAGGCTGCGCCGATTGCCGGCGCGCGGGAACTTAGGCGTAAGATGGCTGCGAAGCGCCGCTACATGACGGTGCTCAGCGAGGAGAAAACGATGAAGGCACTGCCTGGATTCGCCTGCACGGTCGTCGCGCTCACAGCATTCGCGCCTTCGCCCATCGTCTATGGCCAGGCGTATCCCACGAAGCCCATACGTCTGATACTGCCGTTTCCGCCCAGTGGGCCGACGGACATCGCCGGCCGCACGATCGCGCAGAAGCTTTCCGAACAGCTCGAACAGCCGGTCATTGCCGACAACCGGCCTGGCGCGGCTTCCAACCTCGGGCTGGAGCTCGCGGCGAAATCGCCGCCGGACGGCTACACCCTCGTACTCACGCCGCCCTCGATCGCGATAAGCCCGTCGATGTTCAAGAAGCTCAACTACGACGCGTCGCGCGATCTTCAGCCCCTCACGCTGGTCGCGAACATGTACTACGTCATGGCCGCGCACAACTCGGTGCC
>JAQGNH010000297.1 GCA_028291945.1 Betaproteobacteria bacterium
GATGTTCCAGGAATTACTCGTGTATCAGACTGCCCGCCTTACGCTCTTGAAGAAGGACACCACGGCATGGTTCGCGCGGCCTGGTGACGACGTCAGGTTCGATCCCGGCCTCACGTGGGCGTCGGCGTACCCGCCATCCGGTCGTGCTTGACGAAATACTTTCTCGCGAGCGCCAGCAGCTGGCCTTCGCTAGGATGGTCCACCGTCTCCCATCCAACGATCTGCGCGCCGACTGCCGCTCGGTGCTTGTCGACATAGTGGCGAAAGTCAGATTGTGCGGTGTGCGAGCCGGTCACCAACACCTCGGCGATGCCCACCAGCGCATCGCACACTTCACCAAAGAACTCGTGCTCGGTGCGCACGCTGCTGCCGTGCTGGCGGGTGTGGTGCGTGTGGGCCTTGACCTTCTGTGCGTGCACCTGTTCGGCGTCGAACTGCAGCACCTGGGCGCTGTGGTGGTCGATCAGAACCACGGCATGGAAAAGCGACATGGAAATACTCCTGTGTGTGGCCGCTAATGGCGCCCGTTGAAGAATGAAGGAACACATCGCTGCCGCCACCAGCCACTGTCGCGCAGCGAGTGGTTTCGACGCGCTGCGGTGAGCTCGCGGCAATGTCTAAGCCTCGATGATCACCTTGAGCGCTCCGGTGCCGGCGGCGTGCGCGAAGGTTTCATAAGCATCGAGGATGCGGTCGAGCTTGAATGTGTGCGTGATGAGGAGCTTGGGATCGATCTTGTGAGACTGCACGATGTTGAGCAGCATCGGCGTGCTGACGGTGTCGACCAGCCGCGTGGTAATCGTGATGTTGCGGTTCCACAGACGCTCCAGGTGCAGAGCGACCTTCGTTCCATGCACTCCGATATTGGCGATCGTGCCGCCCGGCGCGACGAGCGCCTCGCACAACTCGAAGGTGGCCGGGATGCCGACTGCCTCGATGGCGGTGTCGACACCGCGCGCGCCCGTCATCTTCATGATCGTCTCCAGAGCATTGCCGACGGTGCTGTTGACGATTCCGGTGGCGCCGAAGCGCTTCGCCACCTCCAGGCGATTGTCGTCCAGATCGATCATGATGATCTGCGCGGGCGAGTAGAGTTGCGCTGTGAGCAGAGCGGCCAGGCCGATTGGCCCGGCGCCTACGATCGCGACCGTCGAACCCGGCGCGACCTTGCCATTGAGCACGCCGCATTCGAAGCCGGTAGGCAGGATGTCGCTGAGCATGACGAGCGCGTCTTCGTCCGCGCCTTCAGGAATCGGATAAAGGCTCGTGTCGGCGTGCGGCGTGCGAACGTACTCGGCCTGCGTGCCATCGATCTCGTTGCCGAGGATCCAGCCCCCGGTCGTGCAATGCGAATACATGCCGCGCCGGCAGTACTCGCACTTGCCGCAGGAAGAGATACAGGAGATGAGAACGCGGGCGCCAGCACGGAATGCGGTAACGCCGGCGCCGACGGAATCGACAATCCCCACGCCTTCATGCCCGAGGATGCGACCCGGCGCACAGGTCGGGACGTCGCCTTTGAGGATATGCAGGTCCGTGCCGCAGATCGTCGTCTTCACTACTTTCACGACCGCGTCACCGGGCGCCTGAATCTGAGGCTTGGGACGGTCTTCGAGCGCCTTCAAACCCGGTCCGCGATAAACCAACGCCTTCATAACCTTCTTCTCTACATCGTGCAGCGATCGTGATGGAGCGATCCGGGTCGCGACGCCGGTGCCCGACTCTCGCGAGTCGTACGTGTTCAGCGATTCGATTACGGAATTGAGTTCTGTCATCGGGGCTTCTTTTTAAAATAAGCCAGTGTGAGGCAACGATGGGGTGGTCGCGCCTGACTGGCGTGAGCGGGGATAGATACCGTGGATTTGCTTCCAGCGGAGGGCGTGATCCGACTATGTCCAGGTGCGCGACGGTGATCGCGACGGATCGCTGATGACAGATATTAGTGCGAACCGGCGAAGGCTTCTGTGCGCTGGCGAACATAGCTCACGCGCGCGCAAACGGCCAAGAATAGAAGTCCTGCTCTTCCCTCTAGGGATAATCGTGGCTCAATGATCCGGCGCCCGCTGTTCCGCTGATGGCGCCTTTGTGCTGTCGCTGCGATTGAAGACGCTTTGGAGGCGGCGTCCTCGTAGGCGAACGCTCAGCCGGCCGTCATTCGTACGAGTGCCGCCTCACTTCAGCGAGAGAGGAATTCCAGCGTGGCTTTCGCGCACGCGTCAGCGTTTGTCAGAGCGACATGATACGAATCTCCGGGCAGCACCAGGAGTTCGGAGTTCGGGATTTGCCGCTGCCACGCGCGGTTCTCCTCGACTGACGCGAGACCGCTGCCCTCGGTCGTGATCACGAGCGTCGGACACTTGATGTTCGGCATCTCGGCGCTGATGTCGATGTAATTGATGCACTTGTTGAAGCCGATCATGCTGGACACCGTTGTGCGCGACATGAAGTCGATCCAGTACTCGACACCCTCGCGAGGAAAATCCGAGCCCAGCCGCATACCCATGGTCCGCTTCGCCCAATGCCTAAGGCCGTGCTCCTCGAATTCCCTGACGAGCGCCGGTATGACCTCCGCTCCAGGCCGCGATGCCTGCGGCGTGCCGACCACGGTGAGCGTACGCACGCGGTCAGGACGTCGCGCCGCGAACGCACGTGCGATCGTTCCGCCATACTTGCAGCCGATGACATGAAAGCGCTCGATGCCGAGTGCGTCCATGAGGCGGATGTGATCGTCGATGATGACGTCGAGTGTCCACGGAAAATCGCTGGGCATCGGCGTCGATGCACCAAAACCGCGCCGGTCCGGACGCACCACGCGATAACGGCGCGCGAGATGCGGCACCCACGCATACCAGGCAGCGGAGCTCTCAGCGTTTCCATGCAACATCAGGACTGTCTCGGGCCGGGTCCACGGATCAGTGAAGTCGTCGACGAGGTAGTGCATCTCGAGATCCGAGCTCTTGAATGCGGGCATCGCAATTTCCTGTTGTAATCGAAAAGTAAATTGGGTTGGGTACACACGGCCCCAAAAAAATCCGGACCGAGTCCCCGTCATCTGCCGTCTGCCGACGCTCGGTACCAACGTAGTGCGCATTGCCTTCGCGCCCGGTTCGACGTAGCGTAAGGCCATCGCGCCTCTTGTAGGAAGTTACCGCACAATGTCTGCCCCCACACCCAAAACGATTTATCTAAAGGACTACGCCCCCTCCGCGTTCCTTATTCCGACGATCGAGCTTGACGTAGCGATCTTCGACGACTACACGCGCGTGACGTCCGGGCTCACCCTCCGGCGGAACCCAGCGGCCGCGGATCGCACGGCGCCCCTCGTACTCGACGGAGAAGAACTGACGCTGGAATCGGTAGCGCTGGACGGGCGGCTGCTGAACGCAGACGAATACAACCTGACTGCCGAGCATTTCACCATACCTGACGTGCCCGACGAGTTCGTGCTTGCAATGGTGTGCCGTATCAAGCCGCAGGACAACACGAAGCTCAGCGGTTTCTATGCGTCGAAAGACGGCTTCGTTACGCAATGCGAGGCGGAAGGCTTTCGGCGCATCACGTTTTTCATCGACCGGCCGGACGTGATGGCGCGGTTCACTACGACGCTCGACGCTGACAAAGCGCGCTATCCGGTTCTGCTGGCGAATGGCAATCTTGTCGAGAGCGCCGACGAGCCGGCCACGCAAGCAGGTGCGCCCGCGCGGCATTGGGCGAAATGGGAAGACCCGTTTCCCAAACCTTCGTACCTCTTCGCCATGGTCGCCGCGAAGCTCGACGTGCTCGAAGATACATTCGTCACCCGCTCGGGAAAGAACGCCCGGCTTGCGATCTACATCGAGCCCGGCAAGCTCGATCAGGCGGGCTTCGCCATGCAGGCGCTCAAGAAGGCGATGAAGTGGGACGAGGACGTGTTCGGCCTGGAGCTCGACCTAGACCAGTACATGATCGTCGCGGTGGGCGACTTCAACATGGGCGCGATGGAGAACAAGGGCCTCAACATCTTCAACGACAAATATGTGCTGGCCGACCAGGAGACCGCGACGGACGCCGATTTCGCCAATATCGAGGCGATCATCGCGCATGAATATTTCCACAATTGGACAGGCAACAGAATCACTTGCCGCGACTGGTTCCAGCTTTGCCTGAAGGAAGGGCTGACGGTCTTCCGCGACCATGAATTCTCCGCCGACCAGCGCTCGCGGCCGGTCAAGCGCATCGCCGAGGTACGCCTGCTGCGCGCGCATCAGTTTCCCGAGGACCAGGGCCCGCTGGCACATCCGGTGCGGCCGCGCCGCTACCGCGAGATCAACAATTTCTACACGGCAACCGTCTACGAAAAGGGCTCCGAAGTGGTGCGCATGATCCGCACCATTCTTGGGCCTGACGCCTTTCGCGCCGGCATGGACCTCTATTTCGAGCGGCACGATGGCGACGCGGCGACGATCGAGGACTTCATCAAGGTGTTCGAGGATGCCTCGGGGCGCGACCTGTCGCAGTTCGCACTCTGGTATCATCAGGCTGGCACGCCCAATCTGACGGTGAGCTCGACGCACAATCCGGCCGCGCAGGAATTCACGCTCGAGATCGAGCAGTCGGTGCCGCCGACGCCATCCGAAAGCCGCAAGCGGCTGATGCATATCCCGCTCGCCTTCGGTCTGATCGGCGCCGGCGGTAATCCTGTCGAGTACAGCGGCGTCGAGGGCGCCAGTGTCGAGGACGGCGTCATCCATGTCCGCAAGCGCCGCCATATGGTGCGTTTCTCGGGCGTTGCCGAACGTCCGGCGGTGTCGCTCAACCGCGGCTTTTCAGCGCCGGTGACACTGTCGGTCGAGCAGAAGGCCGACGACCAGTTCTTCCTCGCCCGCCATGACAGCGATGCCTTCTCGCGCTGGCAGGCGTTCAACACGCTGCTCACCGATGCGCTGATCGCTGCCTTCCGGGAAATCCTTGGCGGCAAGCAGCCGGTTTTCGCGACGCGGCTGGTCGAGCTCGCCGGCAGCATCGCGGGCGACGAGACGCTGGAGCCCGCTTACCGGGCGCTGGCGCTGGCGCTGCCAGGCGAGGCCGACATCGCCCGCGATATCGGCAAGAACATCGATCCCGATGCCATCTATGCGGCTCGACAGGCCCTTGCGCTCGCGATCGGCACCGCCAATGGCGAGGTATTTTCCGGCCTCTACGACCGCCTTGCCGACAAAACCACCTTCAGCCCCGACGCTGCGAGCGCAGGGCGACGTGCCTTGCGCAACACTTTGCTGGATTATCTCTCGCTGCTGCCGGGTGGAGCGGCATTGGCGGCCGGGCACTTCCAGTTCGCCACCAACATGACCGACCGCGCAGCCGCGCTTGGCGCGCTCGCTCATCGCCACCACGGTTCGCCCGAGGCCATCAAGGCGCTGGCGGCTTTCGAGACGACTTATGGATCCGACCCGCTGGTCATGGACAAATGGTTTCAGATCCAGGCAAGCGTGCCCGGCCCGCAGTCCGTGGACACGGTTCGGGCCCTGACCAGCCATCCGGCCTTCTCGATGGCCAATCCGAACCGGGTACG
>JAQGNH010000302.1 GCA_028291945.1 Betaproteobacteria bacterium
GCATCGGAGACGTATACCGCTGCGTCGAGCCCTTCGAGCACCGTAGCGAAACGTTCGTCGGCATGTCCGAGCGCGAGCTTGAGCTTGGAGATCACGATTCCGAAGATCACGAACATAGCGAACTGAATGCCGCCGTCCCAGATGTGCAGCCACGGTTGCGTGTAATTCTGATGCATGTGGATGATCGAGATATACCAGGCGGTGGTCGCTATGATGGACATGACGATCGCGGCATGCGTCCCGAGCGTCCACGCGGTCATGAAGATGGGCGCGAGATACAGCATCGCGAGATTCATCTCGGCGCCTATCATGTCGGCCACGCCAATAATGGCCACCTGAGCGATGCAGAGGGTCAGGAGCCGCGCAGGCGGGAGAGTGGATAGGTAGGCCGTTAGCTTGTTCATTCGTTTGAGCGTGCACTTGCTCGAGGAGCAACGCTCGCCGGTAATCTTGTCGCGTGACGAGACGGCTTACTTCAGTTTCTGATCCAGAAAGAGTTTCACCTGCCGCACCAGGATGGTTTCCTGTCCTATGAAAAAATGATCCGCACCTGGGACTTCGACCTGCGCGGATCCGCGCACCCGTCGCAAGCTTTCGGCACGCGCGGCTGAATTATCGCGCACCGCCGGAAAATCGCGCTCGCCGTACAAATCGAGCACCGGCGCCTTGAAGCGATCGGCGGCGGTATACGATCCGGAAAGACCGATCGAGACCCAGGCGTCGAGCGGTTCGGCTGCGCGCTCCATGAAGTGATTCGTCATCCGCGCGCCGAGACTATGAGACACGACACCGACTTTGCTGTGTTTTTTCGCGCGTAGAAAGCGTACCGCCGCTGCGATTCGTTCGGCCGCTTCCGGGTACAGCGGTCCGTACTGGTCGGGGCCCGCATCGCTCGAGAGAACGGGCATCTGGACCGACAGGGTCGCATACCCCTGATCCGCGAGCTGACTGCGCAGAGCGTTGATGAGGCCCCAGTCCGGATGTACACCGGCGCCGTGCACTACGACCACGGCGGGGGCGCTCGGGCTGCTCGACGCGTAGAGGCCTAAAAATTTGCGGCCGTCAGGCAACTCGAGCTGGACGGCGTCGCCGACCAGTAGCGCCGGCACGATCTCGTCGGCCCAGCGCTTCTCACGGGCGTAGTCGGCCTGGGCAAACACCATCGCCGGCGCGAGAAGCAGCAGGAAAAAAAGTTTCAGCACGGAGGAAGCGGAGGCCGCAAGGAGACGAGGTACTTGAGCATGAACGCGGACAATAGCAGCTGGCGCGATGACGCGCTGCCGGAATGCTTTTTCTGAATCGCTGCTCGTCTCCTCTGCTCGTACTTTGCGGACAGTATCGTCTCATCGCCCTTTGAACTGTGGCTTGCGCTTCTCGAGGAAAGCTTCGGCGCCTTCGCGATAATCTTCAGTGTCAAAGCATGCAAATCCTCTGTTCCATTCTTCGCGCGACAGCTGTGCCGGACGCGTCAGCCGCTCGATGAACTGTTTGTGCCAGCGCGCCGCCAGCGGTGCACCCGCTGCTATACGCTCGGCGGTGCCATAGGCTTCGCGCTCGACATCTTCATCCGGCACCACCCGGTTCACCAGCCCTTTTTCATGAGCTTCCCCGGCATCGAAGATGCGTCCTTCGAGCAGAATCTCGAGGGTGACGGCACGCCCGACGAGTCCCACAAGGCCCTGCAGCTCGCCATAACCCATCGTAAGGCCCAGCCGATTGATCGGAACGCCGAATCGGCTCGACTCGCCGCAGATGCGAAGGTCGCACATGGCTGCGATCTCCAGCCCGCCGCCGATACAAGCGCCTCTGATCAGCGCAACCGTTGGGTGGCGACATGTGGAAACCGCTTGCATCGCGTCGTGTATGAGGGCGCCGTATTCCGACGCCTGCGCCGCATCGGCGCGTTCGGTCGCGAATTCCGAGATGTCGGCACCCGCGGCGAACGCTTTCTCGCCCGCGCCGCGCAGCACGATGCAGCGCAACGAATCGTCGGCTGCGAGATCCTGCATCGTATCCCGCACACCCTGCCACATGGCCTTGTGCATGGCGTTGAGCTTTTGCGGGTTGTTCAGGACAACCGTTGCAATCGCGCCGTTGCGCTCGGTCCGAACGGGTTCCATTGCCTCTGACAAAGTTGTAATCAATCCGGTGATTGCGCGCGCCTCACCAAGCTGACTGCGGCGCGATATATGCGGCGTGCACGACCTTTGTTCATTTCACGCTTGCCGATTCGACTTCGACGCGGAACTCAGCGGACAAAGGGTGCATCCCGATCCGTGTTCAAGGCCGTGGCTGCCCTGCAGCTATCACGCTGCCCCGAACCGATGCGGGGCGCAGCTTGCGCCAGATTAGCGCGATCAGCGGCCAGATGAGCATGAGAAGCGCTAGCGTAGTGATCGTTCCAACGAGCGGGTTCGACCAGAAGATGCCGAGTTGCCCCTTCGACGCAAGCATGGTCTGACGGAATGCGTTTTCCGCACGATCACCCAGCACGAGGGCGAGCACCAGCGGTGCAAGCGGGTACTCGAGTTTTTTGAGGACGTAGCCCAGCGCGCCGAACAGCACCATGAACCAGATATCGAGCGTTGCGTTGTGAACCGTGTAAGCGCCAACGGCGCATAAGGCGATGATGATCGGCGCGATAATGGAAAACGGAATACGCAGGATCGCAGCGAAAAGCGGAACCGTCGTGAGGACGATGATGAGGCCCGCGATGTTCGACAGATACATGCTCGCAATCAAACCCCACACGAAGTCTTTCTGCTCGACAAAAAGCAGAGGCCCGGGTTGGAGGCCCCAGACCATGAGACCGCCAAGGAGTACTGCGGCGGTCGCCGACCCCGGAATGCCCAGCGCGAGCATCGGCAACAGCGCACTCGTTCCGGCCGCGTGCGCGGCGGTCTCCGGCGCGATTACACCTTCCAGTTGTCCGGTGCCGAACTTGTGTGCTTCTGGAGAAAAGCGTTTTGCGATGCCATAGCCCATGAAGGACGCTGCAGTCGCGCCGCCCGGAGTGATGCCCATCCAGCACCCGACAACCGAGCTGCGAATAAGCGTGAGCCAGTACTTCGGCAGTTTTTTCCAGGTTTGCCATACCACTTTTGCGTTGATCTCAGCGCTCTTGCCCTTGAATGCAAGCCCCTCTTCCATGGTGATCAGTATTTCACCCACGCCAAACAGCCCGATCACCACCACCAGAAAATCGACCCCGCGCAGGAGCTCGGACCAGCCGAACGTCATACGCAGCTCACCGCTCACGGTGTCCATCCCGATCGCGGCCAGACCGAAACCCAGCATCATCGAAATCACTGTCTTGAACGGTCGATCGCCCGTACCGATGAAACTGCAGAACGTGAGCAGATAGACCGCAAAGAACTCGGGCGGACCGAATCTAAGAGCAAATTTCGCGACGAGGGGTGCGAGAAACGTGATGAGCAGCACGGCGAAAAATGCGCCGAAGAACGACCCCGTGAATGCGGACGTGAGCGCTTCGCCTGCGCGCCCTTGCTGTGCGAGGGGGTAACCGTCAAAGGTCGTGGCGACGGAATGCGACTCGCCCGGGATGTTGAAGAGGATCGATGTGATCGCTCCGGCGAACAGCGTGCCCCAGTAAATGCAGGACAGCATGATGATCGCGGAGGTCGGCTCCATCGTGAAAGTGAGCGGCAGCAGGATGGCGACACCGTTCGGCCCACCCAGCCCCGGCAGCACGCCGATGACGACCCCAAGCACGACCCCGATGGCCATCATGCCGACGTTGTACCAAGTCAGCGCAACGGCGAAGCCGTGGAACAGCGAGCTGAGGTCTTCCACTTAACGATCCTCGAGGGCTGCTTCGTCAGTAGCCAAAAAACGCTTCGAGCGGCCCTTTGGGCAAAGGGACCAGAAATTGTATTTCGAAAAGCCAGAAAAGCACGGCATTGACACCAACGCTGATCACCAACGTTTTAAGCCAGCTGTACTTGTCCATCATCCGCATGAAGCCGGCAATGAGTAGCGCGGATGCAACGTAGATACCGAGCCACTGAATTGCAAAAACGTAAATGACTGTGGGAACAAAGACGAGCAGCACGTGCTTCACTCGCGCACGCGTTACAAACGCCTCAGTACCGCCCTTCGTGTAGAACAACGTCTGGGTGAGCACGGCTACGCTGGCGATGCAGATGATGGCCCCGATGCGGAACGGGAAATACCCGGACTGTGGGCCATCGGCAGCCCATCCAGCGCCGAGGTGGTAATTGTCGACCATCATGACGACGCCTATCGCGAACATGCCTACAGCGACGACGATGTCAGCGACGCGCTGAGAGACGACGGCCTCGGCGCCGTCCTTCTCGGGGTGTTCCATCGGTTAACTCACCCGGTGCCGGCAAAGAGGAGCACGCTGCCGCAGCCGCTATTTTGCGAAACCCGCTTCCTTCATCAGAGTGCGGTGATTAGCGTCGTCCTTCTCCAGGAATTTGACGAAATCCGGACCGCTCGAGAACGTTTCCTTGAGCGCGTTTCGTTCCACATAGTCCTTCCACTCGGGGGTGGCGACGACTTTCTTGAGCACGTCGACATAAAACGCGGACTGCTCCTTGGTCGTGCCGGGCGGCAGGAAGAACGCGCGCAGCATCTGGTATTCGACGTCGACGCCGGACTCCTTACATGTCGGTATGTCCGCCCACGACTGATCTTTGGTGATCTTGTTCTTGTATGCCATGCGTTGAGCCGAGAACACGCACAGTGCGCGCAGCTCGCCGGCGCGCCATTGCGCAATGTTCTCGCTCGGATTGTTGACGTTCGAATCGATGTGTTTACCGACCAGTTGCGTGGCCGCTTCTCCACCGCTCTTGTAGGGAATGTATGTAAATTTCGCTCCGTATGCTTTACCCAGCGCGAAGCTGATCAATTGATCCTCACGCTTGGAGCCCGTACCGCCCATCTTGAAGGTCTCGGGGGGTGCCGCTTTGACCGCATCGAGAAAACTCCGGGCGTTTTTGTATGGCGTTTCGGAATTCACCCAAAGCAAGAATTCATCGAGGGCGATCATGGCGACCGGGTTCAGGGTTCGCCAGTTCAACGGCAGACCGGTGGCGATGGGCAGCGTGTAGATGAGAGAAAACGCTACGAACAGCTTGTGCGCGTTGCCTTTCGATTCCTGCACGTCCATCGCGCCTTCGGCACCGCTCGCGCCGCCCTTGATCTGGATGATCATCGGCTGCTTCATGAGCTGGTGCTTTTGCACGATGGACGTGATCAGTCTCGCCATCTGATCCGATGCGCCGCCTGCTCCCGCCGGTACAATAACTTCGACAGGTTTGGTCGGCTGCCACTCCGCGGACTGGGCAACGCCCATCGCGCCGCTCAAAACCAGACCGGAAGCGCCCAGTAAAGCAACCTTCAATAACCGCTGCATGAACATCGTTGTCTCCTCCTTCGTAGATGTATTTTAATTGCTGGCAAATCGGCGAAAGCTAAACTTTTTCGAGCACGGCTCCTACATTCGCTGGCGCGGTTGCTTTGGTCAGATAATCCATGGCCGCGGCAACGCCGCCTGCTTTATGCGGAACGGCGGAAAGCGTGAGACCCATTTCGACGCCGGCGAGCGTGCCGAGCAGAGTCAAATCGTTGAAGTCTCCGAGGTGACCGATGCGGAAAACTTTCTGAGCGAGCTTACCGAGCCCGCTTCCGAGCGACATGTTGAAGCGCTCGAGCACGACTTTACGGAAGTCGACTTCACTGTATCCGTTTGGCATGAGCACTGCGGTAAGCGCGCTCGAATATTCCGCGGGATTGACACAGAGGATCTCGAGGCCCCACGCCCGCACGGCGCGACGCGTCGCTTCTGCATGGCGATCGTGACGTTTGAAGACGTTCTCGAGGCCTTCCTCCTCCACCAGCATCTTGAGCGCCTCACGCAAGCCGTAGAGCAGGTTCGTCGCGGGCGTGTACGGAAAAAATCCGCTCTTGTTCGGCCCGAGCATTTCCTCCCACGACCAGTACGAGCTCGGAAGCTTCGCCGATTTAGTTGCAGCCAGCGCTTTGTCGCTTACCGCATTGAATGAAAGACCGGGTGGCAGCATAAGGCCTTTCTGCGAACCGGCGACGGTTACATCGACGCCCCACTCGTCGTGGCGATAATCGATCGACGCAAGCGACGAAATCGTGTCGACCATGTACAGAGCAGGATGGTGCGCGCGATCGATCGCCTTGCGGATTTCGCCGATGCGGCTCGTGGCGCCGGTCGAGGTTTCGTTGTGCACGACGCACACGGCTTTGATCTCGTGAGCACGATCCTGCGCGAGACGCGCTTCGAGCGCTGCCGGATCTGCGCCATGACGCCAATCCGACGCAATGAACTCGGGGTTGAGCGCCATACGTTGAGCCATCCTGTGCCACAGCGTCGCAAAATGACCGGTCTCATACATGAGTACCCGGTCGCCCGGCGAGAGGGTATTCACAAGCGCCGCTTCCCACGCGCCTGTTCCGGAAGCCGGGAAGATGACGACAGGAGACTTCGTTTTGAATACAGCCTTGAGGCCCGTAAGGACTTCCTGTCCTAGCTTCTGGAATTCGGGCCCGCGGTGATCGATCGTCGCGCGGTCGATCGCGCGCAGCACGCGGTCGGGAACGTTGGTGGGTCCGGGTATCTGGAGAAAGTGGCGGCCGGCAGAGTAGGTCATTGCGCGCTCCTGAATGAACACGCATCGTAACTCCACCCGGGGTATCACGACAAGAGTTTTGTATGCAAAAACAATAGTGAGCGCATGCTCACTAATGCAAACGACACCCAACTGGCTGAGGGACAGCGTATTTGTGCGTTTGCGGGATACCGCTGATGCTTGTATTATGCATACAAAATGAACCTAGACCTTGAAGCGCCCGCTTTTTCGGATACGCTCGCCGAAAACGATCCGCCACGGCTCCTGCACGAGGCCGTCGTGGATCGTCTGCGGGATATGATCGTGCACGGCGTGCTCGAACCCGGCACCAAGTTGAACGAGCGGGTGTTGTCCGCCCAACTGGGTGCTTCCCGCACGCCCTTGCGAGAGGCGCTCAAATATCTTGCGTCGGAAGGGTTGGTCGAGCTGCTCCCGAACCGCGGAGCCATAGTCGCGCCGCTCGATCGGGGCCGCGTGAAGCAGATCTTCGCGGTTATGGGCGCTCTCGAGGCGCTGGCGGGTGAGCTTGCCTGTCGCAATGCATCCGACGACGCGATCAACGAGATTCGCGCGCTGCATTACCAGATGTTGTCGCATCACGCTCGCGGAGATCTCGCCGAATACTTCCGGTTCAACCAGGAAATTCACCTGAAGCTCGTGGAGTTGAGCGGCAACGAGGTGCTCGCTTCGATGTATCGCGGCCTGAACGCCAACGTTCGGCGGGCGCGGTATATCGCCAATCTATCGCAGGAGCGGTGGAACAACGCTATCAAGGAGCACCAGCAGATGCTGGACGCGCTCGTTGCCCGCGACGGCGCCAGGTTGCAGAAGCTCCTGAGCGACCATCTCGCAAACAAACTCGTCCTCGTAATGGAAGTGCTCGAGACCGCGGAAAAGTTGCCGCAGCCATGAATGCGTCTGCCCGACCGGTGCATTTCGCCACCCCTGCAGGAGATCACAGCGGGCTGAGCGCAAGGCTCAAACGCGAAGTCCAGGGTGAAGTGCTGTTCGATCGTCCCACGCGCGGCCGCTATTCGACTGACGCGTCGATCTACCAGATCGAGCCCGTGGGTGTCGTCGTGCCCCGCAGCGAGGAGGACGCCGTCACGGCGCTGCAGATTGCGATCGATGCCGGCGTGCCGGTATTGCCGCGCGGTGCGGGCACGTCACAATGCGGTCAAACCGTCGGCGCGGCACTCGTGATCGACGTGAGCAAACACCTGAACGAGATCGTGGACTTCGACAAGGAAGCGCGAACTGCGACGGTGCAGCCGGGCGTCGTGCTCGATCATCTGAATGCGTATCTGAAGCCGCACGGCTTGTGGTATCCGGTGGACGTTTCCACGAGCGCCCAGGCGACCATCGGGGGCATGGCGGGCAACAACTCCTGCGGCTCCAGATCGATCCGCTACGGCAACATGGTGCACAACGTGCGTGCCGTCGACGCGGTGCTCGCCGACGGCTCGGCGTTCCATTTCGGAAGCGTTCCTGATGACCTGAGCAAACTCGATGGACCGAGCGCCTATGTCGAGCTCGTCCGCAAGATTCGCTCGATCGCAACGCGCGAAGCCGAAGAGATCGAGCACCGTTATCCTAAAGTGCTGAGGCGCGTGGGCGGCTACAACCTCGACATGATGTTGCCTGCGCCGTTCAACATGGCCCATCTGCTTGTCGGTTCCGAAGGCACGCTCGCCTACTCCCGCCGCCTGCACCTCGATCTCTCACCCTTGCCGAAACACAAGACGCTCGGTGTCTGCCATTTCCCGTCTTTCTATAAAACGATGGAAGCGCCGCAACAGATCGTCAAGCTCGGCCCTACTGCGGTGGAGCTCGTAGATAGCACCATGATCCAGCTGGCCCGCGACAACCCTGCGTTTCGCTCGACGGTCGAGCAGTTCATCCGCGGCAAGCCTGAGGCGATACTGCTGGTCGAATTCGCGGGCGACGATCGCAACGAGCAGCTGGCGCGCTTGAAGCAGCTGACCGAGCTCATGGCCGATATGGGTTTTCCCGGGGGCGTGGTGGAGATCACCGAGCCTGCGCTGCAGCGTGACGTGTGGGAGGTGCGCAAGGCCGGGCTCAACATCATGATGTCGATGAAAGGTGACGGAAAACCGGTGTCGTTCATCGAAGATTGCGCCGTGCCGCTCGACCACCTTGCGGAATATACCGACCGGCTCACGCGGGTTTTCGAGAAACACGGCACGCGCGGAACGTGGTACGCGCACGCCTCGGTCGGGTGCCTGCACGTGCGGCCCATCCTCGACATGCGGCGCGACGGTGCGCACAAGATGCGCGCGATCGCGGAAGAGGCAGCGCAGCTCGTGAAGCAGTACAAGGGCGCGTATTCCGGGGAACACGGAGATGGTCTCGTTCGCTCCGAATGGATCGCTCCGTTCTTCGGGCCGAAGCTCACGCGCGCTTTCGAAGAGATCAAGGATCTGTTCGACCCAAAGGGCCTGCTCAATCCCGGCAAGATCGTGCGGCCGTCGAAACAGGACGATCGCACGCTCTTTCGTTTCAAGCCCGGATATGCAAGCCACAAAATCAAAACCGTCCTCGACTGGAGCGACTGGGGCGGTTTCGACAAGGCCGTGGAGATGTGCAACAACAACGGTCACTGCCGCAAGTTCGACGCGGGCACGATGTGTCCGTCGTACCGAGTCACGCGCGACGAGCAGCATCTCACGCGGGGCCGAGCCAATACGCTGCGGCTCGCAATATCGGGTCAGCTCGGTCCGGACGCTTTCACTTCCAACGCTTTGTACGAAACGCTCGACCTTTGCGTATCGTGCAAAGGCTGCAAGCGCGAATGCCCGACCGGCGTCGACATGGCCAAAATGAAGGTCGAGTTTTTACATCATTACAAAAAGCGTCATGGCCTCACGCTGAAAGACAGGCTAATCGCGTATCTCCCACGTTACGCACCTTGGGCGTCGCGTCTAGCACCGCTGACGAATGTGGTTTCTGCGCTTGGGAAGAATTTTCTTGGATTCGCCCCACAGCGTGCGCTGCCGAAGTGGAGTCGTGATCGGTTCAGAGATGCGACCTTTCACGCAAACGGAAGCTATCTGGCGCAGGGCGTCGGGGCGAGAGCGACCCAAGCGCGCGAAGTTGTTCTGTTCATAGACACCTTCAACCGCTACTTCGAACCGGAGAACGCGCGCTCCGCTGTTGCGGTATTGCAGGCCGCAGGCTACACAGTACACACTCTGCAGACGGCGAAGGATGGCCGTCCCTTGTGCTGCGGCAGAACTTTTCTCGCGTCTGGGCTCGTCGATCAGGCCAAGTACGAGGCCGCCCGCATGCTCCAAGTCATGAAACCCTACGTGGACCGGGGCGTACCGGTGATCGGTCTGGAGCCGTCCTGCCTGTTCGGTCTGCGCGACGAATTTCTTTACATGCACCCGGAGGGCGAAATGGCCGAGCTCGCGCTGCACGCGTTCATGTTCGAGGAATTCATCGCGCGCGAGATGGACGCGGGGCGCTTTCAGTTGAAGCTGAAAGCGCTGCCGCAGAAGAAAGCGGTGCTGCATGGACATTGCCATCAGAAAGCGTTCGGTGCGATGCCTGCCGTCGAACGCGTGCTCAGGCTCGTCCCCGACCTGGACGTGGAAAGCGTGGACTCGAGCTGTTGCGGCATGGCGGGAAGCTTCGGCTACGACGCCGCGCACTACAATGTGTCGATGAAAATGGGCGAGCTTACGTTGCTGCCTCAAGTGCGCGCGAGCAGTCCGGATGCCTTGATCGTTGCCGATGGCACGAGCTGCCGCCATCAGATTCGCGATGGCGCGGAGCGTGAAGCTGTACACGTCGCCCGCGTTTTGCACGCTGCGCTCGCCGGATAACCGCGACTGAGGCGATCGGTAGATCGTCAAAGGAAGTGAGGTCACGGAGAGACTTGGGTTTCTCCCTGTTCGTTCACTGGCGCGTCTCGCAGTGCGGCGTCACGGAGACAATTCGGTTTCTGTCTGTTCGTATCCCGCCGACGGTGTTGTCCGGTTATGACTTGACAAGGCGCTACAGCGTCCATAGCCTGACCCGCACTATTCCAAGCAGGACTCCCTGGAGGATGGATCAGCCCACCGCGAGCATCGCACCGCGCGATGCATCGCCCGGCAGCCCGTGGCTGCTCGAAGTGCAAGACCTGCACGTCCATTTCGTCACAACGCGCGGCGTGGTGCGCGCGGTCGAAGGCATCTCCTATACGGTCAGCAGGGGCGAGGTGGTGGCGCTCGTCGGCGAATCCGGCTGCGGGAAGTCTGTTTCGTCGCTCGCGATCATGCGACTCCTGGCGAAGCCCGCCGGACGCATCGTGTCCGGTCGCATCCTGTTCGAAGGACGCGATCTCCTCGAGCTTTCCGAAGAGCAAATGCGTGAGATCCGCGGGCGCGATATTGCGATGATCTTTCAGGAGCCGATGACATCGCTCAATCCGGTGCTCACGATCGGTTTCCAGATCATGGAGCCGCTCATGATCCACCTCGCCATGGACACGACAGCGGCACGCAAGCGCGCCAACGAGCTGCTGCGCATGGTGGGCATTCCGGATGCCGACCGGCGGCTCGATCAGTACCCGCATCAGTTTTCCGGGGGCATGCGCCAACGGGTCATGATCGCGATCGGCCTTTCATGCAATCCGAAGCTGCTCATAGCGGATGAGCCGACCACTGCGCTCGACGTCACGATCCAGGCTCAGATTTTGAAGTTGATGAAAGACTTGTCGCGAGACCTCGGGATTGCGATGGTCATCATCACGCACAACCTCGGTGTCGTGGCGCGCTACGCGGACCGCGTGAACGTCATGTATGCCGCCCGCATGACGGAGCAGGCCACCGCACGCGAGCTCTTCAGCCGCCCGCTCCATCCCTACACGGCGGGGCTGCTGCGTTCGGTCCCACGACTCGACCGGCCTCGCGGCGCGAAGTTGGAAACGATCGAGGGCACACCGCCCAACCTCCTCGATCCGCCGGAAGGTTGTCGCTTTGCGCCTCGTTGCCCGGCGAAGATCCCTGAATCCGAAGAGGGGCCGCCCCCGATGGTCGAAGTCGAGCGCGGTCATTACTCGAGGTGCGTGCGTGCTTTCGAGATGGCGCGCGTGGGCCCCGAGGGCCTCGGTCTTGCGCGTGCCTCGCGAGAGCTTCCGGCGCCCAAGCAGATCGACCGCACGGCACCGATCCTGAGCGTGCGCGGCCTCAAGACCTATTTCGAAGTCGCGACAGGATTCAAAGCGCTGTCTTCGAGGCGATCGGTCGTACGAGCAGTCGACGGGCTGACGTTCAACGTGTTCCGCGGCGAGACACTCGGCCTGGTCGGTGAATCCGGCTGCGGCAAGACCACCGTCGGTCGTACGCTGCTGCGTCTTGAGAACGCGACCGAAGGCCAGATCGCGTTCAGAGGCCGCGACGTCACGTGCTCCCGAGGTGAAGATCTGAAGCGTTATCGCCGGGAGATGCAGGTCATTTTCCAGGATCCTTATTCGTCACTCAATCCGCGCATGACGATCGGCGCAATCATTGCGGAGCCGCTGCGCGTGTACAAGTTGCAGCCCAACCGCGCCGCTGCACGCGCCAAGGTGATGGATCTCCTCACGCAGGTCGGCCTGTTCGAGTACATGGCGGAGCGCTACCCCCACGAGCTCTCCGGAGGCCAGCGTCAGCGGGTGGGCATAGCGCGAGCGCTCGCCATGCAGCCGTCGTTCATCGTGTGCGATGAGCCTGTCTCTGCGCTCGATGTATCGATTCAGGCGCAGATCATCAACCTGCTGGAAGAGTTGCAGAAGAAGTTCGCGTTGACCTATTTGTTCATTGCGCACGATCTCGCCGTCGTACGTCACATCTCGGACCGGGTCATCGTGATGTATCTCGGCCGCGCGATGGAGATCGCCGAGCGCGACGCGCTCTACTCGACGCCGCTTCATCCCTACACGCGCGCGCTGCTTGACGCCGTGCCGATTCCTGATCCGGAGCTGGAATCGCGGCGCGCGTACAAAGTGCTTGGCGGCGAGGTGCCCAGTCCGCTCGATCCGCCGCGAGGCTGTGTGTTTCACACCCGTTGTCCGCTCGCGAGCGAAGAATGCAAGATGCAAGTCCCCGAGTTGCGTGAGATACGGCCCGGGCACTATGCGGCATGTATCAAGGTATGAAGCGCTAATTATGAATACGGAATGATGAATGATGAATGAGGAATAAGCGCGTGCGGCCTGGATCAGGTTAGGACACTGGAATCCGCTGGTAATAATAGTCGAGAGATGGAGGAGCGATGAAACGAACAGTGCTGTTGGGACTGATGGCGACGTGGCTTGCGATCGCCGGCATTGCGAGCGCACAGGCGCCGCGCAGCGGTGGGCTGCTCAAGTTCGCGGTCGGTGCGGAGCCGCCCAACTACGACTGCCACGCCAACTCCTCGTTTGCGTTCATCCACCCGGTGCGGCCGCACTACAACACGCTGCTCAAATTCGATGTCGAAAAGTATCCTGCGATCAAAGGCGATCTCGCCGAATCGTGGACCGTAGCGAAAGACGGACTGACCTATACGTTCAAAGTGCGTAAGGGCGTCAAGTTCCACGACGGCTCGAGCTTCACTTCGGAGGACGTGAAGGCAACCTACGAGCGTATCCGCAAGCCGCCGCCGGGCGTGCTGTCGCTGCGCGAAGCGGCATACTCCGACATCAGCGCGATCGAGACGCCCGACCCGACGACCGTCGTGTTCAAGCTCTCGAAACCCAACGCCTCGATGCTCGCAAACTTCGCGAGCCCATGGGATTGCATCTACAGCGCTGCGCGTCTGAAGAAGGATCCGAAGTTTCCCGAGCGCAACATCATGGGTACCGGGCCTTTCACGTTTGAAGAGCACGTCGCGGGTTCGCATTGGCGTGGCCGCAAGTTCAAGGATTACTTCGAAAAAGGGAAACCGTACCTCGAAGGCT
Source organism: Betaproteobacteria bacterium (assembly GCA_028291945.1). Taxonomy (GTDB): domain Bacteria; phylum Pseudomonadota; class Gammaproteobacteria; order Burkholderiales; family SG8-41; genus JAQGMV01. Next base: position 13,576 of record JAQGNH010000302.1, read on the forward strand.
TTCTCGCTATCTTCATCTCCGGCGCGCCGATGGTTAACGCGCTTGCGGCCGGCGAAGTGCTGGCCGAGTTTCGCGGGCACTCTCCCGCCGATCGCGATCGCATCGTCAAAGCGCTCGGTGACAAGGCTGTCGTACAGGAAACGCCGTGGGTATGCTCGCTCGTAGTCACTTTCAATACCAAGAAAAAACCCTTCGACGATGCACGAGTGCGCCGCGCGCTTTCCCTCTCCATCGACCGTTGGGGCGGTGCTCAGGCATTGTCGAAAGTGGCGCTCGTACGGCACGTGGGAGGCTTGCTGAGGCCGGGCTACGAATATGCTGCCACGGAAAAAGAGCTCATCAGCTATCCGGGCTTCGCAAAAGACATCGCTGCGTCGCGGGCGCAAGCACGCAAGCTCCTGCAGGAAGCCGGCGTTCCGAACCTTACGTTCACGCTCACCAACCGCAACGTAGCCATGCCCTACACACCGGTCGGTGTGTTTCTCATCGACCAATGGCGTCAGATTGGCGTCAACGTGAAGCACGATCAACTGGAGACGAAGCTGTATCTGGCCGCTCAGCAGCGAGACAACCCGACATTCGATGCGGCGCTCGATTTCAACTGCGACTTCATGGATGAGCCGAATCTTCAGCTGCTCAAGTATCTGAGCCACGACCGCTCAGCCATCAACTACGCGCAGCAGACCGACCGCACGCTCGACGATCTATTCGACAAGCAGTCCGGCGAGCTCGACAAGAAGAAGCGTTTCGCTATTCTGCGCGACTTCGAGAAAAGAGCGCTCGAGCAGGCCTATACGATACCCACCATCTGGTGGCATCGGATCATCGTCACCCACCGCAACCTGAAAGGCTGGCATATAACCCCGAGCCATTACGTTGGGCAGGATCTCAGCGACGTGTGGCTCGAGTGAGAAGAGGGAGGGGTCGAACGCCTTGAGGCTCCACTCTCGCCTTTCCTAGCTGATCGCTAGACATGCTGCGCTATATGATCAACCGGCTGCTGCTCATGCTTCCGACGCTGTTCGGCGTCGCGGTGCTGGTTTTCGTATTGCTGCGTCTAGCCCCCGGCGACCCGGTGCAGATGATGCTCGAAGGCGCGAACGTGTCGCAGCAGGTGGTCGAGGCAGAACGCGCCCGGCTCGGTCTCGACCGGCCGCTGTACGTGCAGTTTACGAAGTGGTTCGGCGCATTGCTCAACGGCGACTTCGGGGTGTCGATCTGGACCGGGAGGCCAGTTCTCTACGAGATCGGCATCCGGCTTGAGCTTTCGCTGCAGGTGGCGATCATGGCCGCGCTGCTCGCCGTGATGATTGCCGTTCCGCTCGGCACGCTCTCCGCCGTTTTCAAGGACACATGGGTCGATCACCTCGTACGGGTCATTTCGATCGCGGGCCTCGCGGTACCCTCGTTCTGGCTCGGCATGATCATCATTCTTTTTTTGCTCACGTATTTTTCCTGGATACCGCCGCTCACGTTCACGCCGTTCTTCGAAGATCCGTGGAAGAACCTGTCGCAACTGATATGGCCTGCCGTGGCAGTGGGATACCGGTACTCCGCAGTGGCGATGCGCATGATGCGCTCGTCGGTGCTGGAAGTGTTGCAGGAGGATTACGTGCGCACCGCCCGTGCTAAAGGCGTGCACGAGCGCCTGGTCGTTGCGCGTCATGCAATGCGTAACGCATTGCTTCCGGTGGTCACGGTCGTCGGACTCGAATTCGCATTTCTGATCGGTGGTCTCGTCGTCACTGAACAGGTTTTCAATCTGAACGGCATCGGCAAGCTTTTCGTCCAGGCGGTTGCGCGCGGCGATTACACGATGATTCAGGGACTCGTGTTGCTGGTTGCCGTGTTCTTCGTGATGATCAATTTCGCGATCGACTTGTTGTATGCGTTCCTCGATCCGCGCATACGCTACCGCTAGGACCACCTGATGATGAATGCTGAATCAGAGCTAATGCGATGTGACAACGGCGGCGCAAAAGTCGCGCGCGGTTTTATTCATCATTCATCATTCATCATTCCGCATTGATGTAATCACGACCGTGTCGACCGCCACTTCCCCATCGATCACGTACAAGGTCCCACGGCGCCGCCACCCGTTATTGCAATTCGTCGTGCAGCAACCGCTCGGCGCGGCAGGGCTCGCGGTCATCGTGATCATGGCCGTATGCGCAGTATTTGCCCCGTGGGTGGCGCCGTACGATCCACTGACAGTCGATTACGCCATGATGCTCGCTGCACCATCGTGGGAGCACTGGTTGGGGACCGATTCCTTCGGTCGTGATGTGCTTTCGCGCATCATCTATGGAGCGCGCACGGCGCTCGCAGTCGGGTTTCTAGCGTCCTTCATCGGTTCCACGGTGGGCGCCATCATTGGTGTCGTCTCTGCTTATTTCGGCGGTAGAATCGACCTCTTCATTCAGCGCGTGCTGGACGTGCTGTTGTCTTTCCCGATTATCGTTCTCGCAATCACCGTCGTTGCAGTACTCGGCAAAAATCTCGTGCTCGGCGTCGACATCAATCTCGTGATCGCGATCGGCCTGCCCATGATGCCCAAGGTCGCGCGCGTGGTACGAGCGTCGGCGCTTGCGATACGCGAGCTGCCGTACATCGACGCGGCGCGCACGGCCGGATTTTCCGATGCGCGCATCATATTCAGGCATATGGCGCCTAATGTGGTAGCGCCCTACCTGATCATGGTTACGGCGTTTGTGGCGCAGGCGATACTTGCCGAAGCGTCGCTGTCATTTCTCGGTCTCGGTGTCACCGAGCCGACAGCATCGTGGGGTCTCATGCTGTCGGGCGCCGCAGCTGATTTTTACCAGCAGGCGCCGTGGATGATTGTTTTCCCGGGAATCGCGATCAGCATGGCGGTATTTGCGTTCAACCTTTTTGGTGACAGTCTCCGTGATTGGCTCGATCCAAAAATCAAACTCTAGCGGCATACCTCAAACATGTTTATTAAGCCCGCGTTCGTGAAAGAGTGCCCGGCTAACGCACGCGGCTTTACCGAAACTTGACGTCTATGGCTCACTCACTTCTCAGCGGATCGGAACCGAAGGCTTCGGTGAGTCCCATCGGCATGGAGGTCCATACGCTGATGTTTGATCTGTATGGCACGGTCGTCGACATGCAGCGCGGACTCACTGACGCAGTCACGCCGTACCTCACGCGCAAAGGCTGGAACGGACGTCCGGACGCGCTCGTCACGTGGTGGCGGCGCACCCATTTCGAGAACTCGATGATCGACGCGCTTTTGCACAAGGATCACACGCCTTACCGCGAAATCGGCCGTCGCGCTTTGTCGTATACGCTCGAGCGCGCCGGCATCGAGCATACGCAGGAAGAAGTCGGTGACCTTGTTTCCGAAATCGAAAGGCTGAAGCCGTTTCCTGATGTCGTGGAAGCGCTGCGCAAACTCAAGCGGCGCTACCAGTTGACGATTCTCTCGAACGGGGATCCGGATATGCTTGAAGCCGCGATGCCCCATATCGGCATCGAATTCGATCGCGTTATCTCAGTCGCCGAAGCCGGATCGTTCAAGCCGCACGTCGCGACCTACAGGACTGCCGCCGAGTTGCTGGGCGCACCCCCTGATGCAATCCTCTTCGTCGCCAATCACGCGTTCGATTGCGTGGGAGCCAAAGCCTACGGCATGCGAACGTGCTTCGTTGATCGTCGCAAGCGGCCGTTCGGAGACTGGCCCTATCAGCCGGATCTGGTCGTCGCGGATTTCGCGGAGCTCGCGAAGCAGTTAATCAAACCGTAAGTCTCAGCGTTCAGGCCTCAGCCGTAACATCAGGGCCGTCAGCCCTCACGCGTCAGCCGGAACCATCAAGTTTCGGAGTCTTCGCATTCGAGATCATCAATCACCGCGGAACCGAAACATCGCTCGAGTATCGTTCCGCTGACCGCTCATGCCTTCAGTTGAAATCGTCGCACCCGTTCCTCATCGACTTCGATACCCAGCCCTGGACCGGAAGGCACGAGCGCATGCCCCCGGGAAAACTGGAGCGGCCGCGCGAGGATGTCTTCTGCGAGATAAGGACTCGTCGGACTCACACCCCAATCGAGTGATGGAACTGCGGCGGCCAGGTGCAGCACGGCTGCCGTCGCGATACCTGACTCGGACATCTTCCCGGCGATGTTCACCTTCAGGTCGAGGTCGTCACAGAGTTGTGCTGCTTCGCATACCGGACGCAAGCCGCCGAGCTTGATCGTCTTCAGGCTGGCACCGCGCGCGGCGCGCGCTTCGTGGTGCCGGCGCAGGTCGTCCATGCGGTGCAGCCCTTCATCGAAGCCGATCGCAATGTCGGTTGCGGCAGCAACGCGTGCCATACCGGCCAGATCGTGTCCCATCACGGGTTGCTCGAAAAAATTCAGACGCGACCCCTGAACGGCTCGCACGTACTGCACTGCTTCATC
>JAQGNH010000311.1 GCA_028291945.1 Betaproteobacteria bacterium
TGACCCATAGATCCGGCCGTACCGTTTTGAAGTGCTGGATAAATGGAACGATCAATACGAGATCGTACGCGAGAAATCCCAGCAGCTGCCCTTTTGCATTGCTCCACACGGGGCGCCACACGCCATACGCGAAATACACCGCCGATCCCAGAAAAATCCAGCCGTAGATTGTCGATTGCTCCGGCTTGAGCAGCCACGGAAACATGTCGGCGTTCGATAGCACGAGGCTGCCGCCGAAGTAGAGCAGGCCGATTGCGAACACCGCGAAGGATACGCGCACCAGCGGCGCCGTGCGCCGTGTGTCCTGGAATCGAATACGGCGAGACCACGCAAGAATTACGACGAACAAGACGATGAGCACGGCGCTGGCGATGCCGTAGACGAGTGCGCCCGTATGCTGCGGCTCTCGCGCCCAGAGCTGCGCTGCGAACATGGCGATGCCGGTATTGGTCAGCGCAAGGTTTGCCGCCCCGCCTCTCGCCGCCGCAAAGTCGCCCGAGACTCCGAGCCACATCACCGGAACCGCTGTGGCAGCGAGGATGGAGGCCAGAAAAATGTTTGACAGGCGACTCGCCGGAAACGGCCAGAGCGCCGTTGCAATCGGGGTCTGAAGAAAAAAAGCCAGCGCGAGCGCGAGACTCAGCGCACCGGTCGCGATGAGAAGCATGCGAAGAGCTGAGTTCGCAGAGCTCCGGTCTTCGTCCAGGGCCTTCAAAGCGCGGGCCCCTCTAGAAACTTTGCGCCGGCGGAAGATTCTTCTGGTGCGCCGATTTGCGCGCGTCCCATGGATGCGCTCTCGCGGCGTCCTCGTTGATCGACGTTCCCCACCCGGGCCCTTTCGGAATCGTCATGTGGCCATTGACGATCTCCGGTGGACGTGTCACCAGCTCGTCCTTCCAGGGCACGTCGTCGATATCGATCTCCATGATGCGCACGTTCGGAAGCACGGCGCACAAGCTCGCGCTCATGAACGTGGAGAGATGACTGTAATGATTGTGCGGCGCTATGTTGTGCTGAAAGGCGGCAGCAAGATCGCCCACCTTCTTGCCTTGTGCGATGCCGTTCCAGGGCACGTCGATCATGAAGACGTCGGCGGCGTGCCGCTGAAGGAATGGCAGGTAACCTTGCATGTGTATGAGCGTCTCGCCTGTGCAGATGCGAGTCGACGTGGACTGCTTGATCTGCAGGACAGCGTCGGGATCCGGATTGTCGAGCTCGAGCCAGTGCAGGTTGTAGGGCTCGAGCGCGTGCGCGATGCGCATGCACGCTTCGGGCTTGAAATGAAAGTTGAGATCGAGATTGATGTCGAAGTCGGCGCCGGCTGCGTCGCGGATCGTGCCGATCAGCTTCTCGACGTGTGTAACGAGCCAGTTCGGCGCCCACTCGTCGTTCGGTCCCATCGAGCGGTCGAAGCCGCTGAACCAGGTGCCTCCTTTGCCTGGCATGATCACGTTCGTCTTCAACGCGGTAAATCCGCGCGTGACGACTTCTTTCGCAAGCGCCGAAATATCGTTCCAGCTTTCGATCGGCGGCTTGCCCACGATGTCGTGGTGGCGAACGCGCGTCGTTCCACAGTGCGACCAGTAGAGTCGAACCCGATCGCGGGTCGGACCGCCGAGAAGTTCCACGACCGAGATGCCGAGCGCACGCGCGGTGATATCCACGAGGGCGCATTCGATGCCTGCGATTGCTCGCGCGGCGATGCCGCCGGGACTCGAGCGCATCGTTCGCGCCATGTCGATGAATCGCGCTTCGTAGGCGCGGGGATCCTGTCCCACCAGCACCGTCTCGAAATCGCGCACCGCGCCCGCAATCGCATTCGGCGTGCGAGTGTCCGAGCATTCGCCCCAGCCCGTCACACCTTCGTCGGTCTCGACTTTGACGAACATCCACGCGCGCCAGCCGCCGTCGACGACGAACGTTTCGAGCCTGGTAATTTTCATTGCGGTCTCCTCCGCTGCACAGCGTGCGCGTTCAGTCGAACGTCAGCAGATGTGCTGAAATAAGTCGATTGTCGATCTTCTTGATGCCCGCGATCCTGCGCACAGCATCGTACGCCTGTCTTGCTACCGCTGCGTCGGTGACGATGCCCGTCAGCGTGACGGTGCCCCCGCTAGCCTCGACTTTGATGCCATCCGCAGAAAGGCCTTTCACACGCGCGAGCGCCGATCGCACGCCGTCGAGCAGCGTTGAATCCTCGACGCTGACGGCGGCGCGCTCCTGTTCAAGCGTCGATTCGAGCCTCTCGTATTCCGAAACGCTCAGCGTGCCATCCTTGTTTTGATCGAAGCGCGGCAGATTTGCGAGGAGCACCGGATCTGCCGCAAGCTCATCTTGTGACAGCCGCCCGTCGAAATTGCGGTCGAGCTTGATGAAATCCCGATTGGTGATACCGAACGTCTCATAACGCTGCGCCGCTTTCAACGTAGCCGCCGGGAGTGCCGCCGCCGCGACCATGTAATCCACCAGCGCTTTGATGTCGCTGTCGGACAATTCACGGTATCCGCCTTTCGCAGCCATCTGCGTATTGGGAATGCCCTCGATCGCCGACCGGTACATCAGCCCGATACCGGGGCCGATGCGCCGCGCCCATTCGGCGCGATCTCCGACTTTTGGCGCCCCGACATCGCCGGCGGCGTGACACCGCGCGCAGTGGTCCGCATACGAGTCGGCAACACTCGCACCGAATACACGAGCGCCGCAAAGCAGCCCCACGATGAAGAGCGATACGAACCACAGTCGGAACATCGTCATCATTCGAAAGCGCCGGCACGAGAATATTCTTGGCGAATCTCTGCGGTTCATTCAAGATTTGCGGACGCGCAAGTCTAACGCGAATAACAATTTGAGGAGAGACCGTGGTTGTTGACCGCAGATGGAGGATTGTCCTTGCCCTTGTGTGCCTGTTCACCGCCGCGTCCTCGCATGCCGCGGAGAGCGCGTATCCGACGCGGCCGATCCGCGTGATCGTTCCGTATCCGCCGGGCGGCTCGACCGACCCGACAGCGCGTGCCTATGGCGGCTGGTTGTCCGAAAAATTCGGCGTGCCGGTGGTCATCGACAACCGTCCGGGTGCGGGCGCAAGTGCGCGCGATCGGCATCGGGCACCCGATGCGCGTGCGGTCGATGCCGGAGGTACAAGCCATAGCCGAAGTGCTGCCGGGTTTCAACAATACGAGCTGGTATGGATTGCTCGCGCCTGCCGGCACTCCGGCTGCGGCCGTAAACAAGATCAATGCCGAGATGCGACGCGCGGTTGCGAACCTCGAGCTCACGAAGCAGCTCGAATCCATAGGCCTGGAGCCCGCCAGCAGCACGCCGAGAGAAATGGGTGATCTGATCCGTACGGAGCTCGCGCGCTGGACGAAGGTAATAAAGGAGGCGCACATTCAGCCGCCGACCTGATGCGGTCCATCATTTCGGTGCGTTCCTGCTCAGTGCAGCCGCAGAAGCTCACGTGTGACAGCTTGCCGAAAGCTACCAGACAGCCCCAGGGTGTAACCTCGGGGGGTCAAATCGATAATCAGGAGCTTCGATGCATCAAACAATACGGAAACGCGCGTTTTGGGCCGCAGCGCTGTTACTCACCGCATCCCTTACTGCATGCGGGAATACCTATTCGCGTGACGATTTTACGAAAGGCGTGCTGGGCAAAACCGAGCAGGAAGTGACCACTACGTACGGCAAGCCCAAATCGGTCGATGAAAGCAATCCGGATCACGTCGTCTGGACGTATACGCGTGAAACGTTCGACCTCGGGAATCAGAACCGGATCGATTCCAAAACGCTGGTGATATTCGAAGGTCCCGCCGGTTCACGCCACGTGGCGAAAGTCGACTACAGCTGACCCTTCTTCCGACCGCTGGGCGCAGTGCCGTTATTCCGTACGTGCTCGCGCCTTGCCCTTCTCGGCCGCGGCCGTCGTAGTCACCGCGGCGCACGGCGTGTTGCTGGATGAATCGCTCGACGCAGGTGAGCCACCAGCACGGCCGATCGCAATACGCTCCTGAATCGATATATCGACGTTCCTGAACGTGCCTTGCAAGCGGATCGATGCCCTGCGCGTGAGAAGGCCAGGGTTCTTCGGCTGCGGTGTGAGCACGATATCCCAGCGCTCTTCGCGAAGATCGATAGTGCCGATACCGTCGGTGCGCGTCTGTTCAGTGTCGAGAACGATCACCCGTGATTTGCCGATGCCGTTGCGCAGATCGAAAGCGACCGCGCCACAATGCACAGGGATGTCGCGGTCACCGCGGATCATCAGGCTCAGGACTTTCCCTATGTTGAGCCCGAGCTTCGCGTCCGCGAGATTGGAAATGCGGCCTCCGTCGATCCGGGCCGCGACCGAACCGCTCGAGCTGCCAAGAACAGACGCGATGGACTTGCCTTCACCGGTGAGCGCGATCTGACCTCGTATAGGTGCGAGATTATTCGCCGCGTTCGAAAGTGACGGCGCGAGTTTGTCCAGGCGAATGTCGCGAAGCTCAATCGTCGCGCGCGCAACAGGCGGCTCGCGCCGGCCGTTGAACCCGAGGGATCCTGCGAAGTGTCCGCCGGCCACGCCAACGTCGATCGGCTTCAGCTCTAGGACGCCGTCGGCGAGGTCCGCAACCACGCTCAGACTTTCGAGCATCGGGATATTGTCAGCTTTGAGCTTTCTCGCATTCAGGTTCACGCGTGCATCGACAGCTCTCAGTCGGTCCACATGAAACGGGCGCGTCGGGAAAACCCGATCCGTACTCTTACGTTGCGGCTGCGTGCGATCGGCATGTTGCTGCTCGTCGGTTGCGCTGGTTTTATCCGCGGAGCTTTTCGCGGCTGCGCTGGTTTTATCCGCGGAGCTTTTCGCGGCTCCCTTTCCGCCGCTGCGAGGCGCGTAGCGCAGGCCGACTAACACGCTGAGATCTGCGAGATCGGCGGCTTCGCTCCGAAGTCCTGCGAGGACGAGTGGCCGCTCTTTGCTTCGGTCGTAGGTCGCTTCGCCTGCAATATCCGTGTCGCCTATTTTTCCGCGCAGCCGCGCAAACTTGTATTCGTGATTGGTTTGAGTGAGCTGAGCCTCGAGTTGAAAAGGTCGTGAGTCGGGCGGGCGTATGCGCAGAAACGGATGCACGTAGGCGAGCGTCGGTCCCGCGACACGCAATTTGACATCCATCGGCCCGAGGTCGAAAACGTCAGTGAAAAAGCCATCGTAGTCGACGCGCGCTTTTCTGGCCGTCATGTAGCCACGCAGCGGGAAAGAGTACCCGCTGTCACGAAAGCTCAGGACGCCAGTGCTGAGCGCTTCGCCGGCAAAGCTGACGCCTTCATAAGTGCCTTTGTAGGTGATTCGAGTGGATAGCTCGTCATTCCCCGGCGGGCGGTCACCAGCACTTCGGCCCGGTTGCACATCGGCGGAATTACGCCGAATCTCATCCGGGCTCTGCACGCCGGCATTGTTTGCGACGGGCAAGGCGCTTGCAGTGAAGTCGAGATCGATGCCGCGATTGACGAACCTCACCTGCGAGCGGTGTGCTTCGAGTATCTGCACCTTGACCGTTCCGGGCGAGCGGTCGTCAGGATTTTTCAGTCGCCAGTTCCTCAGTCCGTCGGCCTGTCTCTCCATATCGATGTCGGCGTCGACGAGCACGAGCTTCGAGATGACCGGACGCCCCTGCCATACGCTCTTCAGCGAAACAGTGAAGGAAAGCTCGCCCGCCGTGGCGAGTGGCCGCTTCGCTGCCCAGGGGGCATTCTCGATGTACACGCCGCGCAGACGAATGGTCGGCTCGAGCGAAAATCCAAGCGCAACGTGTAAATCACCGAGCCGGACCTCGCGGTTGGATTTCTCCGACAGATAGCGCTCGATGGGCGGCCGAAACCAGTTCCAGTCGAATAGCGCGACCGCGGTCGCGAGGACGAGCCCGAGCGCGAGCAGGATCGGGGTCTTGCGACCCACTGCAGACAGGCGAAACGATGGTCTCATTGCGATCGGACCGTGTCACTCTGCAGCTGACATGGCAATTTGCGGTCCCAGCTCTCGCTAATGGGATACGGTGTTCAGGTCGAGCGCAGCTCCTCGAGCCGCGCCTTCTGCTTCCCCCGCCGGTCGAAGTTATTCGAATGCAGCCAGCGTTCGAAGGTTTTTCGGTGGGAAGGCCAGTCGCGATCGAGCATGGCGAACCACGCCGTATCCCGATTCGTACCCTTGTGCACCATGTGCTGCCGAAACGTGCCTTCGTAGGTGAATCCGAAGCGCAAAGCGGCGCGCATCGAAGGTTCATTGCGCGAGTTGCACTTCCACTCGAAACGGCGATAACCGAGCTCGTCGAAGACGTACCGAGCGTGGAGGAACAGCGCTTCGGTCGCGACACGCGTGCGCGAAATCGCGGGTCCCCACAGCACGTTCCCCACTTCGATGACCCCGTGCTCGGGCGTCGCGCGCATCAGGGCCTGCCGGCCTTCGCAGCGCTGCGTCGACATGTCGATCACCGCAAAGAAAAGCGGTTCCTCGGAAGCGGCCGCTTTTGCAATCCAGCCGTCGAAGCCCGGGCGATCCTGCGGTGAATCGAACAGATAGCGAAACCGCTCTTCGGCTCCCGGAGCCATGGAAGCCGCAAACAAGTCGTTCGCATGCCGTTCCGGGTCGAGCGCTTCGAGGCGGCAGAAGGTGCCCTGCAGAGCAACGCGCGCGGGACGTGGGCGCGGTTGCCAATCGGATAATGTAGTCATGGGCATGAGATTACTACCAAAGTGCATCCATACACTCGCCAGGCAATTTCACAAAGCCGCTCGACACTCGGACTAGCAGCCCCTGATCCAGCCGTCGCGCTCACAGCGGACCGGCGTAATTTGGCGGGTGCGCGGAGCCGAAGCGCTGTCCGGATGCGCGTAATATGGCGCTGTACTCGCACTGCGGCGTGGAACGTATGACCGACCGGTATCTCGAGGATTTTGACGTCGGGCAGATTTTCGGCTCCGGAACACTGCGCGTGGACACCGAAGACATCAAGCGCTTCGCCGCGGAGTTCGATCCGCAGCCGTTCCATCTCGACGAAGCCAAAGCGCGCGACTCGATGTTTCACGGTCTCGCGGCAAGCGGGTGGCACACCGCCGCGCTCACGATGCGCCTTCTGGTCGAAAGCGAGGTCAAGCCCGCGGGCGGTCTGATCGGCGCCGGCGTAGAGGCGCTGCGCTGGCCGCGTCCGGTGCGGCCGGGCGATGTGCTGCACCTCGAAAGCGAAGTGATGGAAGTCAGGCCGTCGACGTCGCGCCCTCAGCAGGGGTTGATCAAGCTGCAGACCACGACCTTGAATCAGAACGGCGAGCCGGTGCAGATCTTCGTTGCTAACCTCCTTGTCCCGCGCCGCCCGAGTTAAGGTCACATGATAGAGTGTGCAACGACAACGCGTGCTTCGTGAGGAGGCTCGGAATGACACATCCGTCGTACGTATCGATCGGCTTGCGTGGGAAGGGTTTGCAGCCCATGCGCTACGCAGGTCTGCTCACCATGTTGGCTTTTCCGCTCCTGTCACATGCCCCGCCAGCTGACGCCGCATCAGCACTCCCGGGGCTTCCGAACAAAGCGGTCGTCATCATCGTACCCAATGCGGCAGGCGGACCCTCTGATTTGGTCGGCCGCCTCATCGCGCCCAAGTTGAGCGAATCGATCGGACACAACGTGATCGTCGATAACCGGCCCAGCAACAACGGTGTAGTCGCCGGCGAAATCGCAGCACGCGGCGCCGCGGACGGTTCGGTACTCGCGGTAGGCAACACCGGCACGAACGCCATCAACGCGACGCTCTACAAGAGGCTCTCGTACGATCCAGTGAAGGATTTCGTTCCAATCATCGGTATCGTCTCGGGCGGACTCGTCGCCGTCGCTAACCCGCAGCTGCCTGCGAACTCGATCAAGGAGCTGATCGCCTACGCAAAACGGGCGCCGGGCAAAGTCATCGTTGCCATAGCCGGCGCTACAGGCGAGATCGGCACCAACGCGCTGAAGCAGCAGGCGGGCATCGACATGACGAGCGTGAACTACAAAGGAGGCGCCCCCGCTGTCGCAGCCATACTCTCGAACGAGTCACACCTGACGCTCACCAACTACTCGAGTGTCGCCGGTCACGTCGCCGCGGGTAAGCTGAAGCTCATCGGTGTGACGAGCGCGCAGCGGGATGCGCTGCTGCCCAACCTTCCGACGTTTGCCGAGAACGGGCTCGAAGGCTACGAGGTGGAGATGTGGTATGGCCTCTTCGCGCCGGTGCGAACGCCCGCAGCCGTCGTGCAGGCGTATAACCGCGAAGTTGCGCGCATCGTCAGCCAACCTGAAATCCGCGACAAATTCGTCGCCGGCGGCTACGCAATCGTGCTGAGCTCTCCCGAGCAATTCGCCACGCGTGTCAAAAGCGATTACGAGAAGTACCGCAAGATCATTCTCGATTACAACATGCAGGTGGAGTAGCACCGAGCGTGGCGTACGGCAGCGTGCAACCCTTTGGACATAAAACCCCGCCGCTCAAAACCAGCGAACGCGTAGAAGCCGAGATAGCCTCTGCGGAACACGCCCAGCACAATGTTTGTGATACTGATGACGCCGGCAATCGGTTGCTTTCGTGCTCGCACACGAGGAGCCCGCAGTTTTCAGGCCGGGACATACGCTCAATCAAGCTGCGAAACTGTTTGGGCGTGGATGGTGCGCTGACCCAAGGGCGGTGGAGAGCACGACTCGCCTTCACCGACGCGAGCAACTCGCGCTGGTCTGCGGGTTACGTGCCGGAGACGGACGCGGGCAACCACTGCAACTTGCCGTAGTATTCAGCGGCGGCTGCTTGCAGCAGTCCGCTTGCCGTGTACCGAGGCCATCGCTTTCCCCTTCTGCGATTCGTGGAGCAGCTAGGCGACGCGCTCCCAGAAGAGCTCCTGATGCTGCATCAAGCCGGCGTAGAGCCGGCGCGGCGGCGCAAGCACCATGCCGCCGTTCTCAAAGCGCACGTTGCGTACTTGGTCGCCGCCAATGCGGCCTGCGTCCGAGGAGGCATCGACGCGAGTCGAAAGCGTGTTGCCGTCGAACGCGTAGTTCCCAGCATAAGACATGAATTGCCGCGGCTCACCGGCTGACAATTCGGCGCGGCCGTCGCAGAGAACACAGTACATTCGCGCGTCGGCCTGAAAGCACACTACGCCGTTGGCAGCAGGTCCATAGGGCGGCGGCAGCACCTTGCCGTCGTCATCGACGGCCTTCGTGCTTTTGAGCCGCCAAGTTCCAATGATGCGCTTGTCGATCATGTTCTTACCTTCGATGGCACGGCAGATTCCCACGTGATGTATTCGACGAGCTGGTCACTTTCCTGCCTGGAGAAACCTCATGTTAAGCATACCTATCCGTTCGCAGTGAGGCGCGCGCGTCGCTCTTGCGCGCGTCCTTCTCGACTGTGGGTTAGACCTCATGCTTTCGCCATTCTCCGTTCGAAATCGCCAGCTCGTTCGGAGAGCCCCATGTTTTCCGCCGCTAGCACGAGTTGACGCCAGAATTCTGGAGGTGGCGCATTCGTGAGTCCCAGATCTTCAAGCTCATCGAGGGCAAGCTCCAACTCGTTGTCGCGGAGACACTCTTCGAATCCGCTGACAGTTGCCCCTTCAGCGCCTGGAGCAAGCACTTTCGGCAATTGGTTGCGGGCCGCATTCAAATGCTTGGCCGTAGTGGCCCAGCTTCTTTCCAGCTCAGCTCGGTCCATGAGGTCTAATGAGAAGCAGCCATCCTAAACGACGTCGTGTAAAGCGTCGTTGACCTGTCGACAACGGCAGGAATCATGGATATGTTTCAAAGCCATCAATGGCGTGTTCTGCTGACAACCACTCCTAAACTTCTGAAGAAACCACGTCGCGGCAGTGTGGCCCATATTCGCCTCCTCTCGACCCAACTGCATCAGCGACCGGTGAACACTGCTTTGCGCTTCTCCATGAACGCGCGGCGTCCTTCGATGTAGTCCTGGCTCGCAAAACAGTCGGTAACGACGCGCTCGGTCAATTTGTTGTCGCGCTTGTCGGCGTCTTTGATGTATTCGTCGATACCGCGCTTCGAGGCGAGAATGGAGAGCGGGGCATTGCCTGCAATCGTGCTGGCGTACGACTGGACGAACGCCTCGAGATCATCGGAGGCAAGCACATAGTTGACAATTCCGAGCCGCAATGCTTCCTGCGCGTTGCAGCGCCGGCCGGTGAACAGGAGGTCTTTCGCTGCGGAGGGCCCGACGAGCTCGACGAGCTGCCCAAGCCGTTCCGACGCGTAGCCGATTCCGAGCTTTGCGGCGGGAATGCCAAAGCTTGCATCCTCGGTGCAGATGCGCAGATCGCAGTTAAGCGCGATCGCCATGCCTCCGCCCAGGCAATAGCCGCGAATCATCGCGATCGTCGGTTTGGCGCTTCCTTTCAGCAGTGTGCGAAAGCGGTCGCCCTTCTTGTTGTAGTCCTCCACCTGTTCCTTCGTTGCGCGCGCCTGTTCGAACTTGGAGATGTCGCCGCCCGACACGAACGCCTTGTCGCCGGCGCCGGAAAGCACGATCACCCGGATCGCATCGTCTTTCAGAAAATCCTCGAGCACATCCGCCGCTGCGAGCGACATGTCGAGCGAGAACGCATTGCGCTTCTCCGGATTGTTGAAGATCAGGTGACCGATCGGTCCATTTTTCTTCGACAGTATTTTGCTGTCGGTCAGCGTTTCAGTGCTCATGGTGTATTCCTTTTCATGTTGCAGCGGTTTTTACGCAAACTCGTG
>JAQGNH010000206.1 GCA_028291945.1 Betaproteobacteria bacterium
CCATGGTTGTCACGGATTTGAGATAGTAGCGTGCTCGATATCAGACGGCGAGCGAGCCGAAAAAACGTCGGCTCAAGCACGCTGAAGAAAAGGCCGAAGCTGCCTGATGTCCTCAATCTCCTCGAGAGCAAAGATACTTTCGATCAGCTTCGAGCACTTCTCGTGGCCGAACACGGGCTCGATCAGATCTCGTGCTTTCGCAGCGACTTCCTCGCTACTCATCGGGTTTTCCGGGCTGCCACGAACCGTATCGTTACGCTCCGTGACGACGGTGCCATCGTTGAACATGACTTCGACGATAGCGACCCTCTTCGGCAATAGGCGCTCCAGGCTCTCGTCGGCAACGACTTTGATCTTCGCTTTCTGGCGGACCACATCGGGATCACGCATGCGTTGTTCGTCGTGCGCAGCGTTGAACGACAGCGTCTTGTCGATGAGCAGGATCGCAACCATCTGCTGCATCGACAGGTTGACCATCACGCTGTCGTCGACCTTGTCGGCTGCACTCGTGGCGACGCGGATTTTGATTTGCCTGACCTCATCCGGTTCGAAAGGACGACGCTGACGGATGAGATGGATTGCATCGAGGGGAGACTGGATCGGGCCGCCCGTGCTCCACTTCTTGATGATCGTATTCCTGACTTCGTATTCTTCTCCAAGCTTGTGTACCAGTATCCCGGGATCGGCCTTTGGCGCATAAGACTGGAACAGATTCCCCGGTCCCGAGAACACATCGTTGACGCCGGTCCAACCGGCTTCGACGAGCATCGCTGCCGTTACACCATTACGTGCGCCCATTCCGCCGAACATGAAGGATTTCTCCACGTGTTCGGTGTCCTGCCGCCAGGCGCCGATGCCAGCGCCGGCTTGTTGAGATGCATAATCGATGAGCGTGCGCATCTGTGGCGTGTCCAATGCAACCGCGCAGCCGCAGGCGGCCGACGCGCCGAACGTTCCAACGATGTTATGCGTCTCGCTCAGCACGCCGCCCTTGGCGACCAGCTTGAACGCTCTCAAGCCGACGTCGTAGCCGAGCGCTACCGCCCGGATGAAGCGCGTTCCGTCGATGCCGTTCTTCTCGCCTATCGCCAACGCCGCCGGCACGATTGCGCAGCCTGGATGCGCACCGCCGGTGCTGTAGTTATCGTCGGTTTCATCGGCATTGGCGAGAACACCGTTGATCATCGCAGCCTCGATGGGACCCGACAGAATGTCGGACGCGACAACGGTCGCGATCATGGCCCCACCATACGCACGTGCAAATCGCAGTGCATGTTGACCCGGAATCAAGTCCGCACCCGACACCATGGCCGCAATCGTGTCGAGAATGTGATGCTTCGTTTCCTTGACGACACTGTCCGGCAATTCGCGCCCGGCAGCCGCGCTCATGTAACTGCTGAGTGTGACCATGACCGGATTCATCTCTTTCCCACCGGTATTCCGCATAACTCGATCGTGGCCTGCGTTCTCTTTTTGCATTGCGCGTGTCCCCTTCATTTCAAGCACATGTTTGGTGCGTAGCGTGCACTCGAGCAAAGTCTTGGTGCATCGATTGATATCGCACATCGTAGCCGATATGGTGACGGCCCATTTGCCAGGGCGCGTGAGCCTCTGCGCATACAACAACCTCCGAGGCCAATATGAGCTACTCCCCTGCGCGTCTTCGCGCCGCGCTTTTCATCGCGCTTACGCTGCCTGTCACGGCCGCGTTCGCGCAGCCGAGCTACCCCGCCAAACCTATACGTATCATCGTGCCATTCCCGCCGGCTGGGAACACGGATGTGTACGCGCGTCCGATCGCGCGCAAGATGACGGAGATCTACGGGCAACAGATGATCATCGACAATCGTCCCGGCGCGGGCGGCTCGATCGGAATGGATCTCGCCGTGAAATCGCCTCCCGACGGATACACCCTCGTATGGGGCTCGACGAGCACCCATGGCGTCGGCCCCAACGTGTACAAGAAATTGCCGTATGATCCGGTGAACGATTTCGAGCCCGTAATTCTGGCGGTGCTCGCCCAGAACATCCTGGTCGTTCATCCCTCCGTGCCGGCGAAGTCCGTGAACGACCTGATACGCATAGCCAAGGCGCGGAAAAGCGCGTTGAGCTTTGCTTCGTCTGGAAACGGGACGATCAGCCACCTCGCGGGGGAGTTCTTCAATACACTGGCGGGGACGGACATGGTGCACGTGCCGTACAAGGGAAGCTCGCCTGCCATGGTCGATCTCATGTCGGGTCAGGTCGATGTCATGTTCGACAGCCTTGCATCGTCTCTCCCGCAAGTTCGCGCCGGAAAATTGCGCGCTATCGCCGTCACTGGGGAGAAGCGTTTTGCCGCAATGAGCGAGGTGCCGACGATCATCGAGTCCGGTCTGAAAGGGTTTGACGTCTCGACGTGGCTCGCCATCTGGGCTCCGCGCAAAACGCCCGCCGAAATCGTCAACAGGTTGAATGCGGATATAAACAAGGCACTTACTCAGCCGGACATTCTCAAGCTGATGGCGGAGAACGGCGCGGAACCGGGCGGCGGCCCGCCGCTGCGTCTGGACAAGCACGTGAAGAACGAAATTGCGAAGTGGGGCAAGGTCGTCAAAGCAGCCCACGTAACGATCGAGTGACGAAAGGCGTTCGCACCGAGGGACGTGAATGACGCACGTTTACCCGCAGGCATACGAGGTTTTATGGACTTTCATGATTTCGGTTGGCTCGCAGACATCGCAAACAAACGCGCCGTGCGCGACGGCAAAACAAAGGTACCCGAGCGGGATCTGAGCAGACTGCTCGCCCGAGGGCTGGTCGAGCGGCAGGGCACAACCGTGTGCCTTACGAAAAAAGGAGAAATCGCGCTCGCGAAACTGAGCTAGCGGGCCGCGGGACAGCGTGTGCGCGGCGCTGAGTCGGCCGCAAATTTCTTCCCACAGACCTACCTGGCCAGCAGCGCCTTTGTCTTGCTTGCACGCTGGCCATTTGCCCTCCGTGCGCGGATCAATTGAACTTCAGACCTGCAGCCTTGGCGAGCGCAATGTTGGTTTCGATCTCCTTCGCAATCATTGCGTCGAACTCCGTGGGTGTGAGCGGCATCGGCTCGACGCCCAGCGGCTTGAGCTTTTCGATCACGGCCGGCACCCGCAGCACTTTCTGTGTCTCCGCATGCAGCCGGTCGACAATCGCGCGGGCCGTCTTAGCCGGCACCAGCATGCCGTTCCAGTACGTATAGTCACTGTCCGCATAGCCGGCCTCGATCGTAGTCGGTACATCCGGCAGCGCGCTCGAACGCTTGCGGGTGGCGACGCCGAGTGCAAGAAGCTTCCCCTCGCGTATGAATGGAATCGCGGACGACACACCGACCGACATGAAATCGACACGGCCGGTCATCACATCGGTCAGCGCCTCGATACCGCCCTTGAAGGGCACGTGGACCGCGTTAAAGCCGGCGCTCAACCGGAATCGCTCGGCACCCCAGTGGCTGGCGCTCGCCACACCGGCCGACGCAAACGACATCGAGCCCTTCTTCGCGGCGTCGACCAGTTGCTTGAGTGTCTTGATGCCTTTCGCAGGCGAAATCACGATGACGTTCGGCACCACACCGAAGTTGGCGACAGCGGAAAAATCGCGGCCCGCTTGATACGGCGCGTTCGGGTACGCCGCCGGCGCCACTGAATGTGCCGAAGCGTGAATGAGGATCGTGTAGCCATCGGGCTCCGCCTTCGCAACAACCGCAGTCCCGATCGACCCACCGGCTCCGCCGCGGTTATCGACGATGATCGGCTGGCCGAGCGCGGCCGAGAGCGGATCGACGACGATACGTCCGAGGATGTCGATCGTAGACCCGGCACTGAACGGAATGATCGCGCGGATGGGTTTGGTCGGCCACTGTTGTGCCGACGCACTCCGCGGCAGCACGGGCGTTGCAAGCACAGCCCCAGTCATTTGCAGGAATCTGCGGCGCGTCGTCATTGCGGGTCTCCTCGCTGCTTTGTTATACCGGCGCAAATTGTAATCGGAGTTCGCGCGCTTATGGCTCGTCAGCGCAGACCGTTGGATCGTGCGGGGAAATCGTAGGGGTTCGTGCGCCACCGTGCGCCACGGGATTGCTCGTCACCGTGTTCGCAATGACCGCCAGTTCCTATGCCGGTTCGACGAGTCGAACCTGGCAGTCACCGCAAGCCCGATAGAGCGTGGCGATCTCGTGAATGCACGGTTGGCCGTGTGCTACGCGGGACGAACTTGCCTACAAATATCGCGTCGGCCAGTTGATCGTTCGCCACATGTGCGCCGACGGGCTCTGGTCGAATCCCAGGCCTTCCTCGGGCTGTCGGAAGTGGCGCCCGACGATGTCCGTGAATTCCTCGAGCTCCACATGCACGTCGGGATTGAAAGCGTAGAGGTCGTTTACGGTGAGCAAACGCGCCGACATATAGTATTTGTGCTGGCGGGCGTCCTCGTAGGCACGTTGAAGATACGGTGGTGGCTTGAAGTCGTTCCCGAACAGGCGGAGGTACGAATCGGGATACGTGTAACCGACGGATGTGTCTGGATAGAACCGCAGCACCTGGTGATAGCGGATCGCAAAAGTGACTTCCTCGTCGACATACGGCTCGACGAGCTGAGCCGCCCAGTAGCCATGGTCGGCACGGATGAAACCGCTGCTCGCGATGTCATGGAGAAGGCAGGCGAGCACGATCTTCTCGCTGACACCGTTCTTCTGAGCGAGCCGTGCGCTCTGCAGCATGTGGATGGCGGGTCCGAAACGATACTTGAAGAAGTCGAACAGTGTCGGCCGGTCAGGCATTCGGGGTAGACGGGGGTCGTGCCCCATCAGGTGAAGCTTGCCTCGAGTATCCTGCGGCGGGGGCGGCGCCCGCGGATCGCGCTCTCCCGATGTGTATATTGCGGATTTCACGATAACGAGGCGATCCATTGCCTCGCTCAGAGCGTGGTCGGCAGCTTCGGCTTGAGCCAGCATCGTCATCCCCGCATCATCCGACCCTCGGCTTTGTGCTGTCAAGCCATGGAACGAGCGTCGAGCTCATTCTGAGATACGGCGCGGAGCACATTAAACCTGAGCGTCGATACTTTCGACCGTGCCCTGCGCCGCCAGCTCCGTTATATTGCTCGGGATTCGGCTGACGCAGCGACGCACTGGATGACCAACTTCCCGTTCTCCTCTCCCACTCCCGGCGCTGATCTGGATCCGCTTCGCGGCGCGCTGATCATGATGGTCGATGACGAGCCGGTCATTCTGCAGGTGATCCAGGCGCTGCTCGAAGAAGGCGGCTACGCGAAATTCGTCTCCACCTCTCAGGGCCTGGACGCCATCGATTTGCTCCTGGAAAGGCATCCCGATGTTCTACTGCTGGACCTCATGATGCCGGACATGGATGGCTTGCAGATCCTCTCCCGAATGCGCACGGAGAACATTCTCAGGGACATTCCGGTGCTCGTGCTGACCTCTTCCAAGGACCCCGCCGCAAAAATGAAAGCGCTCGAGCTGGGCGCTACGGATTTTCTCGCGAAGCCCGTGGATCCGGGCGAACTGCTGTTGCGCCTGCGGAACACGCTGAACGCCAAGGCTTACCGGGACCGACTCGCGAACTACGATTCGCTCACCGGCACGCCGAATCGCAAGCTCTTCACGGACCGTCTCCAATGGGCGCTCGGGCATGCAGAGCGGTATCGGCACGATGGTGCGATTCTTCATGTCGGCCTGGACGAGTTCAGGCGAATCAATGCAGAGCTGGGCCCGCGTTTGGGCGACGTGGTGCTCCAACGCGTCGCACAGCGGCTCGAAAACTGTCTGCGTACGACGGACACCGTGGTAAGACTTGGCGACGGCCCCTCGCCGACGCTGTCGAGGTTTGCCGGAGACGAGTTCAATTTTCTGTTGCCGCTGATCCGCCAAACCAACGATGCAGCCCGCGTTGCGGAACGTATCGTCGTGGCAGTCGCCTCACCTTTTCACGTGTCAGACCAGCAGCTCGCCTTGACGTGCAGCATCGGCATCTCGCTCTTCTCAAAGGACGGACCCACAGCCGATCTCCTGATGAGAAACGCAGCGATTGCCATGCAGCGAGCCAAAGAGGCGGGGAAGAATACGTTCCAGTTTTATTCGGGCGAAAGCGCATCT
>JAQGNH010000421.1 GCA_028291945.1 Betaproteobacteria bacterium
GCTGCGAGCGGCAGCGTCATGTTCGAAGGGCGCGAGCTGAAGAACGCGCCGCCTTACGAACGAGCGCGCAAAGGCATCGGTTACGTTCCGCAGGGACGCGAGATCTTTCCGCGCCTGAGCGTCGCCGAGAATCTGGAAATGGGGCTTGCCACGCGGCCGCGAGGCGCCAAGCTTCCCGAGCGGGTTCACACAATGTTTCCCGTCCTCAAGCAGATGCTGCATCGACGCGGCGGCGATCTGTCGGGCGGACAGCAGCAACAGCTCGCGATCGCACGCGCGCTCGCGATGGAGCCGAGGCTGCTGGTCCTCGACGAGCCGACCGAAGGCATACAGCCTTCGATCATCAAGGACATCGAGCGCGCGATACGCTCACTGGCTGCGACCGGTGAGATGTCGATCCTGCTGGTCGAGCAGTACTACGATTTTGCGGAGTCGCTCGCCGACCAGTATCTCGTCATGGAGCGCGGTGAGATCATCGCGCGCGGCCGTGGCAGCGACATGGATGCGGACGGCGTGAAGGGGCTGCTCGCGGTATGATCGTCGCATGGATGTTGCGGAACCGGTCGATGTGCGCAGCTGGCGGGCCGAGCTTGCGCTTATGTACGAGCAGCGGGGCGGCAGGACGGTGCTCGCGCAGCGAAGGCACGAAGGACCGCTCGTCGTTCAGAAGCCGCTGTACCCCGAGGGCGACGCGGTGTGCCACACCATTCTCGTGCACCCCCCGGGCGGCATCGCGGGCGGCGACGAGCTCCACGTCGATGCGCAGGCCGGCGTGTCCGCTCACGTGTTGCTCACCACGCCTGCCGCGGGAAAGTGGTATCGCTCCACAGGCGCGTGGGCCCAACAGCGTGTCGTACTCGCGGCCGCAGCGAAAGCGTGTTTGGAATGGCTGCCGCAGGAGACGATACTGTTCGACGGCGCGCGTGCAAACATCGAAACGCATGTCGATCTCGCCGACGACGCGAGCTTCATCGGCTGGGACATACTGTGTCTTGGCCGTGCCGGATCCGGCGAGCGCTTCGCGCACGGCGAATGTCGCATGCATACGCGCGTGATGCGCGCAGGAAAACCGCTATGGTTCGAACGAGCGCTCATCGCTGCGGGCGGGCTCTTCTGCACTTCGCCTGCGGGGTTGGGCGGCCATACGGTATTCGGAACGCTGCTGGCGGCCGGTGCGCGCGTGGATGAGCTCGTGAGCGTGTGCCGCAGCGAACGCGCAGCAGTCGGTGCAACAGGCGTAACGCGTGTGCCCGGCGTCATCATCGCGCGCTACCTCGGTGACTCGAGCGAAGCCGCGCGTATGTACTTCCAGCGTTTGTGGAAGCACATCCGGCCCTCGCTCACGGGACGTGACGCGCACGAGCCGCGTATCTGGAAGACCTGAAGCATGGAACTGACGCCGCGCGAGAAAGACAAGCTCCTGATATTCACTGCCGGGCTGCTGGCCGAACGCCGTAGGGCGAAAGGTCTCAAGCTCAATTATCCGGAAGCCGTCGCGTACATCAGCGCTGCAATTCTGGAAGGTGCCCGCGAAGGCAGAAGCGTGTCCGAGCTCATGGGCTGGGGCGCGACGCTGCTCGCGCGCAGTGACGTGATGGAAGGCGTGGCGGAAATGATTCCCGACATCCAGGTGGAAGCGACGTTCCCCGACGGTACCAAACTCGTTACCGTGCATCATCCGATCCCGTAGGCCGCGCGTGATTCCAGGCGAAATGCAGGTGGAAGGCGGCGATATCGAGCTCAATGCAAGCCGCAAAACGCTTTCCCTGGAAGTGACGAACACCGGCGATCGGCCGATCCAGGTGGGCTCGCACTATCACATGTTCGAAACGAACGGCGCGCTCAGCTTCGACCGCAAGCTTGCGTACGGTTTTCGCCTGAACATCGCTGCAGGCACCGCAGTGCGCTTCGAGCCCGGGCAATCGCGCACAGTAGAGCTGGTCGAGCTCGCCGGCGACAGGCAGGTGTACGGCTTCAATGGCGCCGTCATGGGCGCTCTCGACGCGAAGAAACCATGACACGCATCTCGAGGCAGGCGTATGCCGAAATGTTCGGGCCCACGACGGGCGATCGCGTGCGGCTTGCAGACACTGACCTGTGGATCCAGGTGGAGAAGGACTACACGATCTACGGCGAAGAAGTGAAGTTCGGCGGCGGAAAAGTGATCCGAGATGGCATGGGGCAAAGCCAGCGCGTGTCGGGTGAAGTCGCGGACACTGTCATCACTAATGCGCTGATCGTCGATCACTGGGGCATCGTCAAAGCCGACATCGGATTGAAGGAAGGCCTCATCTGGAAAATCGGCAAAGCAGGGAATCCCGACATACAACCGGCGGTGACGATCCCGCTTGGGGCCGGTACCGAAGTCATCGCGGGCGAAGGCATGATCGTGACGCCCGGCGGGATCGACTCGCACATCCACTGGATCTGCCCACAGCAAATCGAAGAAGCGCTGGTGAGCGGCGTCACGACGATGCTCGGCGGCGGCACCGGACCCGCGACCGGGACCTTTGCGACGACATGCACGCCGGGGCCGTGGCACATCAGATCGATGCTCGCCGCAGCTGAAGCGTTTCCCATGAATCTCGGCTTTCTCGGCAAAGGCAACGCAAGCCTGCCCGAACCCTTGCGCGAGCAGGTGCGGGCCGGTGCGATCGGGCTGAAGCTGCACGAGGACTGGGGCACGACGCCGGCCGCGATCGATAACTGCCTGTCGGTCGCCGACGAGCTCGACGTGCAGGTGGCCATCCACACCGACACGCTCAACGAGTCCGGTTTCGTCGACGACACCGTGCGTGCATTCAAGGGCCGCACCATTCACACTTTTCACACCGAAGGTGCGGGCGGCGGTCACGCACCGGACATCATCAAGGTCTGCGGCGAGCCGAACGTGCTGCCGTCATCGACCAATCCAACGCGGCCTTACACCGTCAATACCATCGCCGAGCATCTCGATATGCTGATGGTGTGCCATCACCTCGACGCGGCGATTGCGGAGGATGTGGCCTTTGCGGAGTCGCGCATCCGTAAGGAAACGATCGCGGCTGAAGACATCCTGCACGACCTCGGCGCGCTCAGCATGATGTCGTCGGACTCCCAGGCAATGGGACGCGTGGGCGAAGTCGTCATCCGGACATGGCAGACCGCACACAAGATGAAAGTGCAGCGTGGCAGTCTCGAAGGCGATCCGACGACGAGCGACAACGCGCGTGTGAAGCGCTACATCGCCAAGTACACGATGAACCCGGCGATCACTCACGGTATCGCGCACCTCGTCGGTTCCATCGAGAAAGGTAAGCTCGCCGACCTCGTTTTGTGGAAGCCTGCGTTTTTTGGCGTGAAGCCCGCGCTGATACTCAAAGGCGGAATGATCGCAGCGGCAGCGATGGGCGATCCGAACGCGTCGATCCCCACACCGCAGCCGGTGCACTACAGGCCGATGTTCGGTGCGTTCGGGCGCGCTCTCAGGACGTCGGTGACGTTCGTGTCGCAGGCCGGTCTCGAGAATGCCGAGCTGCAGGCGCTCGAGCTAATCAAGCCGCTGCATGCGGTGCGCGGCACGCGCACGCTGCGCAAGAGCGATATGATTCACAACGATTACCAGCCGCAGATCGAAGTCGATCCCGAAACGTACGAAGTGTGTGCGGACGGCAAGCTACTCACGTGCGAGGCGGCGAGCGTGCTCCCGATGGCCCAGCGCTACTTTCTGTTCTGATGATCGAGATCACGAGCCGGCTCGACCGCGCTGACGCGAATGTTCAGGCGAATGCGCGGCTCACGCTGCCTTTCGAGCTGCGTCAGAAAAGCCGGCTGCGCACGCATCTCGAAAGCGGCGAGGACGTGTGGCTCATACTTGCGCGCGGCGAAATCCTGCGCGGCGGAGATTTGCTGGTCGCAACCGACGGGCGTGTCGTGCAGGTCGTCGCGCAGCCCGAGCAGTTGCTGCACGTCGAATGCGACACGCCGTTCGCCCTCGCGCGTGCAGCCTATCACCTCGGCAACCGGCACGTTCCGGTCGAAGTGGGCGACGGGTATCTGCACCTCGCGGCCGATCACGTGCTGGAGCAGATGCTGATCGGACTGGGTGCGCACGTCTCAGCG
>JAQGNH010000439.1 GCA_028291945.1 Betaproteobacteria bacterium
AAGCTCTACGACAATGCTGTCTCTCAAGGGCGGTGCGTCCACCGCGCTCGGATCGAAGCCCGCCTGAACTGCGTTCTGAACGCATCCCCAAAACGTGTAAAAGATCGTGCGCGACGCTTCGGTGACGTCACTAGACTGCCGTTCCCAACGCCACGAGTAACCGCCTCGATAATCAGGCTCTCTGTAAAAATGCCATCGTTCCATGTTGGTGAATCTCCTGCAATTCGCCCGCTCTGCATAGCGCGCCATGGGTAATACACAACGGGCGTGTGTTTTCCGATTCGTCTGTTGGTGTTTCTAAGACGGGCAGAACAGGAGCCAGTTGCGTTACAGATTCTTCATCACATTCGTGGCCGCAAACCCCAAGACGAACAGGGGCTGGGAGCACTTTGAGGAAACGAGATAAGCGGCTGCCCGGGTTCTTGATGGCAGTCACCGAGGACGTTCAGCGGATGCTGCTGTTCGCCGGAGCCGCTAATGGGCCGTATCGCTATACCTAGCTTGCCGAGGCAGAATGACGGTCGCTGTGGCACGCGCTTGACGAGCGAACAGGCGATATGGGCCCCCAACGAGGTGCCTGATGCCGCTCACTCAATACGCAGATCGCCGACCGCGATCTCATGGCCGGCCCAGCTCCTTCGCTTTCATCTCTGCCGCCGCAATGATCTTCCGCGCATGGATCCCATTCCATCAGTCTTTGCGGACCGTCGTTCGAATAGATGGGCGATACGCTGTCCTCAGTCGGGCTTCGCCCCCGACGCCTTGATCACCTTCGCCCACTTCGCGATGTCCGTCTTCATGACCACGGCGAACTCTTCCGGCGTGCTGCCGATGGCTTCTGCGCCGTCGGCGAGCAGGCGCTCCCGCATATCCTTGCTGCGTGCGATCTTCACGATCTCGGTGTTGAGCCTCGTCACGATGGAGGGCGGTATGCCGGTCGGCGCGAGCACACCGAACCACGCGCGCGCCTCATAGCCGGGCACACCCGATTCGGCGACAGTCGGAATTTGAGGCAACGCGGCAAAGCGTTTACTCGTCGTGACCGCAATTGCCCGCAGCTTGCCCGTGCGCACCTGCGGCAGGGCTGGCGGCAGATTCGGAAAGGCGAGCTCGACTTCGCCGGACATCACTGCAAGCACAGCACCTGGCGCGCCCTTGAACGGCACGTGTACCACGTTCACGTTCGCCAGCATTTTGAAGAGCTCGCCGGAAAGGTGCGCCGTGCTGCCGTTGCCGCCGGAGGCGAACGAAAGCGTACCGGGCTTCGCTTTCGCAAGCGCGATCAGGTCTTTGACCGACTTCACCGGAAGCGAAGGATGGATGATGAGTATGTTCGGCGCTGATGAAACAAGACTGATCGGCGCGAAGTCCCTGATCGGGTCGTAAGCGAGTTTGGGGTAGAGGCCGACGTTCACCGCGTGCGAGCCCGCGCTCGCCATGATCAGGGTGTAGCCATCCGGCGGCGCCTTCGCGGCCGCTTCACCGCCGATCGAGCCACCGGCGCCGCCTCGATTCTCCACGACGATCGGCTGACCGAGGATACCGGTGAGCTGCTGGCCTATTGCGCGCGCCATTGTGTCCGGTCCGCTGCCAGGCGCCGAGGGCACAATCATCCGGATCACCTTTACGGGATAAGCTGACTGAGCGAGGGCGTGCTGAGAAAGCGCTAACAGCACGATGAAAATTGCAATGCGTCGCATGGTTACCCCAATCTTCGATCGCGCACGCTCGACAGCGGCCGGTATGGATGCGCACGCATGACTTCCACATTGAGGTCGATGCCCAGTCCCGGCGCATTCGAGAGCTGGAAGCAACCCTCGACGAGCGCGGGATGGCCGCCGCGGAGCACCTCGTAGTACAGCGGGCTTTCACCGACCTGGTGCTCGAGTATCAGGAAACTCGGGGCGAGCGCGCACACGTGCAAGCTTGCCATCGTGCACACGGGTCCGGTCGGATTGTGCGGCGAGAACGCGACCCCGGCGCGCTCGCAGAGCGCCGCGATACGCAGCATCTCGGCATAGCCGCCCGCATATTTCACGTCCGGCATCACGATGTCGAGCAAGCCACCTTCGATGAAAGGACGAAATCCCGGGACGCCGATCTGCTGCTCCGCGCCGGCGAGCCGCGTGCCGAGTCTATGGGCGAGGCTTCGCAGCCGCGCCAGTGCCGGGTAGTTCTCTGGACTCTCCGAAATTGGGCACTCGAACCAGAAGAGCTTCGCGCGCTCGAGCTCTCCAAGCACGCTCGCCGTGGTTGTTTCGTCGAAGCGCCAATGGCAATCGACCAGCAGATCGACGTCCGGACCGATCGCCTCGCGCGTCGCGTAAATACGCTCGATGCCCGCGTCAATGCGGGCGCGGCTCTCGGCACGTCCGAGATCCGGAACGACGCCGTCGAACGGCGCGATCTTGATGGCCTCGTAACCTTGCGCGACTGCATCGCGCGCGCTCGCGACGAAGCCTTGAGGCGTGCGGTCTTCGGTGCGCCGGTTGATGTTCGCGTACATGCGCACGCGCGTGCGCTGCGGCGCTCCAAGTGTCGCGTAGAGCGGTTGCCCTGTGGATCGAGCGCGAACGTCCGTCAACGCCTGCTCGAGCGCGCTGATAATCGAGTTGGCGACCAGTCCTCTAGGGGAGGCCGGCTGCACGCGCAGGCGCACGAGCGCCTGCTCGACCGGCTGACCGATCACGCTCGCGCTCAACTGCTCGAGATACGCGAGCTGCAGCTTTTCCCAGCCGTAGAGCGTCCCTTCACCGTAGCCGGCGCAGCCATCGTTGCTCTCGACACGTATGAAAAACCAGTTCGATTTGGCCGAGAGGTTGACGACGAACGGGCTGATGTTATTTATGGTCAATGTCATTTCGTTCATGCCGTTCATCCTTCGACTCCACTACCGTCTACGCTCAGGACGAACGCGGGTTTGGGTTGGGCCCCGCAATCCGTTCGCGCTCAGCGTAGGCGTCAGATGCCGGCGTCGAAGTGTGAACGCACTGCAGGTGCATCATGCGCGCTCGACGGGAATGCGTGTCGCCGCGACGCCGGGAGGCGGGCTGTGGCGCACTGCGCCGCGCTGCATGATGATCTCCTTACCGCCCAGGCGCTCGATCATTGCGCGCTGATCGGCGCGTGCCATCCGATCGATGGCTTCGGGATCGACGATCGCGCGGAGCTCTGCTTCGCATGCGGCGAGCTCCTCCTTGTAGTCAGGTACGGCCGACAGGTCGTGGCGCTCGTACGGATCGTTTTCCAGGTCGAACAGCATTGGCGCGTAGCCGCAGTAGTAGATGTACTTGAAGCGCCCGCGACGGATCATGAAAGATCCGGACGGTGAGGCGAC
The DNA here is from genome assembly GCA_028291945.1 of Betaproteobacteria bacterium. GTDB lineage: Bacteria > Pseudomonadota > Gammaproteobacteria > Burkholderiales > SG8-41 > JAQGMV01. The sequence continues at coordinate 3,338 of JAQGNH010000439.1, forward strand.
CGCGTGGTATTCGGAGAGCACCGTACGCTTGGGGAGTCTGCCCTGCGCAGCCGCGAGGAGCGACGCGCCCGGCAAGTCGGCATCGCCTTTAGAGCGCTCGACACCCGCGCATTCGAGCACCGTCGGAAACACATCGACGAGGCTCACCGGCGCCTTGATCACGCCGCGCTCTGGCACATCGGGGCCTGCCAGTATCAACGGGATGCCTGCTGATTCTTCGAACAGCGTCGATTTCGCCCACAGGCCGCGCGCGCCGAGATTCTCGCCGTGATCCGAGCCGTAGAGCACGCGTGTCGTATTCGCCAGGCCCGCAGCTTCAAGCGCGCCGAGCACGCGACCGACATTGCGATCCAGGAAACTTACGGAGCCGAAATAGGCGGCAAGCGCACGCTTCACCATCTCGGGTCCCGTGAATCCGCCATCGTACGGCCGTCCGCGCCTCATGTATTCAAGGTAAGGATGGCGCGGACGCTCGTTTTCTGCGTACATCTCGGGCATCGGGATGTCGGCGTCTGCGTATAAATCAAAAAATTCCTGCGGTGCGATCAACGGCGGATGCGGGCATACGAAGCCGACGTAGAGCACCCACGGCTTCCCATCTGCTGGTGACGCATTGTGCAACCACTTGCACGCCTCATCGGCGATGGCACGATCGTACGCGGTGTAATGCGATTCGCCCGGCCCCGATTCGGGCCCGAGCTTCGCTGCGCCGTTGCGCACGATGAGCTCGTCGCGGATGAGCCCCACGACGTCACCGTCCCCGTCTGCGAGATGCATTGGCAATATCTCTTCGCTGAAACCGTTACGCGCAGGATCGGAGCTGACGTAGTGCAGCTTCCCGATCGATACCACGCGATGCCCCTTGGCTATCAGTCGATGCCCCCAACTCGGCACGCTGCCGTCGTATGCGATCGCGTTGTCCCAGAAGCGTGTCTGGTGCACGTAGCGCCCGGTTGCGAGGCTCGCGCGCGCCGGCACGCAGATGGGGCAGTTCGTATACGCGGAGGAAAACCGCGTCCCGCGTGCTGCGAGCCTATCGAGGTTCGGCGTTTTGACAAGCGGATGCCCGGCGCAGCCCATGACGCGCGGATTGTGCTGGTCCGACAATATGATCAGAAGATTGGTGCTTTGCATCGTCATAGCCTCACTGCGTCGTGATGTCGGCTTTGCGAATCACCTCGCCCCATTTCACAACCTCTGTACCCAGGTGGCGGCCGAATTCCGCGCGGCTGACTGCCACGACCTCGCTCGCCTCCGTTGCGAGCCGTTGCCTGATGTCCGGCGCCTGGAGGATCGCCGAGATCTCGCGATGCAGCGTGTCCAGGATCGGCGCAGGCGTCTTCGCCGGCGCGATCAGACCATACCAATTGTCTGCATCATAGCCGGGCACCACCTCTGCAACGGCGGGCAGGTCGGGAACGGCGTTCGAGCGCTTTGCGGTGGTCACTGCGAGCGCGCGAAGCTTGCCGGACTGGATGAGCGGACGGCAAATGAGGTAGTTCGTGAACGACATCTGGATCTGCCCGCCGATAACGTCGTTCACCACCTGCGCGCCGCCTTTATAGGGGATGTGGAAAAACCCGGCGCCCGACATGGACGAGAGCAGCACGCCGGCGAGATGCTGCGCGCTGCCTGCACCGGGGGAGCCGTAGCTGATCGTGCCGGGCTTCGCTTTCGCCAGCGCGATCAGCTCTTTCATGTTGCGCGCCGGCACCTGCGGATTCACGTTGACAATGTAAGGCTGGGTCGTGGCCCAGACAACAGATGCGAAATCGCGCTGCAGGTCGTAGGCGCGCTTGCCTTGAAGGGTACTCGTGGCTGCATGCGTAGCGGAGATGATGACGAGTGTGTAACCGTCTGCCGCGGCACGCGCCCCCGATTCGATACCGATCACGCCGCCCGCACCTGGACGATTGTCGACGACGAAAGCCACGCCGAGCTTCTCGTTGAGCTTCTGCGCCACGACGCGCGCGAGCGCATCGAGTCCCCCGCCGGCGACGCTGGGCACGATGATGCGCACCGGCTTGGCCGGATAGCCGTTTTGCGCGTGCAGCGTATGCGCTGCGAGAGCGATCACGCCCGCTGCCGCACACTTTCCGAAAATGCTCACACGTCGCATGGCGCCTCCTGACGCGCTGTCACTCCGAGCCCCAGGTGAGGGGTGACAGCAGGGCTGTATCATTGCACAGCGGCGACTGAGAAGCGGTCGCCATTCGTTATCACGTGAACGCAAGCCCTGAAGGATCGTCATGGTGGTGAGCCGCATGCGGCCGGCTATCGAGCGACTGCGCATCAAGCATCTGCGTCTGCTCGAACTCCTGGTCGAGGTCGGAACGGTCCGCAAAGCAGCCGAGCGCCTGCATATTTCGCAGCCCGGCGTCAGCCAGATGCTGAAGGAACTCGAATCTGCATTCGGCGGAGCGCTGTTTGCGCGCACCCGTGGCGGCGTCGCAGCGAACGAGCGCGCGGCAACGCTGCTGAGAAGGCTGAGGCCCGTGTTGGGAGAGCTTCGCGCTGCACAAAGCGAAATGTTTTCGTCAGCGCAGGCGGTCCTGCGTATCGGAGCCAATCTTCAATTCCTTACTCACCTACTGCCGCATGCGCTTTCGACCCTGAGATACAGCTATCCCGATCTGCGGTTCGTGCTGCGTGAGGGAGCAACGAATGCACTCATAGAAGCGCTGCTCGCAGGCGATCTCGACTGCATGATCGGCAGGCTCTCGATGAGCTCCCCGAGGGACTCGGTGCTCTCGGAATTGCGAGTCTGGCCGCTTTACGGAGGCGAGCTGTGTCTTGTCGTCGGACGCTCGCATCCGCTCGCTAAACGAAAACACGTTACGCTGCATGACCTCGCAGGCGAGGCGTGGGCGCTCGGCGACACGACCGGCCAGGCGCGCATGATCCTCGATCGGCTCTTCATCCGCGCGGAGCTGCCGCCTCCACGACCTGTTCTCGAATGCAGGCCGCAGTTCGCCAATCTCGCTTTCGTCGCAAGCATGCAACTCGTCACCGTCGCAACGCGCAGCGACGCGCTTGCGGCACACGAGGCCGGTACGATACATATTCTGCCCATCGAGCTTCCGGTGGAGTCCACGCCTGTCGCGTTCATCTGCCGCAAGGCATCCGCCGACGACGTATGGCTCACGCGCGTGCGGGAAGCGGTGAGCCTTGCGGCAGGACGCACCAAATAATCGCCATGGATCTGCAGCCTACGTGCATCGAAGCGTTCGTGCTCGATGCGCCGATCGAAAATCCAGTCACGAATTCGTTTCGCACGCTGACCTCGCGTACGTCGCTGCTCGTGCGTGTCACGGACGAGGACGGTGCTTTCGGGTGGGGCGAGATCTGGTGCAACTATCCGCCCGGCGCTGCGGCGCATCGCGCGCAACTCCTGGAGCGCGTGGTCGCGCCGATGATCACCGGCCGCCGTTTCGCGAATCCGCGCGAAGCATTTGTCCACCTGGAAAGCGCTACACGTGTGCCTGCGCTCCAATGTGGCGAGCCTGGCCCGTTTGCGCAGGTTGTAGCAGGCATCGACATCGCGCTATGGGACCTCGCAGCGCGGCGCGCGGGCGAACCGCTGTGGCGCTGGCTCGGCGGCACGCCTGATGTACGTGTCTATGCGAGCGGTCTGGGTCCCGATCGCCCCGAGCGCCTGGCAGAGCAAAAGCTGGCTGAAGGCTATACGGCGGTGAAGCTCAAGGTGGGCTTCCATGCCGCGACCGATGAACGGAATCTGCGCGCGCTGCGCAGCCTCATCGGCGCAGGCGGAGACGTGATGGTCGATGCCAACCAGCGGTGGAGCCTGGAAGCAGCGGTCGATGCAGCGCGCAGGCTCGATGAATTCGGACTGGCCTGGATCGAAGAACCCATACCCGCGGACGAACCCATCGAGCGCTGGCAGGCTCTGGCACGCTCGTCCAGGACGCCACTTGCCGCGGGCGAGAACCTGCGGGGTTACGCGGCGCTCGGCAACGCGCTCACCTCAGGTGCGTTGAGGGTAATCCAGCCGGATGCGGCCAAGTGGGGCGGCTTTAGCGGTTGCCTGGAGATTGCGCGCAAGGCACGTGAGGCTCATGTTCAATTTTGCCCACACTGGCTCGGCGGAGGCGTGGGTCTCGCTGCCGCGCTGCATCTGCTGGCAGCCTCAGGCGGCACGGGTTGGGGCGAGATCGATGCGAATCCTAACGACCTTCGCACGCTCTTTCTGCCCGAGGGATTTCGCGTACACGAGGGACGCGTTACCTTGAGCGATCGACCCGGCCTAGGGCGTATACCCGATCCCAGCGTTCTAGAACGGTTCCTTGTCGGTCGGTGATCGCCTGCGCACGGTCTTCCGCGCCTACCTCACCGTGACCGAGAATGGGCCGAATCCCCAGGGGCGCTTGAAGCGCCGGCGGGTCGAGCTGCACTGTTGATCAGTGCTGCACAGTTAGTATTTTTTTCCTTCCCCGGTTCAAGGAGTGGTAGCAGAGCACCGACTCCCGCGGTCACGACACCGAGAGCGACTGCTACAGCACCCCGTGCGGCCACCGATCCGAGTTCGGGGCGCACCGTGGGGTTCTTGAACGTGCCGGTAATGTCGATCGGTCCGCGCAGAGCAGCAAGGCTGAAGTCTTTGGGCTGTGATCTTAGCTTCAGATTTAATGCTTCGGTTGCAAAATTAATGTCCCCTTCACCGCGCACCACAGCTCGGTCTGTGTCGAGCACGAAGGTTTCCATTGCATAGATACCCTTCTCGCCTTTAAAAGCCCCCACCATGCACCGTACCGGAAGCTGCTTGTCACCGGTGAAGAGAATGGTGAGACTGTGCGCAATATCGAGGTTCGAAAGGCGCACTACCAGTTCGCTTACGGATCCGCCTTCCATCAGCACGGCCGCATTGCCGCTCGACTGCGCCAGCATCGACGCAATGGAATTGCCGGTCGTATCGATGTTCGCGCGACCGCCTAGCAGCCCCGCGTTCATCTTCTGCAGCTTGAGGCTCGGAAAGAGCTTTTGCAGCTGAACCTGCCGCAAGCTGATATCCAGATTCGTTTTGATCGCCTGCTTGCTCGAGTCCATTTTGACTTGAGAAACAAGATTCCCACCAGCGACACCGAAACTCAGCGGGTGCAGTGTGAGTACGCCCCCCTTCAGCGTGAGCGTGGCTGAGAGATTCTCGAGTGGCAGCGACGCCGTAACGATGCGCTCACCGCGAAATTTAACCTCGGCGTTCGCTGCGCGTAATTTCTCGAGGTTGTATGGCTCCTGTGGCAGCACGCGGTCGGCGGGTTTCGGCGTAGGCTCGCCACCGCGGTTGGCACCGATAAAACCCCCAAGGTCGGCGATGTCGAGGTTGCGCGATACGAGGTCCGCCGTGATCAGCTGCGGCTTCTGATTGGTATCAACCGAAAAGTCGCCGGCCAGATCACTATGCCCCACGCGACCCACCAGTTTTTGGAATGTCCACGCAGCGTCGGTATGATTCAAGTGCCCCGAAAGCTTATACGGAGGCGTTGGCGGCAACGGTACGCCTATGACCGGGAAAAGCTGCGCAAGGTCGTTTCCTTCGAGCGCAAAGCTCATGTCCTCGCCTTTCAAGTGCAAGGGGTCGAGCACCGCGCCATCCAAAGTTACCTTCGTCGAGCCGAGCGAGGCGTGCAGTCGTAACGGATAGCGATTATTCGCAGTTGTGAGCGTGCGCAGACTCCCGACGACACCATCGAGTGTCGCAGACTGGTCCTTGTAGCGTCCTTTGACGGTAACTTTCATCATGCCCGGGTCCGCCTCCCGTTGGTCTATCGTTGAAATGTCGGCGACGACGTCGGTCTTGATCGTGGGATCCCGATACGCGACCTGAGTGCGATCGATGTCGAGCCCGCCCACTGCCGGAGGCGGTTGATGGGCACTGCTTTTCGTGGTGGTCTTGAACTGCCAGTTTGGAACGCCCTGTGCGTTCTTCTCCAGCAGAATTCGAGCGCCTGTTAAATTGATTTCAGGGAAGACAAACTCGCCTCGCAGCAGCGGCAGAAACAGGACAACTAAATCGACTTTCTCGATTTCAGCCATATTAGGGTCGCGCGACCACTCTGCGTTGCCCAGCACGAGGCCTTCAGCCCTGATGCGCGGATGCGGCAGCAAGCGCACGTGCAGGTCGCCGTTTATCGCGAAGGTTCGCCCCGTGGCGTGCTCGATACGACGGGCGATCGGCCCTTTTATTAGGTTCCAGTCGAAGAAAAAGAGCGCGGCCAGGATCACGAGGAGGGTCCCTCCTGTAATCATGAGCCAGCGCTGGGCGCTAGACCGCTTGATCTTCTCAGCCATAGAGCGCTTTAAGCAAAATGCAAGCCGCAGGTCGGGGGCTCGGCTTTTTTACGGAGTCTCGCAAGCTACCCAAGGCCGCGGGAGCTTCCTTTACGACTCGTATCGGTACGGGCAGGTCCGCGCGCCTCCAGCCTGCTTGAGTAAAGGCGCGAATGGGATCGTTCTCACCCGCCACCAACACCAGAGAGATTGGTTCCATCTTGCCTCCGATCCGATCCGATCCTCTGAACCTCCCGGCAGGTCTGCAGGGTAAATCGTTGTTAGCGCGACCGCATCTATCGCATGCAAAGTTTGCGGTGGCGAAATTGGAACGAGCATCGTTTGATGTGCCAGAAGCGGTGCCGCACCCCGTCCAGTAACGATCAGAATGCTGCCCATTCGCCGGGAAAGGCGTTATTGCACATCCACAAATTGCGATGGCATTATAGGTGTCACCCTTATTATGAATATACGGACACAGCTATCCGTCCACGAGCTGTTCGCAGTCATCTCTCATCTACGAAATGGAAGCAACGGACCATGATCGGGTGGCTTTAGCGTTTCACGACTTAACGCTTCCCATCGATGACGAGCATCGAAAAATCATGAAGCGAGTTTTGGCTGGGCCGGCGAAGGTCGAACTACTATATGAGTGCAAAGCCAAAGGTGACGGCGAACTTTAGTTCGAGCGGCCGCGGTGAAAGCGCGCCGCTCAACAACTCGGGCTTCAAGGAGAAGCCCGTGCGCATCCGCGAGGCTACACCAGATGATGCCGGTGCAGTCATCGCCCTTTTGGAGCGTCTGTACGCAGAGACGAGCTTCCTACTTTACGAGCCGGGGGAGATGAAAAGCAATGTTGAAGTTTATGCTCGAAGAATGGCTGAAGGTATAGAGAAGGGGAATTGGACGATGTTCATTGCAGACTGCGATGGCTCGTTGGTCGGTACACTCTTCGGGAGTCGAGGAAACGCGAAACGCACATATCATTCTTTGACAGTTGGCATTGGGGTACTTCGGGCCAACTGGGGCCAAGGTATCGGTCGTTCGTTGTTGGGCGCGGCAGAGTCTTGGGCGAAGGCACGGGGCGTACACAGGCTGGAGTTAACCGTGCGAACAACGAATCACCGCGCGATGGCACTTTATGAAAGGGTAGGTTTCGAGTGGGAAGGCGTCAAACGGCACTCTCAGCTGGTCGAAAATGAGTATGTTAATGAATTTCTCATGTCGAAACTTATAGCAGTGTAACTTCGGCATTGAGCTGACAGCCGCTGGGTTCTGAGCGCGTACGTCACTGTGACGGCGGCGCGGAGCTTTATGCTAACGAACGCAGGTGGTCTGTCGCACGCAGCGATGGATTACGGTCGCTCGCTCAACTCAATGGGGAGGCCGGCGCAGGGTATCTTCATCGAGCGAGAACCGGCAGCCCGCTACTTTCAGCGCCCGCCGTGAGTTCGACCACATCGTTAAGTCGATTGGCCTGGGCTAAGAGGCGTATCGTACAGCAGCCTCGGCGCTGCCTCACGTTCACGATGCTGGCTCCATATTTCAGACCGCATCTGTCGCGCAAACTCGTTAGCCGGCAGGGGCTTGCTCTTGTAATAGCCCTGGTACTCGTCGCAGCCGAGAGCACGCAGAAACTGGAGCTGATCTTCAGTTTCCACTCCTTCTGCGATTACTCGGAGCCGCAAGTTATGTGCGAGCGCAATAGTGGCGCGTACGATAGCGGCATCATCCCTATCCGATGAAATCTCGCGGATAAAGGATCGGTCGATCTTGAGCTTGTCGATTGGGAATCGCTTCAGGTAGCTCAAACTCGAGTAGCCGGTGCCGAAATCATCGATGGAAACGTGAATACCCATCTCGCTCAGCTTTTCCAATGTCACGATCGCTTGAGAGGCGTTTTGCATGACAACGGTCTCCGTGACTTCCACCTCCAGAAACTCGGGTGAGAGGCCGCTTGTTTCGAGTGCGTACTTGATCGTATCGAGCAAATCCTTTTGCTTGAATTGAACGGCAGAGATGTTGATCGCGACACGCAGATGGGGCATGCCCGCACGTTGCCATGCCTTGTTCTGAGCACATGCCTCTTCGATGACCCAACGCCCGATCGGCACGATCAGGCCGGTGTCCTCCGCGAGCGGAATGAACTCGTCGGGACTGACAAGACCCTTGGACGGGTGCTGCCACCGTAGGAGCGCTTCCATGCCGACCACGCTACCGTTTGTCAGGTCCACTTTGGGCTGGTAGTAGAGTGCGAATTCACGACGTGCAACGGCATGTCGTAGATCGTTCTCCATCATGAGCCGTTCGGGGAAGAAGGTGCTCATTTCAGAAGCAAATAAGCGGCAGCCGTTGCGTCCTTCTTGCTTCGCGTTGTACATCGCCGCATCGGCCTGGGTAATCAACATCTGCGCGGTATGACCGGTTAGCGGGTACAAGCTGATGCCGATGCTCGGGGTGATGTAGAGCTCTTTCTCGTGGGCACGGAACGGTAGACGTAACTCGGCGAGTATCTTGTCACCGACTTGAGCCGCATTGTCGGCATCTATTACTTCGCGCAGCAGGATCACAAACTCGTCGCCACCGAGCCGCGAAACCGTGTCCTCTGCACGTACAAGGGTCTGCAACCTGGCTCCAACCGCGCGCAAGAGTTCGTCCCCAACGGTGTGCCCCAGCGAGTCGTTTATCGTTTTGAACCGATCCAGATCCACAAAAATCACGGCGCAGTTCAATTTGCTGCGCTCGGCCTGGGCAATCGCTTGTTCGATTCGGTCTTCGAGTAGTACACGATTAGGCAGCTTAGTCAGCGGATCAAGGAGCGCGACCTTCTGCAGCTCATCGTTCGCGTGCTTCAGCGAAGCGGCCATCTTTGCCGTCTTCGACGCCATGCGGGAATCAAGCACCGAGAGCGCGAGCGTTGCACAGAGTATGAGAAACGTCGTACCCGCGAGCGTCCCGGCCATCCAAGAATTGTCTACCAACGGGCCGGTGAGGCATATCGTGTTATCCGCGAAGCGTGCAGCGGCCATTCCGGTGTAGTGCATCCCTGTAATTGCGAAGCCCATAATCACAGCGCTTCCGACTTTTGCGTACTTCATCCAGTTCACGGCCGCGCGCAGATTGAAGGCGATCCATAAAGCCGCGTGTGACGCTGCAATTGCAATCGCGACCGACGCCGAGAAGAGCATAGGATCGTAAACGATTGGAGGATGTGTCTCCATCGCAGCCATGCCTGTGTAGTGCATCGCGCAAATTCCGATTCCCATCAGAATGCCGCCGAGGATTAAATTTTTGGCGCTCAAGCTGTCTCGGCTTACGGTGTACAGCGCGAATCCAGAAACTACGATAGCAATAAGCAACGAGAGCAGCGTCACCGTTACGTCGTACCCCATTGGAACCGGCAAGCTGAAAGCCAGCATTCCCACAAAGTGCATGGAGAAGATGCCGAGACCCATGGAGAAAGCGCCGCCTATGAGCCACGCACGGGCCGCCGTGCCGCGCGACATGGTAATTCGTGTGGCTAGATCGAGCGCGGTGTACGAGGCCAGTATGGCTACGAGGACCGATACCAGTACCAGTGAGTAGCTGTAGGTTCCAACCATGGCCCCCCCCTTCCGCTGCTTGTTCTGACGTTTGGCGGCAATGCTAACGGGAAAGGTGCGGCTGTGGATAAGTCGCGACCGCCGCGGCGGGGCGTACATCACACTCGCTGCGGCGTTAGTTTTATGACCCGGGACGCCGCGTCTCCAGCGCGCCTCGCGTCTCGGGCTGCTGCGCTTTCGGTGCTCGATGCTCAGCTCGTAGTCACCGCTCCCGGGTGTCGGCAGATCAGAATCGTCTCATTGCGTCAGGGCGGCGGCAGACGTCGACGCGGGCGCTTTCGGTGTGGGCGAGTTGCGGAATTGCGCGATAAGCCAGCGGCCCGCGCGCTTCTGCATCA
>JAQGNH010000460.1 GCA_028291945.1 Betaproteobacteria bacterium
AACCTGGGCACCGATGGATCGGTCGCTTTTCTTTTCAAGCATTGCGGCCAGATGGTCTTCGCGCCGGGAACCAACGAAGACAAACTGATGGAAGCTGCGATCGACGTGGGCGCGGAAGACGTCGTCGCCAACGAAGACGGCAGCCTCGAAGTCATCACGGCTCCGCACGACTTCACGCACGTTCGTGATGCGCTGTCGAAAGCGGGTTTCAAACCCGAGCTCGCTGAAGTCACGATGAAGCCGGCTACCGAGAACGCGCTGGTGGGGGAAGACGCGGGGCGCATGCAGAAACTGCTCGACGCTATCGAAGCATTGGACGACGTTCAGGACGTATACACAACGGCTGTACTCGAGACATGAAGGTGGAGGCGACACGGATTCGCACGTCATCTTCGGCCTTCCGCTAATGCCTCCCGCCTCCCGCCTTCCGCCCTCCACCGGTCACAGCTCGCGAACGCGCATTCTCGGCATCGATCCAGGGTTGCGAGTCACCGGCTTCGGCGTACTCGACAAGTCGGGCCAGAAGCTCGCTTACGTCACGAGCGGCTGCATCAAAACGCTTCAGGGGTCGCTCGCCTCGCGGCTCAAAACGATACTCGATGGATTGGCTGAAGTCATCGGCGAGTGCCGGCCGGAGCAGATCGCGCTCGAAAAGGTGTTCGTCAATATGAATCCGCAATCGACGCTGTTGCTGGGGCAGGCGCGCGGCACCGCGATCTGTGCCGCAGTCATGCACGACCTTCCGGTTGCGGAGTACACTGCACTACAGGTGAAGCAGGCGGTGGTCGGTAACGGACACGCGCGCAAGGAGCAGGTGCAGGAAATGGTAAAGCGTCTGCTCAGTCTCGCCGGCGCGCCGAGCCCGGATGCGGCTGACGCACTCGCGTGCGCGATCTGTCACGCCCACGGCGGACAAGGACTTGGCACGCTGCCTACCGCCGGCTATCGCATGCGCAAGGGCAGACTGGTGTGATTGGACGCATCGCGGGCAGGCTCGTCGCGAAACACCCGCCGCAAATCATGGTGGACGTACACGGCGTGGGTTATGAGCTCGACGTGCCGATGAGCACGCTCTATCAATTGCCGTCTACCGGGAGTGAGGTCACCCTGCTTACACACCTGATCGTACGCGAGGACGCGCATCAGCTGTACGGCTTTGCAAGCGAGGGCGAGCGCACGCTGTTCCGGAAGCTCCTCAAGATTTCCGGCGTGGGTGCACGCACCGCGCTCGCAGTGTTGTCCGGCATGAGCGTCGTAGACGTGAAGAACGCGGTCGCTCAGCAGGACAGTGGCCGCTTCACCAGGGTGCCCGGGATAGGCAAGAAGACGGCTGAACGTCTGCTCCTCGAACTGAAAGACAAGCTCGACATCGCGATCGTAGCTGTTCCGGCCGAAACTGCCGCGGCGAGCAGCGACGTGGTCAACGCATTACTCGCGCTGGGCTACAACGACAAGGAAGCGCAGTTCGCGGTGAAGAATCTGGAAAGCAGCGTCAGCGTGACCGAAGGCATACGCCAGGCGCTCAAGCTGCTTTCCAGAGCGTGAGCCCGATTGCAACTCGTCGCCCAGGCCGGCGCCTTTTATGATTGAAACCGACCGTCTGATATCGGCAGCCGCAACGACGCCTCAGGAAGAGGCGATCGAGCGCGCGCTGCGCCCCAAAGCACTCGAGGAGTACATCGGGCAGGAGAAAACGCGCGGGCAGCTGGAGATTTTCATCGAAGCGGCGCGCAAACGCGGCGAAGCGCTCGATCACGTGCTGCTTTTCGGTCCGCCAGGACTCGGCAAGACCACGCTTGCGCATATCATCGCGCGTGAAATGGGCGTCAATCTGCGTCATACGTCGGGACCCGTGCTCGAGCGTGCAGGCGACCTTGCCGCCTTGCTGACTAATCTCGAACCACGCGACGTGCTCTTTATCGACGAGATCCATCGCCTGTCGCCCGTCGTGGAAGAGATACTGTATCCCGCGCTCGAGGATTATCAGATCGATATCATGATCGGCGAGGGCCCGGCGGCGCGGTCGGTCAAGCTCGATCTGCCGCCATTTACGCTGGTGGGCGCCACGACGCGTGCGGGCATGCTCACCAATCCGCTGCGCGACCGCTTCGGTATCGTAGCGCGCCTCGAGTTCTACACGCCGGATGAGCTGACCCGCATCATCGAGCGTTCGGCGCGGCTGCTCGAGGTGGCTATCGATAACGATGGCGCTCGCGAGATCGCCAGCCGCTCGCGCGGGACGCCGCGGATCTCGAATCGCCTGCTGCGGCGGGTGCGCGATTTCGCCGAAGTCAAAGCCAAAGGCCACGTCACCAAAGACGTCGCGGATGCGGCTCTGAAGATGCTCGATGTCGATGTGGCCGGCCTGGATGTGATGGATCGTAAGCTCCTGCAGGCTGTCATCGAAAAGTTCGGCGGCGGTCCGGTCGGGGTGGACAATCTGGCTGCCGCGCTCAGCGAGGAGCGCGACACGATCGAAGACGTGATCGAGCCGTATCTGATTCAGCAAGGCTACTTACAGCGCACGCCGCGCGGCCGTGTCGCTACCGTTGCTGCGTACCGTCACTTCGGTCTCGCCAGCCCAAAACCCGCAGGCACGCCCGAGCTGTGGGGCGATGCAGGCTAGCTCGTCGTCTCCCGGGTGAACTCCGAAACCGCACTCGATCGAGCGACCCCCGGTTTGCAACGCGAACCCTTTATCTGGCCGGTGCGCGTTTATTACGAAGACACCGATGCGGGAGGCGTCGTCTACTACGCGAACTATCTGAAGTTCGTCGAACGCGCACGTACCGAATGGTTGCGTGCAGAAGGTTTCGAGCAGACAGATCTTGCGAAGGCACACCGGGTTGCGTTCGTCGTGCGTTCGGCTGCGATCGATTATTTGAAGCCGGCGCGCTTCAACGACAGCTTGCAGGTGACTGTGGAACTCATTAAGGTGGGCGCCGGTCACATCGACTTGTTTCAGCGCGTGATCCGAGAAGACGAGCTGCTCGCGAGCGCCACGATCAAGGTCGCGTGCGTAGGGCTGGTGACGATGAGGCCAGTGCGCATACCGCAGATCCTCGCAACGAGAATAAGGACGAGAATTTGAATCCTAGCGTTACGCAAGACCTCTCCATCATCAGCCTGATCGCGAATGCGAGCGTTCTGGTCCAGTTCGTGATGGGCTTACTGCTCCTTGCATCGTTTTTTTCCTGGTACTACATCTTTCTCAAGCGTTTCGCGCTCAAACGTGCGACGCGGCAGGCCGACGACTTCGAAAAACAGTTCTGGAGCGGGGCGGAGCTGTCAGCGCTGTACCAGCGTGCAGCGTCCTCATCTCATGCGGGCACACTCGAGCGCATCTTCGAAGCCGGGTTTCGGGAATTTACCAAGCTCACCAAGCAGCCGGGCATGGACGTTGCCGCCGTCATGGACGGTACGCGGCGGGCAATGCGCGCGACATATCAGCGTGAAATGGATGTCCTGGAATCGCATCTGTCATTTCTTGCATCGGTCGGGTCGGTCAGCCCCTACGTGGGATTATTCGGCACCGTATGGGGCATCATGAACGCGTTTCGCGGCCTCGCCAACGTCGCCCAGGCAACGCTCGGCCATGTGGCGCCTGGTATTGCCGAAGCCCTGATCGCAACGGCGATGGGCCTGTTCGCCGCCATCCCCGCGGTCGTCGCCTATAACCATTTCGCCGGAGACGTGAATCGGCTGGCGATACGCTTCGATTCCTTCATGGAAGAGTTCTCGAATATTTTGCAGCGGCAGATCCATTGATGGGTAGGCGCAAGCCGTGAGCCGTGAAGTCGTAACATCAGGAGTCCGTAGCGCAAAGGCCTGGATGGGCGCAGTCGTCGCTCGTCACGAGTCACGCCTCACCGGGGTCTTACGATGCTGATCGAGCGCCGCACCAAGCACCGGCTGATGAACCAGATCAACGTCGTGCCCTACATAGACGTCATGCTGGTGCTGCTCGTCATCTTCATGGTCACTGCACCCCTCATCAACCCCGGGCAGGTGGAGCTGCCGCAGATCGGCAAGACGTCGAATCCGCCGGTGCAGCCGATGGAAGTATCGATACGAACCGATCAGTCGCTGTGGCTGCGGGATCGCGCGCGCGGCTCGTCTGAGCGTCGCGTGACCCGGAATGACCTGATACAGGCGATCAAGGAGAAACAGACGCGCAGCCCGGACCAGGCTGTCGTCATCTCGGCGGACAAGGATGTGCGCTACGAGTCGGTGCTCGAAGTGATGGACATGCTGCAGCAGAATCAGGTCAGGAAAGTCGGTCTGCTCGCGAAGCCTCGCACACCGTGACGTACGAAGACACGACTCCACGCGAAAAGACGATTTCACGTGCACTGGCGGGTGGGATGCATGCGGGATTCGTACTGCTTTTGGTGTTTGGCGTGTCATGGCAGAAGCGCCACGTGGAGCCCTCCGCAGTGGTCGACCTGTGGAGCAGCCTCCCCGCACCCAGACCGGAAGTTGCACCGCCGCCTCCGCCGCCTCCGCCGAAGCCTCTGCCCAAGGAAGAGCCCAAGCCGGTCCCCAAAGCGGAGCCTAAGCCGCCGCCCAAAGCTGAAGTAAAACCGGCGCCGAAAGCGGACATCGCGCTCAAGGAAAAGCTCGAGAAGGAACGCAGGCTGAAGGAGCAGCAGGAGCTCGAAAAAAAGAAGCAGCGCGATCTGGAAAAACGCAAGGAAGAGGAAGCGAAGAAGCTCAAGGTTCGCGAGCAGGCCGAGGCGAAGACTAAGGAAGACGAGAAACGCAAGCTCGACAAGGAACGGCTTGCGCAGGAAGCGGAGGCCAAGAGACAGGCGGCGGAGAAGCAGGCATTGGCGGACAAGCTCGCGAAGGAACAGGCGGCTGCGCAATCACGACTTTACGACGAGTACAGCCGCAGAATCAGCGAGAAGATCAAGCGCTATATCGTCGAGCCGCCGAACCTGCAGGGGAATCCGCAGGTCGTATTCGAAGTGAGACTGCTGCCCGGCGGCGAAGTCCTGGAGGCCAGTCTGAGATTGAAAAGCAGCAGCGGCAATCCGGCGTACGATCAGGCCGTAGAACGGGCCATCCTCAAAGCTTCGCCGTTGCCGCTGCCGCAAGACCCATCCACGTTCAACATGTTTCGTGAACTCAACCTGAGAATCCGGCCGAAAGAATGACGACCACTCCTTCCCCTTCCGTGATGCACAGATTTTTCGTTTTTCTTATGCTTGTTGCCGTCGTCGCATGCGGCGCGCGCGTGGCACATGCGGCGCTCACGATCGAAATCGTCGGCGCAGGTGCGAACCAGATACCCATCGCCATCGCTCCGTTCCGCGCCGAGAATGGCGCCTCCGTGACCCCGATTATCGCCGCCGATCTGACGCGCAGCGGCATGTTCAAGACGATCGATCCGGGCGGCATCGACCCGGTGCCGTCCGAACCGGAACAAGTCAAGTACGAGCAATGGAAATCGCGCGGCGCCGAGGCGCTCGTGATCGGATCGATCACGCCGATGGCGGACGGCCGCTACGACGTGCGTTTTCGTTTGATGGACGTCGTCAAGGGCACGCAGCTCGCGGGTTTCGTTTACCAGGTAACCGCCGCCCAACTGCGACTGACCGCGCACAAAATCGCCGACGTCATTTATGAAAAGCTCACCGGAGACCGCGGTGTTTTCGCCACGCGTATCACCTACATCGTGAAGCGCGGCACACGCTTCGAGTTGCAGGTCGCTGACGCCGACGGCTTTGGCGCGCAGACGATACTCGCGTCAAACGAGCCCATCATCTCGCCCGCGTGGTCGCCGGACGGCACACGGCTTGCGTACGTATCATTCGAACGCAAGAAACCTGTCGTGTACGTGCAGTCACTGACATCGGGGCAGCGCGCCGCAGTTGCGAACTTCCTCGGCAGCAATAGTGCGCCGGCATGGTCTCCCGACGGTCGCAAACTCGCGGTGGTGCTCACCAAGGATGGCGGCTCGCAGATCTTTTCGATCGATCCCGAAGGACGAGGCCAGCCCGTACGCCTCACGAATACGCAAGGCATCGATACGGAACCGAACTGGTCGCCTGATGGACAGTGGATCCTCTTCACTTCGGACCGCGGGGGCAGCCCGCAGATCTACCGCATGCCCGCCTCCGGGGGGCAGGCGCAGCGTCTCACGTTCGAAGGCACTTACAACGTGTCGCCGCGTCACAGCCCAGATGGAAAAGCATTCACGTTTATACAGCGCAACGGATCGCGCTTCAGCGTCGCCTTGCAGGATTTTGCTTCGCGACAGGTGCAGGTATTGACCGATGGTGGCGTCGACGAATCGCCGAGCTTCGCACCGAATGGACGCATGATCCTCTATGCGAGTGAAGTGAGGGGGCGTGGTATATTAGCCGCCGTGTCAAGCGATGGGCGTGTGAAACAGCGCTTCAGCGAGACGGGCGGCGACGTTCGTGAGCCCGCGTGGGGGCCACTCATCAACAGATAACCGATGTTACGAGAAACGGATAACACGTTGATCAGGGGGAAACAACTAGGAGCTTATAGATGAAGCGATGGATGATCATGTTTGCTGTTGTGGGCCTGCTCGCGGGGTGTTCGTCGACCGCTACTAAAGAGCAGGAGGGCGCGAAAGTAATAGAGGCCACGCCGAGCGTGGCTGAGCAGCCCAAGCCCCCGACTAAACCTCAAACGGATACGACCACTAAACCATTGTCCGGAGATGGAACCGCCGGCATGGATCCGCTGAAAGATCCGAACAGCCCTCTGTCACGCCGCAGCGTGTTCTTCGATTACGACAGCAACGCCGTGAAGGACGAGTACAAACCGCTCGTGTCCGAGCATGCGAAGTATCTCTCCAGCAACCGCGCCAAGAAGGTGACGATACAGGGCAATACCGACGAGCGCGGCAGCCGCGAGTACAACATCGCTCTCGGGCAGCGCCGTGCCGACGCCGTCAAGCAGATGATGACGCTCCTCGGTGCACCGGCCACTCAGATCGAGACCGTCAGTTTCGGTGAAGAGAAGCCGCGCGGGCAGGGCAACAGCGAGCAGGCATACGCAGAGAATCGCCGCGCCGACATCGTCTACCAGGGCGAATAAGTCGGAGCTTCAGGTGATATCGCGCACGTCTGCAGTATTAGCGGGTATCTCCGCAGCCTGGCTCGTGCTTGCGGCCGGGCCCGGCGCGGCGGCGCTGTTCGGCGGCGATGATGTCGCGCGCAAGGGTGTTGCGGAACAGCAGAAGCGCGTCGACGGCTTATACAGCCGCTACGACGAAATCGCTGGGCGTCTCTCGAAGCTCGAAGACGCGATCAAGGCGCAGGCGAGCTCCGCCAGTCAGCCCGTACTGGACCTCGCCAATCAGCTGCAGGCCATGCGCGAGGAGCTGAGGACTCTGCACGGGCAGATCGAAGTGGTGTCGAACAACATCGAGGCCAATGCCAAGCGACAGCGCGATATGTATGTCGACCTCGACACGCGGCTGCGCCGATTCGAGCAGAACGCACCCGCGGCCTCTGCCCCCGGTTCAACACCGGCACCGGGCGCTTCGGCACCGGCGGCTCAGGCCGCGGCCCAAGCCTCCTCACCAGCAAGTGAGACTCAGGCATACGAAGCCGCGCAAAACCAACGTCGCATGGGTAATTATCAGGGCGCTATCGTCGCGTTTCAGGCGTTCGTGTCGCAGTACCCGAAGAGCTCACTTGCACACCGGGCCCAGTACTGGATAGGCGACTCTTACTACAATCTGCGCGATTTCAAGAACGCGATTGCGAACCAGCAGAAGGTGGTTTCGACATATTCGGACAGCGCATCTGTGCCGGACGCTCTGTTGAATATCGCGAGCTCGCATATCGAGCTCGGTGATACTGTCGCGGCCAGGAAGGACATGGACACTTTAGTGTCGCGCTATCCCACGAGCGAAGCGGCCGAGAAAGCCAGACGCAGACTCGCTTCGCTGCGCTAGCTGCCGCGACACCATGGCGGTCGTCCAACAACCCGGGCCCGCCGCGGATGCGCCGCCGCTTCAAGGTGCGACGCTGCGTATCACCGAAATATTCCACTCGCTGCAAGGAGAGACCAGCCGTGTTGGTCTCCCCACCGTTTTTGTGCGGCTCACCGGCTGTCCTCTCCGCTGCGGCTATTGCGACACCGCGTACGCTTTTCACGGCGGCACCACGCTCTCGCTGGAGCACGTGCTCGGAGAAGTGGCGCGCTACCAGACGCGCTACGTGACCGTCACCGGCGGCGAGCCGCTCGCGCAGAAGAATTGTCTCCTGTTGCTCAGCGCCTTGGCCGACCGCGCCTACAGCGTTTCGCTCGAAACGAGCGGCGCTCTTGACGTATCGCGCGTCGATGCGCGCGTGTCGCGCATCCTCGACATCAAAACGCCGGGTTCGGGCGAGTCCGACAAGAATCGCTGGGAGAATCTTGCGCATGTGAATACGCGGGACGAGATCAAATTCGTCCTCTGCGATGAGCGCGATTACGCGTGGGCGAAAGCGACAATCGCAGAGCACGCCCTCGATCGTATTTGCCCGGTGCTGCTTTCGCCAGTGTATGGTCAGCTCTCCGCCAGCACGCTTGCAGATTGGGTCTTGCGTGATCGGCTGCCGGTCAGGCTGCAGCTGCAGCTGCACAAAATACTGTGGGGCGAGGCGCGCGGGCGCTAGTTTGTCTTCGCCTTGATGAGTGTGAATCTACTTACATGCAAGCCGCGATCGTCCTGCTCTCCGGTGGTCTCGATTCCGCAACGACGCTCGCGATTGCACGCAGCGAAGGGTACGCCTGTCATTGTCTGTCGATTGACTACGGTCAACGCCATCGCGCTGAGCTGAACGCCGCTCGTCGAATTGCTGATGCATTCGGCGCAGTCGAACATCGTGTAACTGCGGTCGATCTGGCGGGTTTTGGCGGTTCCGCTTTGACCGATGCGGAAATCGACGTACCGGTCGATGGTTTACGCCCGGGCATTCCAGTTACGTACGTACCGGCTCGCAACACGATCTTTCTGTCGCTCGCGCTGGCATTTGCCGAAGTACGCGGCTCACGCGATATTTTTTTCGGCGCGAACGCAGTGGATTATTCAGGCTATCCTGACTGCCGGCCGGAATATATGCGCGCGTTCGAAGCGCTTGCGAATGTGGCGACGAAGGCCGCGATCGAAGGTCACAGGCTCACGCTGCACACCCCAATCATCGCGCTCACCAAGGCAGATATCATTCGCCGCGGAAGCGATCTCGGAGTCGAATACGCGCTCACGGTGTCGTGCTACCAGGCTACGGACGACGGTAGAGCGTGCGGGCGTTGCGATTCGTGTCGCTTGCGCCGCGATGGTTTCAAAGTTGCGGGGGTGGTGGACCCGACGTGCTACGCATGAGCCGTGTACACCAAGCTCGCGTGCGTCGATGCACGCGGCGAGCTCGCGTTCACTTGGTTAAAATAGCAGAATTCACTTGGATCCACTTATGAACCGCTGAAGGCAGCGGGTCGAACTGGGCTTATGGAATTCGGCATTCAACAGCAACTTCTACTGTCGGTCTTCGGCATTGCTTTGGTGCTCGGAGCAGTCGGTCAGAAGACGCGCTTCTGCACGATGGGCGCGGTCTCCGATTGGGTCAACATGGGCGACACCGGCCGTATGCGATCGTGGGTTTTCGCAATGGCCGTGGCGCTGACCGGCGTCGTCGTGCTCGAGGCAACCGGCACGATCGATGTGTCCACCGAGACATTCCCACCCTATCGGACGGCAAACTTTGCGTGGCTCCGTTATTTGGTCGGGGGGCTCATGTTCGGCATCGGTATGACGCTCGCCAGCGGTTGCGGAAACCGTACACTGGTGCGCATCGGCGGCGGCAACGTGAAGTCACTTACTGTTTTGTGCATAGCCGCGTTCTTCGCGTACCTCATGTTATGGACCCCCGTTTTCGAGACCGCGTTTCTGCCATGGATCCAGGCGACCAGTGTCAACCTGGCTCAGCACGGCGTGTCGAGTCAGGAAGTCGGCTCGATCCTCGCAGGTATGTTCGGACTTGCGCCTTCACGCACGCTCAACCTGACGGTATCGTCGCTCGTTGCGATCGGGATGTTTGTGTGGGTTTTCAGATCGCGCGATTTCCTCGACAGCACGGACAACATCGTCGGCGGAGCCGTGGTCGGGCTCGCGGTCGTGGCGGGTTGGTATGTGACCGGTGGGCCCATGGGCCGAGCGTGGAAAGAGTTCGCCGAGATGGCGACGGAGATACCCAGCCGTGTGCAGACTCAGTCATTCACGTTCGTCGCGCCCATGGGTGACACGGTCCGTTATCTTCTGAGCCCCACTAAATTTACGCTGATCAATTTTGGCGTCGTCGCATTGACCGGTGTGATCCTGGGCGCGTTCCTCTATGCCATTCCGAGCAAGGGTTTCCGTTATGAACGGTTCTTCACGTTCAAGGATTTTGGCGCTCACGCGCTCGGCGGCGCATTGATGGGCGTCGGCGGAGTCGTGGCGATGGGTTGCACGATTGGACAGGCGGTAACCGGCGTGTCGACGCTCGCCGTGGGCTCGATACTCGCCTTCTTTGCAATGGTGATCGGCGCCGTCGCTACGATGAAGTATCAGTACTGGCGCATGATGCAAGAAGGTTAGATTATTTTTGCAAGCGGTTAAGCGCGTTCTTTTACTGCCCCTGAAAGCGCCTCTGAGCTCGGTTGACCCGCTCTGCCTCGGACGTTAGAATCTCGCGCTCTTCCGGGCGGTTAGCTCAGTCGGTAGAGCAGCGGACTTTTAATCCGTTGGTCGCGAGTTCGAATCTCGCACCGCCTACCAAAGATCAATCAATTACGTCGACGAACCAACTGTTCGGCGTTTTTTAGTACTCCATAGTAACTTGCAGTTGCTTGCGTCGGCGCTAAGGCGTTTCGTCCGCGTAAAGGATGGAGGCGGAAGTCGAACGTCATGCGCTGTCCTGTATGCAGCAGCGATGCTGACGTTAGGGCCAGGCCCAATCCGGCGCAATCGCGACGCGCTCTCCGTTCAGTGCGGACGGTGCGGTTCCTATCTCATCAGCGAACCCGCGACGATGACATGCGCGGCTTCCCGGGGCGACGCTGAGCGCAGTGCGCGAATCGCAAAGGGCACGAGACCGCCGAACGCCTTATGCCGATCGAGCGGAGCGGGAGCCGTAACGCGGGGCCATTAGCGGCGAGCCACAGCGTCCGACAGCGGTACGAACGATCGACTTCTCGTCGATATCCGGAAACGATGTACGCTGGACCAACACGTCGGGCGAGGGTGTCATGACCGCTAACCGCTTGGGCGACTGCAAGCCCTAGTGGACTGTAACGCTTCTTTCGGCAGTAGATTCTCCTCGGTGTATCACTACCAGTTCAACTGTTACAGGCCACTAGTTCTTGCCATGCTCGGCTCGCACTTCAGCCGCGCGAGTAGGGTTTTTTAGACCGACCCAACTCATCGCGTCACGGTACGCTGAGGTCGTTCGCCTCGAACAGTCGTGCTCAGGACCGACGACTATGTTGCCGGTTTGCGAACGTCAAAGGTCTCGAAGCGACATAGCGGCACCTTGACCTCTCCGTATAAGTTCCATCGGCTGAAGCTCGTTTTCCGCGCGGAGGATTCAGAGCGGCTCATGCAGCCGTTGCGGGGGGCGGACGAAGGTGCTTTGAAGCCGGCAGTGACTTATCCACTACGGATGTGGATAAGCCTGTGTGCAGCGCGTGGCGGCCGTGTCCAAATGGCATTCAGGTAACGACATTCGTCGGATTGAGCAAATTTTACGCACCACCGCAGCTCGGACAATCAACAGCTTACGTTTAGCTTACAGGCGAGGAGCTCCGCGCCGCGGCTGACGGTTACACAAATGTGACGACTGTGGATCAACCACAAATTGTAAGCTCTCAACAGCCACGCGACGGCTTTTCGTAGCCTGAACGCTCATGCTTTACGTTTGCTACGAGGGCGTGTTCGAGTTATGGCGATCGTCGACAGCTCTGACAGATCGCGGCACCGTGACTGTGGGCTCCGTTGCCACGCCTGTGGTGATCGCAAGTAATGATTGAGAACAAAAATTCCTTTCTCTCAGGGTTAACTAAAGTGCACTGTGCTTTTCTTTCAGAGAGGGAAGCATGGATCCGCACGTTTTCGATCGCATGGTGCCGCACCTAAAGGGGTGCGGAAT
>JAQGNH010000461.1 GCA_028291945.1 Betaproteobacteria bacterium
GGTAATTTTGGATCCGAGCTATGCCACATTTCGGGCCACTGCAGGGATCGGCGATCGCACGCCCATGGTTTATACAGCCGCCAACGACGGCATGCTTCATGGCTTCGACGCGACCAGCGGCCAGGAACAAATAGCGTACATCCCCAGCAAGACCTTTGCGAACCTCAACAAACTTACTGCTCCGGGTTATACGCACCAATATTTCGTCGACGGGTCACCGGAAGTGCAGGATGCGCAAGTTAGCGGCGCGTGGACGACCGTGCTGGTGGGTGGCCTCGCCCGCGGTGGTCAGGGTTTATACGCTCTGGATGTAACGAAACCCAGCCTTTTCACCGAGACAAATGCGGCCGCGCTTGTTCTTTGGGAATTCAACGACACCGACGACGCGGATCTTGGCTACATATACGGCAAACCGCTGATACGCAAGATGGCCAATGGCAAATGGGCAGCGATCGTGTCCGGCGGTTACAACAACAGCGAAGCTGATGGGGTCCCAAGCACCACCGGGCACGCCTATCTGTTCATTATCTTCCTCGAGGGTCCAACAGGTGCCAACCGCACGTGGGTTGCGGGTACTGACTACATCAAGATCGATACGGGTCAGGGGACGGTATCGACGCCGAATGGACTCGCAGATCCGTTTTCAGCAGACACCAACATAGATGGCAAGGTGGACTACGTCTATGCAGGCGATCTTCTTGGCAACTTTTGGAAGTTTGACCTGAGCAGCAGTACGCCGGCGAATTGGACGCTCACGACAAATCGGGTAGCGTTGTTCCAGGCAAAAGACGGCTCTGGAACTGCTCAGCCGATCACAGCAGCAGCAGAAGGCACCATACACCCGACCGGAACTGGCTACATCATTGCATTTGGTACTGGAAAGTATCTCGAGAACACAGACGTTTCAAGCACTCCTGCGCAGACGTTCTACGGTATCTGGGACAAGGATGACAGCAAAGGCAACATCAGCCTTCAGACTGTAGTCACCGGTAGAAGTCAGCTTCTGGCGCAGACGGCTAGCAACGTCACCGTGGGCTCTTCCATTTATCGCGTCGTATCAGCCAATGCGCCCACATGGACTGGGGCTTCATACAACCGCGGCTGGTACATGGATTTCCCAACGACCGGCGAACGCAGCGTATTTCGTCCGTTGATTCTGTCAGGGCGCCTTATATACACGACGCTGGTCCCCTCGACCGCCGCATGCTCGTTGGGTGGCACGAGTTTCCTGATGATTGTTGACCCGACTACGGGCGGCCGCGTGGACGCCGCGGTGCTCGATAGCAGTGGTGACGGCAAGCTCAACAGCACAGACAAGATAACCAGTGGAGGCACTACTGTGTATGCGAGTGGCGTGCAATCGACCGTCGGTATCACGCCCACACCCGCGATTGTCCTGGGTGGGCCGTCGGCCAGCACCCCTGCTCCTGGCGACGCGATTTACGGCACAAGTGGCCCGTTGCTCGCGGGTTCTGGTCTTCTTATCGCATATGCCATCGGAGGGGGTTCAGGTGGCCGCACCACTACGATCCTGGGTCTGGCTGCGTCGAGTGGTCGCGTCAGCTGGCGCGAAGTGTTGTCAAGATAAGGGGAGACTCATGCGTACAGGCAAAGATGGATTTACTTTGATAGAGCTGATGATTGTGGTGGCGGTGATCGGTATCCTCGCTGCCGTCGCTCTCCCCAGCTATCAGGAACACGTCCGACGAGCGAAGCGGTCGGAAGGCAAGACAGCGCTGCTCAAAGCAGCGCAATTGCAGGAGCGGATTTACATCACAGGTATACCTGGTGTCACTGCTGCCGCCACCTATGCTAATGCCAACCAGTTACCGCTGCTGTTCGGACTGGCGGCGGGGGCAACCGTGTATTCCGGGGAAAACCCAGCGGTGACGACGGGCTCATACACGGTCACGGTAGACGCTCTCAGCGCCACGTGTACCAGCTATCAGCAGTGTTTTGAGATGCGCGCTGTGCCGAATGGAACATTCAGCGATCCGAAGTGCGGCACCCTCACGATGACGAGTACCGGCGTGCGCGGTATTCTCAGCGGAACGGACACTGCCGCCAACTGCTGGGCCTCGTAGACCTTCGAATAAAAAGAGAGGCTCTCACTCGAGCAGAACCTGATGCGTGCAAAGCCTGCAATTTATCGGCTGCTCGTTTGTGCCGGTGCGTCAATAGCTCTTCACGCGTTGACGCTGAGCGCGAACGGTGTTGAGATGAAGTCGACGCGATACACCGCTCCAAACGAAACTGTACTTCACGCAGCGTTAATGCCCGTCGAATCCGCATCGATTCCGACAGACTCGACGGGCGATCATGCGCATCACGTCGAGCAGCCTGAATTCTCGCAGCAAGTGACCACCCAATACCCGTCCTCGTGGAACCAAGGAGAGGTTCTTGCAGCGGGCAATAACGCAAAAGACGCAATCGCCGGCCCTGCGCCAGATAAGTGGTATACCGCTGAAGAAGTCGACGCGCGCGCCGAACCGCTTGCACCTTTGAAGCTCGGCTACCCGGAACGTCTGGCGGGAAGTCGTATTACGGGCCGCGTGCGAATTGCTCTGTTTATTGACGAACAGGGCTGGGTGCGCAACGCGGAAGTCGTGGCCTCGCAGCCTGAGCGGCTCTTTGACGAAGTTGCAGTATCAGCGTGGCACAACGTGCGTTTCTCGCCGGCGCTCATGAGACACGAAGCTGTAAAAAGCAAAAAGCTGCTCGAGATAGACTTTAATCCAGATTGACAGAACGGACGCTCGGCAGCCGCTGAACTAGTGCACTGTAACGCTTCTTTCGGAAGTAGATTCTCCTCGGTGAATCACTACCAGTTCAACTGTTACAGGCCACTAGTTGTACTGTGTCACGGTTAGCGTCATGATGCGCGAATCTTCGTTACGGTGGATGAAGATTCATGGCCAATCTGGCTGAGTTCGACCGCTATATGACGCATTTGTGCGAAGGGCTGGCTATTCGGCGCGCAATCAGAGCCTGCTTGAATATTGCAGTGGGCTGATGCTGCCGATCGAACGCAAGAGCGTAGAGCCGCTCGCGGCGCTTGCCGATCCGCTCAACGTCCCCGCGAAACATCAGGCGCTGCATCACTTTGTGGCGAACGCACGCTGGTCGGATCGGGTGCTGCTCGAGCGGATTCGTGAATACGTCGAGCCGCACCTAGGACTGGAGCACGGCGCCTACTGGATCATTGACGACACCGCGCATCCGAAGTGTGGCCGCCATCCGGTCGGCGTAGCACGTCAATACTGCGGCCGCTTGGGCAAACAGGACAACTGCCAGGTGGCGGTGAGCCTGTCGCTGGCCACAGCGCAAGGCAGTGTGCCTATCGACTACCAGTTGTATCTGCCTGAGGACTGGGCGAATGATGCAAAGCGCAGGCGCAAAGCGAAAGTACCGCAGGCGGTGCAGTTTGCGACCAAGTCGCACATCGCGTTGGAGCAGATTCGGACGGCCAAACAGTGTGGCGTGCCGCAGGGCATTGTGCTCGCCGATGCGGGCTAGCGCGCGCGCCGGCAGGGACATGGCATTCCGCGAAGCTTTGGATGAGCTTGGGCTTACCTATGCGGTGGGCGTGAGTTCGAGCGTCACGGTGTGGGCGCCGGGTACAGCGCCGCTCGCAGCCGTCCCCTATGCAGGCATGGGCCGCCCGCCTAAACGCCTGCGCCGCGCGCCGGGCATGAGCCGGTGAGCGTGAAAGAACTCGCCTTCGCATTGAAGCGCTCGGCGTGGCAGAAGGTGGCTTGGCGCGAAGGTACCAATAAGATCCTGTCTTCGCGCTTCGCTCGGGTGCGTGTGCGAGTGGCGCATCGCGATTACTTGCGAACGAACGTGCGTGAAGAGCAGTGGCTGCTGATCGAATGGCCAGTCAAAGAAACCGAGCCCACCAAGTATTGGCTGTCCAATCTGCCTGCCGATATGAGCATCAGCGAGATGGCGAACACGGCGAAGATGCGCTGGCGCATCGAGCAGGACTATCACGAGCTGAAGCAGGAGTTCGGGTTGTCTCATTACGAGGGTCGCGGCTGGACCGGCTTTCATCATCACGCAACCTTGTGCATTGCTGCCTACGGCTTTCTCACCACACAGCGACTGAAGCATGCCTCCAAAAAAAACTCCGCTCGACCCACAAACGGCTACCTTACCC
>JAQGNH010000493.1 GCA_028291945.1 Betaproteobacteria bacterium
ATGGCCGAGACTGCTGCGATCGAGCTCACCGGGAAGCGTACCAATTACGTTTCGCATGATGAGCCGTACGGCGCGGCCGATCGTCGCGTTCGCGCGCCAGCCGGGCCCGAACAAATTGTCTCCGGAGGTGAGGTCGAGCTCGCGTGCGATCGGTCCGTTCACGACCATGAACACAGCAGAGCCGCCAGTGCTCGTGGCAGGCCCGTGATATCCGTATATCGGATCGGCGAGTGCTTCAACGGCGGCGACGAGCACCGGCATGTATTCAGCTTTGCAGCCGGCCATGACCCCGTTGATGGCAATTTTCTCCGCTGTGATGGACACCTGCCGGTTTTCGATGAATGCAACCTTATGGTCCGGCTGCAGCCCGGCCGCTTCCAGCATTGCCACAATACGCTCGCCGGTTGGCGGCACGACGGGCAGGCCGTCCGTCCAGCCGTTCGTGTAGCACAGATCGATTGCGCCACCCAGGTCGGAGACGGTATGGCGTCGAGATTTGAGTTCCATGATTCCCTCCAGCGGCGCGGATGCGATGCCGCAATTGGCCAATGCTACACGTGGATCGCGTTCATCATGATCATTAGTTCTTGTACGAGCTGTCCGTCTTATCCAGCATTCTCGTAAGCGCCTTCCATTCCGTCTGCCTCGCTTTGTACGGAAGATTCTTGAACTGGAGCGCTGTTTTCTCGGCGATCTCGCGCGGCGGCATGCGCAGCTTCGCATCGCCGTTCATTGCAGTGACCTGCGCCTGGCACGCACGCTCGAGGTAGTACATGAGATCGAATGCTTCGGCTATGGATGCGCCGCACGTCAGCAGCCCGTGGTTGCGCAGGATCATCGCCTTGTGCTCGCCGAGATCGCTGACGAGGCGCGCCTGCTCTGCGAGCTCGAGCGCCAGCCCTTCGTAGTCGTGATAGCCGATGCTATTGGTGAAGCGCATCGCGTGCTGCGAGAGCGGCAGCAGTCCGTCCGCCTGAGCGGATACTGCGATGCCGGCCGCAGTATGCGTGTGCATCACGCATTGCACGTCGCTACGCGCGCGGTGGACAGCGCTGTGGATGACGTAGCCTGCGCGATTGATCCCGTTTCCGGTCGGGTCGTCCACGACGTCACCGTCGAGAGTCACCTTGACCAAAGTCGATGCGCTGATCTCATCCCACAAGAGCCCGAATGCGTTGATCAGAAAATGATGCTCAGGTCCCGGCACGCGCGCCGAGATGTGCGTGTAAATGAGGTCCGTCATGCGGAAGTGTGCTGCGAGTCTGTAACAGGCGGCGAGATTGACGCGAGCGTCCCATTCTTCTGCGCTGACGCGTTCCTTAAGCGACGATGTGACGAGCTTGCGCACTTCGACACTCATGACGACTCCTTTGGAAGAACGTTCGATGTGTGCTTAGCTTCCGCCTAGCCGGCTGCACGGTCAAGCGCGTCCATTCAAGTCCGCAGTGTGGCGTCGCGAGCGCCGACGGCGGGAGTGCGTGTTGAAGCGGTCGCGAAGAACATCTTATACTCAGCGCGCGCATTGCCCGTCATAAGTCAAAATTCGAGAGCTCAAGCCTTTGTCGGTCAGAACTGCACTCATCGCCGGCGCGTCAGGATTGATCGGCCGCCGCATTGCGGATCATCTGCTCGCGCTCGGAGACTGGAATGTCATCGGTCTCGCGCGAAAGCCCCCGCCGGACGCGGACATACGGTTCATAGCGGTCGACCTCGCGAATGCCGAGGACTGCCGCCGCAAGCTCGGTGAGCTGGATGAGATCACCCATGTCTTTTATGCGGCGCGCTTCGACCATCCGGAGGAGGGGAAGCCGGAGCCGCTCGATACGAACGCCGGGATGCTCAGAAACCTGGTCGACGTGCTGAAGCGTGCGCCTGCGCTCGAGCACGTTCACGCGGTCCACGGCAGCAAGTACTACGGCCATCAGCTTGGGCCGGTGCCTGTGCCCCTGCGAGAAGACAGCCCGCGCGCGCCTAATCAGAACTTCTACTTCACGCAGGAAGACGACCTCGCCGCGTCAACCCACAATGCTTCATGGCACTACTCGACTTCGCGACCGCATGCGTTCTGCGATCCGGCGATCGACCGCCCGCGTTCGGCGGGGCTCGTATTCGCGGTCTACGCTGCAATCCAGCGCGAGCTGGGTCTCCGCTTCGATTTTCCCGGCGGCGCAGCGGGGTTCGAAGCCCACACGCAGTTCACGGACCTCGCGCTGCTCGCCCGCGCAGTGACATGGATGGCGACAGAGCCGCGCTGCGCAAACCAGAGCTTCAATGTCGTGAATGGCGACTACCCGCGCTGGTGCGAGCTGTGGACGCTTTTTGCCTCGGAGCTCGATGTCGAGCTCGGGGTGCCTCGCAAATTCAGTCTCGCAACCTACATGGCAGATAAAGCTGCAGTATGGGATCGCATCGTCGCGAAACACGGTTTGCGCAAAACGCATCTCGACACGCTGGTGCTGTGGCCGTACGGCGATTACCAGCTGAGGCCCGACTGGGAAGTGATGTCATCCATGGCCAAGGCGCGCGCCTTGGGATTTCACGAAACCGTCGATTCGCACGAGATGTTCAAGCGCCAGTTCGAAAACTATCGCGCGCACGACATCATTCCTCCCGCGGCCGCGCGATGAACGGACCCAGCCGGATCTCGACAGTCGCGACTGTCATGCTCCTCGTAATGGCCGTTACTTATGCGTCCGCACAGACCTACCCGACCAAGCCTATACGGGTCGTGGTAGGTCCGGGTACCGATCTCGTACCGCGACTGATCGGGCCCAAGCTTGCTGCAGTGTGGGGACAGCAGCTCGTCGTCGATCAGCGCCCGGGCGGAGGCGGCGCGATCGCTGCGGACATCGTGCGCAAAGCTGCTCCCGACGGGCACACGTGGCTGCTCAGCACGGCTGTGTTCACGATCAACGCCGGCATGTATGCGAAGCCCCCATACGATCTCGTCAGAGATTTCGCGCCGGTGACGATGCTAGGTACTGCGATGTTTTTTCTCCTCGTGCATCCCGCGGTGCCTGCGCGCACGGTCGGAGATCTCATCCAACTCGCCCGCGAACGACCCGGGCAGCTCAATTACTCCTCGTCAGGCGTCGGCACGCCGCCGCATCTTGCGGGCGAAATTCTCAAGAGCATGGCCCGCATCAACATCGTGCACGTGCCATACAAGAGCGCCGCCGCATCGATCACCGACCTTCTCGGCGGGCAGGTGCAGATGTCGTTTCAGTTCACGCCCACAGCGCTGCCGCACGTGAAGACCGGAAAGCTGAGGGCGCTGGGCGTCAGTGGCGCGAAACGGTCGGTGTCTGTGCCCGAACTGCCCACGATCGCGGAGTCCGGCCTGCCTGGATTCGAAGTGATCGGCTGGAACGGCGTGCATGTCCCGAGAGGCACCCCCAAAGCGATCGTCGAGCGCATGAATGCCGAAATCCTGCGCGTGCTCAAGCAGCCTGACGTTCAGGAGCGGATGACCGTCGCGGGGCTCGATGCGTCCGGCAACACACCTGAGGCCTTCGCTATGTTCGTCAAGGCAGACCTTGCCCGCTGGGCAAAGGTCATTCGCGAAACGGGCATACAGCCGGAGTGACTCGTCAGCCCGCATTCATCATTCATCATTCAGCCTTGACTCCCGCATCCACGATCACCTGACTCCCGCGCTTGATCTCGAGCACCAGATAATCATGCGTCGCCTGGGGCGCGCCGGTAAACGGCGCCATGCCCATCGATAGAAAGCGATTGCGTATCTCGGGTTTCTGAACCATCTGGTTCACATCGGCATTGATTTTTCTGATGATAGCCAGAGGCGTTTTCGCCGGCGCAAAGATGGGATACCAGCTGATCGATTCGATGCATCGAACGTTCTCCTCTCAACGCGGTTGCGCGGACTATGATTGTTCCTGAACAATACGCGACATTACGCGCATCGCATAAGAGGAGCGGATGGCAAGGCGGCGTGCAATCATCATTGGAGGGTCGTTGGGTGGCTTGTTCGCTGCGCACATGCTGCGAGAGGCCGGACTAAACGTCGACGTATTCGAACGTTCGGGCGACGATCTCGTACTGCGCGGCGCAGGCATCGGCACGCACGACGAAATGCTCGCAGTGGTGAGGCGTATCGGCATTCCGATCGATGGCTCGATCGGAGTACGGGTAGGGGCGCGCATCTGCCTTGACAGGGAAGGACGCATTGTCCATCGGCTCGAGCTCGAGCGCATCATGAGTGCGTGGGCGCACGTGTACATGCCGCTGAAGGCTTTGCTGCCCCAGGAAAACTACCATTTCAACAGTGCGCTCGAGCGCGTAGAGCAGGACGATAACGGCGTTACAGCGATCTTCAGCGGTGGGACGCGCTCGCGCGGCGATCTCCTCGTCGGCGCCGACGGCACCCGATCCACCGTGCGCGAGCAGGTCATGCCGGAAGCGCGCCCCCGTTATGCGGGCTACGTAGCCTGGCGAGGTGTGGTTCAGGAAAGCGAGTT
>JAQGNH010000496.1 GCA_028291945.1 Betaproteobacteria bacterium
CGCGCTGATCCTTTGGGCAGTGGAAGCGTAGAAGCCTCCTCGACGCGAGTACAAACAGGCCTGCATGAACTGGGCGAATGTAATTCGCCCATGCTTTTGAATGAGATCCCTGATTTCCTGGTCAACCGCTGAGCGCAACGTCGTCCCTTAGAACGGCCAGTGTCCGCGCACGGGCTTGACGGGATAAGTTTGAGACAAAGCCACGCTCGCGTCGCACAGCATGCCGGCGATGAATGCAGCAAACACTCGAGCTGCTCTCATGCTCGTCCTCCTCGCAAGTCCGTTACCCGTGACCTGCGCCAGCTTTCATCAGGATGATCTTACTCCGCGCGTACCCCAACGTCTTTTACCCACTTCGCCCACGTCCTGACGTCGTTCGCGAGCTGCTTGCTGAGCGCTTGCGGAGAGCTGCCGACGTACTCCGCGCCCATTTCGACGAGCCGCGTCTGCACGTCCGGACGCTTGAACGCCTTCACCATCTCGGCGTTGAGCTTGTTCACGATAGCCGCCGGCGTCGCAGCGGGTGCGATCACGCCGTACCATTCCCTGATGTCGAGCCCTGCCGGCGGCGGCACGCCGGCTTCAGTCATCGTCGGCGTGGCGGGCAGCGCTGACATACGCTTTTCGCTGGTCACAGCGATCGGTCTGACGCGCTTCGCGTTGATGAGCGGCATTGCGGAGGGCATCGACGTGAAGCCGAAGGTGACCTCGTTGCTCGCGAGCGCCGTGAGCGCAGGACCGCCGCCCTTGAACGGGACGTGGATCATCTCGGTGCCCGTCTGGCGCTTCATCACTTCGCCTGCGAGATGATGCAGCGATCCCGACCCGGACGACGAAAAAGTGACCTGGCCCGGCTTTTCCTTCGCCATGCGGATCAGATCCTGCAACGTCTTCACCGATGAAGCCTGGGGCACGACGATGACATTCGTCACCCACGCGAGCAGCGATACGCCGGTGAAATCCCCCACGGCATCGTAGGGCAGATTGCTGTACGTGCTCGCACCGATGGTGTACGGACCGCTCGGCACCATCATGATCGTGTAGCCGTCGGGCTGCGACTTCGCGACCATCGCCGCCGCAATGGTGCCGCTCGCGCCGCCGCGATTATCGACCACCACCGGCTGGCCGATCGATTCGGGCATGTGCTGCGACAGGATGCGCGCGAGGATGTCGGTCGCGCCGCCCGGCGGAAATCCGACCACGAGCCGGATCGGCCGATCGGGGTACTTGCCTGCAGTGCCGCCCTGTGCGTGAGCAGGGTGTGCGGCGAAGCCGACACCGGCGAGCAATAGTGCGACGACCAATCTTTTTGTCATGAGTTGTTTCCTCTCGAAGGCACATAAACCCAAGAGACAGCTTAGCAAAGGCCGCAGTGCGGTGTTTGCGAGGGTGAACGGAGCGCGTGAGCCTGACCCCGTTTTGCGGACTCGCCGCTACGCGCTGCCGGCCATCGGTCGCCGCGACCGGGACCTGGCTCGATTTAATGTGACGTCAGTGAGGGTGATTAATGTGAGCCTGGCCGAGCCTGGCCCATTTTTCTCCCTCGCTTTTCCTTGCTGCGATATGTCAACGTCGCGGAGTCTCCAATAACCCGGCAAGCGAAGCTTCAACTGGCTCCAGCAGGCTTCGGCAGATGCGGCGCCCGTTTGATCAGATCGCGACCGGGAAAGTCGCGCCGGCAAAACGCGGAGAGCTCCGTCACGAAGTGTTCGGCATAAGGCGCCAGAAAACGTTGCGGGTCCCAGGTGATGTGCGCCCATCTGCCGATCGACGCACCGCGATGAACGAGCGGCACCGCGCGAACGGCATCGCGCGGCACCTGCGCGTTGGACGGAAGAATAGCGATCGCGTAGTTGGCGGCTGCCAGTGCCACGAGTGTGCCTGGTGCCCCGCTATCCAGCAGCACACGCGGACGGATGCCGGCCACGTTGCAGGCGATATCGAACCATTCGCGTGAACCAAAACCCGGGCGCAGAACCAGCAGCGGTTCCTTCGACAACTCGCAGATGTCGATTACCGTGCGACGCGCGATAGCGTGCTCAGGCGAAACAACAGCAAGCAGGTGCATGGGATAAAGCAGCCGGTCTTCGAAGCGCGTTCCACCGGCCGCGGTCATTGCGAGATGAACGTCGCCGCGATCGAGGCGTTCGTGCAGGCGCGTGCCGCCGTCTTCTACGAGATGCACCTCGACACCGGGGTGACGCTGCCGGTACGGGCTCAGGAATTTCGCCAGGAGGTTTTCGATCACCTGTGGAGTGGCGCCCACCCGCAGAATCCCGGTGTCCCCGCTCTTCAGCGACCGCGCCCGCTCGAGGATGCCCGCTGCTTCGGCGAGCAGGTGGCGGCTGCGCCCGAGCAGGTCTTCGCCCTCCGACGTGAGCTGCACGCGCCTGCCCCTACGGTCGAAAAGGGAGACGCCGAGCGAGGATTCGAGCGCACGTATCTGCCTCGACAACGCCGGCTGCGTGAGGTGCAGCCGATCGGCGGCGCGGGCAAAGCCGCCGCTGTCGACGATCGTCGAGAACGCGCGAAGCTGCCGGAGGTTCATAACGGGAACTATAACAATATGTCATCGATGCTATCGAAATAAAAGCATTGGACGCATCGATGAAGCGCGCCTAACGTCAGCGTGGCATCGTTTCATCGGAGAGCAGCACATGACGACTCGCAGACACTTCGTAGCGCTCGCGCTGGGCACAGGCCTTGGCGCCGCATTCCCCCTTCGCACGTCTGCACAGGCTTGGCCCGGGAAATTTGTGCGTGTCGTAGTGCCATTCCCAGCGGGGGCGCCGCCCGATGTCGGAAGCCGGATCATCGGCAAGCGGCTTTCCGATCTGTGGGGGCAACAAGTACTGGTAGAGAACAGACCCGGGGCCGGCGGCAACATCGGCACCGCCGCTGTGGCGCGCGCGAGCCCGGACGGCTACACCGTGCTGATGGCTGCATTCACTCATGCGGTGAATCCATTTCTGTACGGATCTACCGGTTACGATCCGGTTGCGGACTTCGAGCCGGTCACGCTCGTGAGCGAGCAGCCGTGCGTGATGATCGTGCCGAACGCTTCACCCGCGCATTCGGTTGCGGACTTCGTCGCATTGGCCAAAAGCAGCAAACGCACGCTGACATTCGCGTCCGCCGGGCACGGAACGTCGCCTCACCTATGCGGCGAATTGTTCAAGAGGAGAACCGGGATAGAGATGGTGCACGTGCCGTTTACTGTCGGCGCGCAGCAGGATCTCATGGCCGGCCGCATCGACGTGATGTTCGCTGTCGGTGCGAGCGGCATCAGCCTCGGCCTCTCGGGGCACGCCCGCGCTCTTGCGGTAACAACAATCAAGCGAGTGGCTGCCGCACCTCAGGTGCCGACGCTCGCCGAATCCGGCTTACCGGGCTTCGACGTCGCGCCGTGGTGGGGGCTCTTCGTGCCGGCGCGCACGTCTGCTTCCATCATCTCAAAGATAAACGCCGATACCGTAGCCGCCCTCGCGGATCCGGCAATCCGGGACAAGCTGGAAAGCCTCGGCTCGACGCCTGTCGGGTCGACGCCTTCGGAGCTTGCCAGGTATTTGAAGAACGAGATGGCGAAGTGGGGGCCTGTCATACGCGACGCAGGCATCACGATCGAAGGCTGAGGTTCCGATCGAGCCCTTAAATGTCACGTGTCGAACAGCTCATTGCGGATTGCCGTGCCGCACTTGCGGGGGACGAGCCACAGGAGCACGTGCGAGAGATCGTTGCGCGCGCCGTATGCCGGCCCGCAGAGCTGCTCGGCGCGCTCGGAGAACCGCAACGCGCGGGGCTGCACGAGCTTTATCGAAGCGCAGAGCTGACGATCGTCAACGTCGTCTGGGGTCCGATGATGGCGATACCACCGCACAACCATGGCATGTGGGCGATCATCGGCGTCTATACGGGCCGCGAGGACAATATTTTCTGGCGCCGCATCCCAGCAGCCGTCGGTAGAGTGGAGGCCGCGGGAGCCCGTGTATTGTGCGCCGGGGAGAGCCAGTCGCTCGGCCGCAGCGTTATCCATTCGGTGACGAATCCAATCGGTCGCCTCACGGGTGCAATCCACGTGTACGGAGGCGATTTCTTCAATCCAGAGC
>JAQGNH010000497.1 GCA_028291945.1 Betaproteobacteria bacterium
CGCGCTGATCCTTTGGGCAGTGGAAGCGTAGAAGCCTCCTCGACGCGAGTACAAACAGGCCTGCATGAACTGGGCGAATGTAATTCGCCCATGCTTTTGAATGAGATCCCTGATTTCCTGGTCAACCACTGAGCGCAACGTCGTCCCTTAGAACGGCCAATGTCCGAGAATCGTAGTGTCGTAAGATCGGTTCACCCTTCGACTGCGTCGCGCTGCGTAGCCTGTCTTGAACTTTGTCGAAGGGCTCACGGCGAACGGGTGGCTAGTCGAGTCTCACGTTGAACTGGCGGAAGAGCTTGCCTATCGTTTCGTAGTCGCTCTTCAGGCGCTGGGCGAGCTCTTCCGGCGTTTTGTGAACGGGATCGTAAGTTACGTTCGTCAGCCTGGAGGCAACCGCAGGATCGCGCAGCGCGTTCCCGAGCTCGGCGTTGAGCTGATCGATGATGGCCCTTGGCGTTCCCGCTGGCGCAAAGATGCTGATCCAGGTTGTGCATTCGAAACCCGGGACGGTGTCTGCGATCACCGGAATGTCGGGGAGTTGCGCAACCCGCTCGGTCGAGGTTACGGCCAGCGGACGCGCGCGCCTCGCCTTGATGTGCTCGATGATGTCGCCTATTCCCGCGAGCATCGCCTGAGTTTCCCCGGAGATCAGGCCTATGACAGCAGGGCCACCCCCTTTGAACGGCACCTCGGTGACCTGGATTCGCGTCATGGATTCGAAAAGCACGGCGTTCAAGTGGATGAAGCTGCCGTAGCCGGCGTGGCCGAGGAGAACTTCTTTCGGGTGTTTCTGCGCCAGCGCGATGAACTCCTTCACCGACCGGACCGGCATCGAGGGATGCACGGTCAGCACGGCGACCAGCCTCGCGAGAGGTGTTATCCCTGCGAAATCGCCCAGCGCGTCGTACGGCAGCTTTCTGTACAGATGCGGGTTGGAGACGTGGGACCCTACGGTTTGTATCAGCAGGGTATAGCCGTCGGGCGGGCTTTTCGCCACGACCGTGGAGCCGGTCGTGCCTCCCGCGCCTGAGCGGTTTTCGATGACGAACGACTGGCCCATCTGCTCCGAGAGCTTCGGCAAAACGATGCGCGCCACAATGTCATTCGCACCTGCCGGAGGAAACGGGACGATCACACGCACGGGCTTGACTGGATAGGCCTGCGACCAGGCCACGCCCGTGCCGCACAGCATGCCGGCGATGAATGCAGCAAACACTCGAGCTGCTCCCATGCTCGTCCTCCTCGCAAGTGCGCCACGCGCGACCTGCGCCAGCTTTCAGCAGGATGATCTTACTCCGCGCGCACCCCCACGTCCTTCACCCACTTCGCCCACGTCCTGACGTCGTTCGCGAGCTGCTTGCTGAGCGCCTGCGGAGAGCTGCCGACGTACTCCGCGCCCATTTCGACGAGCCGCGTCTGCACGTCCGGACGCTTGAACGCCTTCACCATCTCGGCGTTGAGCTTGTTCACGATAGCCGCCGGCGTCGCAGCGGGCGCGATCACGCCGTACCATTCCCTGATGTCGAGCCCCGCGGGCGGCGGCACGCCGGCTTCAGTCATCGTCGGCGTGGCGGGCAGCGCCGACATACGCTTTTCGCTGGTCACAGCGATCGGTCTGACGCGCTTCGCGTTGATGAGCGGCATCGCGGAGGGCATCGACGTGAAGCCGAAGGTGACCTCGTTGCTCGCGAGCGCCGTGAGCGCAGGGCCGCCGCCCTTGAACGGGACGTGGATCATCTCGGTGCCCGTCTGGCGCTTCATCACTTCGCCTGCCAGATGATGCAGCGATCCCGACCCTGACGACGAGAAAGTGACCGTGCCGGGCTTTTCCTTTGCCATGCGGATCAGATCCTGCAACGTCTTCACCGGTGAGGCCTGGGGCACGACGATGACATTCGTCACCCACGCGAGCAGCGATACGCCGGTGAAGTCCCCCACGGGATCGTAGGGGAGATTGCTGTACGTGCTCGCACCGATCGTGTACGGACCGCTTGGTACCATCATGATCGTGAAGCCGACGGGCTGCGACTACGCGACCATCGCCGCTGCAATGGTGCCGCTCGCGCCGCCGCGATTATCGACCACCACCGGCTGGCCGATCGATTCGGGCATGTGCTGCGACAGGATGCGGGCGAGGATGTCGGTCGCGCCGCCCGGCGGAAATCCGACCACGAGCCGGATCGGCCGATCGGGGTACTTGGCTGCGGAGCCGCCCTGCGCGTGCGCAGGGTGTGCGGCGAAGCCGACACCGGCGAGCAATAGTGCGACGACCAATCTTTTTGTCATGAGTTGTTTCCTCTCGAAGGCACATAAACCCGAGAGACAGCTTAGCAAAGGCTGCAGTGCGGTGTTTGCGAGGGTGAACGGAGCGCGTGAGCCTGACCCCTTTTCCGGACTCGCCCTACGCGCTGCCGGCCACCTGGCTGCGCCGAAACGCTTGCACGGTCATCGCCTCGGCGAAAATTTCAAAGCAGATGCCATTGAGATCGGTGAAGAAGATCGTATAGCTGCCGCTGCCACCAGCGAGTCCGTCGCCTTGCGGGCCTTGAATTTGGGGACCGGTGACGCGGATGCCTTGCGCAGTGAGCTTCTCCTTCCATGCGTCGACCGAGGCTCGTGTATCCGTCATCATTGCGACCTGGTCGAGCCCGAGCCGCTCTCGCTGGGTATCTCCACTCGGTATGTTTGCGCCGTCCTCGAAGAGCGCGAAGCTGTGGTGCCATACACCGTCGAGGCTGACGAACGCCACGCGCCCTCGGGGGAGTCGGTCTATGCTCGTGAGCTCGGCTCCCAGCATGTCGAAGAACGCGATCTCTTCCTCGATTCGCGGACGTGCAGTCCGACATGTCCGATCTTCAAGTGGCTCAATTCGCACCTCTCAATCAGATGGATCTGGGAAGTTTTTGATGACGCTATGCCATTCTTTCGACCGGCCCTGATGTATTCGACGAATCGTCGAGGATCAATTAGCGGGCTCGCAACGCATACGTGTTTCATTATGTTAGGGACTCTCATCACTCCGCGACGATTTTTCGGGCCGTCGCGATCTGCTTCCATTGTCCGAGCTCCTTCTTTACGATCGCCGCGAACGCCTGAGGCGTCATCGGCGTCGGCGCGATGGCATCGGGCTCGAACAGCGGTTTCAGTTCGGCCGAGGCGGAGATCTCGTTGATCTCGCGATTGAGACGCTCGATCAGGCGCGGCGGCGTGCCGGCCGGCGCGAACACGCCGACCCATACTTCATGGGTGTAACCGGGCACCGTCGCTGACATCAGTGGTACGTTGGGAAACGACGGATGGGGCTTGCTTCCAGTCGTCGCGATGATCCGCACCTTGCCGGATTTGATGAACGGCGCGAG
>JAQGNH010000498.1 GCA_028291945.1 Betaproteobacteria bacterium
GTGCCCGAGTACCTCAGTCACGCATTCCACACGGCGGTGTCGGGCAGGCCGGGCCCTGTGGTGCTTGCGCTGCCTGAAGACATGCAGACCGACACGGCGACTGTGTCGGACACGGGCCGCTACCAGCGTGTCGCGGCGAATCCGGGCCCAGCCGACATGCGCAAGCTTCGCGACATGCTCTCGAAGGCGCAGCGCCCCCTGCTGATCGTGGGCGGCGGCGGATGGAACCGTGAGGCTTGCGAGGACATGCGGAAGTTCGCCGAAGCCAATAACCTTCCGGTCGGTTGCTCGTTCCGCTGTCAGGATCTTATCGATAACGGCGATCCCCATTACATTGGGGATATCGCCGTCGGACTGAATCCCAAGCTGGCGGAGCGCATCAAAGCATGTGACCTGCTGCTCGTGGTGGGTGCGCGGCTGGGCGAATGGACCACCGTCAATTACACGCTCTTCGACATTCCGCGGCCCAAGCAGAAGTTCATCCATGTGCACGCCGGAGCCGAAGAGCTCGGACGCGTGTACCAAGGCGATTTGCTCATTAACTCAGGGATGCCCGAGTTCGCTTCAGCGGCTCTCGCGCTCGAGCCGGTCAAACGTTCCTGGGACGAGTGGACACGAAGCGCGCGAGCAGACCTCGAAGCGTGGCAGCAACCGGTACCGGTACCCGGCAAAGTGAACATGAGCGAAGTCGTTCACTTCCTGCGCAAACGTTTACCGCGCGACGCGATCATCACCAACGGGGCCGGCAACTTTGCCATCTGGCCCCATCGCTTCTATCAATATGGCGCGTTTCGCACGCAGCTTGCACCGACGAGCGGCGCAATGGGTTATGGCGTGCCGTCCGGCGTTGCGGCGAAGCTCGTGCATCCCGAGCGCACCGTGGTTGCGTTCGCGGGCGACGGCGATTTCCTCATGACCGGGCAGGAGCTCGCGACCGCGGCGCAATACGACGCGAAAGTGCTGTTCATCGTGGTGAACAACGGCATGTATGGCACGATCCGCATGCATCAGGAGCGCGAGTTTCCCGGCCGCGTGAGTGGGACGCAACTGAAGAATCCCGATTTTGCGGCGCTCGCTCGTGCGTATGGATTGCATGGAGAGATCGTGGAAATCACGGCCGATTTCGAAGGCGCTTTCGAGCGCTCGCAGAAGGCGCCGACGTCGGCGCTGATCGAAGTGCGGGTGGATCCGGAGGCGATCACGCCGCGGACGACGCTGTCGGCGATTCGTGCTGAGGCTCTAAAGTCCAAGTCAAAGCATTAACCACGAAGGACACGAAGGATACCAGGATATAAAATTGCATGTTGCGCACGGGACGACGTCGACTCAGTGCGGCGCCCTCGCAACCTGTCTTCCTCTGATCCCGCTGTTGGTCCTATTGCACTGTTCGCTTTCCTTTGTGTCCTTCGTGTCCTTTGTGGTTATCTTTAAAGTAAATTGCAATGATCCGATATCTAACAGAAAACGACGTCAAACAGCTGCTTAACATGCCGCTGACGGTCGAGCTTGTCGAAGAAGCCCTGCGCGCGCGGGCCGCGGGCCGGGCAATAGATGTTCCGCGCGTACGCACGCGCACGCCGCAAGGCACACTCCACGTGCTGCAAGCCGCTTCGCAGGACCTGAACCGTATCGGCTTCAAGGCCTACTACTCGAGCGCGAGCGGCACCCGCTTTCACGTGCACCTCTACGATCTCACCAAGGGTCCGCATGAAGCGATGGTCGAAGCAAACTATCTCGGCATCATGCGCACCGGCGCGGCAAGCGGCGTTGCGACGCGCTATCTCGCTCTTCAGGACGCCTCGGTCGTCGCTGCAATCGGTGCGGGTCGTCAGGCGGTGGGACAACTGGAGGCGATTTGCGCAGTGTGCAAGATTCGAGAAGTCCGCGTATGGAGCAGGAAGGCCGAGACCTCGCGAAAATTCATCGATGAGCTTGCGCCGCGCCTGAAAGTCGCAATGAAACCCTATGAAAGCGCCGCTGAAGCGGTGCGCGGCGCGCATATCATCAACGTGATGACGAAAGCATCGGAACCCGTCCTGCGTGGCGAATGGCTCGAGCCCGGACAGCACATCAACGCTGCGGGGTCGAATTCGC
Organism: Betaproteobacteria bacterium; assembly: GCA_028291945.1. Classification (GTDB taxonomy): domain Bacteria; phylum Pseudomonadota; class Gammaproteobacteria; order Burkholderiales; family SG8-41; genus JAQGMV01. Next base: position 2,095 of record JAQGNH010000498.1, read on the forward strand.
TGATCCGGCGCGAGATCGATTTGGCGAGCGTCGAACGCTGCGATTACATCACGGTGGATTCGCGCGGCACGGCGCGCAACGAATGCGGTGATCTTCTACCGGCGGTCGAAAAAGGTCTTGTGGATTGGGACACCGTGACAGAAATCGGAGAAGTCATCATCGGCCACGCGCCGCGTCGTACGTCAGCCGATCAGATCACGCTCTACGAATCGCATGGCATGGGAATACAGGACCTCTACGTCGCGCATAAGCTCGTGGCACTTTCTCGCGAGCGCGGCGTGGGCATCGACCTACCGGTTGGAGCATGAAGAGCATTCACCACGAAGGACACGAAGGACACAAAGGAAAGCAAGAACTCAATCAGATACACGTGCAGCAATCTTTTTTTGCTTCGCTTTGTTATGAGTTGTTGGCTGTCCTGGTTTCCTTCGCGTCCTTTGTGGTTAATCTTGTAGCGCGCTCTTCAGCTTGAACACTGACCGAAAGCACGGGCCACTGGTAGGCATACGCGTGCTCGACATGAGCCGCATCCTCGCCGGACCCTGGGTCGGTCAGCTGCTTGCCGATCTGGGCGCCGAAGTGATCAAGGTCGAAAGACCTGGAACCGGGGACGACACCCGGGGATGGGGCCCGCCGTTCCTCAAGGATCGCGAAGGCAAGGAAACGCGCGAATCCGCATACTTCCTGTCGGCGAATCGCGGCAAGAAGTCGATCACATTAGACATCTCCAAGCCCGAAGGTCAGGAGATTGCGCGCGAGCTCTCTGATGTTTCAGACGTCCTGCTCGAAAACTACAAGGTCGGCGATCTCAAGCGCTACGGCCTCGGCTATGAGGACGTCAGCGCGCGCAATCCCAAACTGATCTACTGCTCCATTACCGGGTTCGGCCAGACCGGCCCTTATCGCGATCGAGCCGGCTACGATTTCATGATCCAGGGCATGGGCGGGCTTATGAGTGTTACCGGCGAGCGCGATGACGTGCCGGGCGGCGGTCCGCAAAAAGTCGGCGTCGCAATCGCAGATCTCATGACCGGAATGTACTCGAGCGTTGCGATTCTCGCGGCATTGCACGAGCGAGCGTCGAGTGGCCTGGGCCAATACATCGACATGGCCCTGCTCGATACGCAGGTGGCGTGGCTTGCTAACCAGAACAGCAACTACCTCATAGGCGGCGAAGCGCCGAAGCGGATGGGCAACGCGCACCCTAACATCGTGCCCTATCAAACGTTCCCGACCCTCGACGGCGATCTTATTCTGGCGATCGGCAACGACAGTCAGTTCATCAAGTTCTGCGCGGCCGCGGGCATTCCGGACGTCGCTGCGGACCCGCGCTTCGTCGACAACGTATTGCGGGTCGCACATCGGGACGCGTGCATCTCAGCCCTGGCGCCCGCAATCCGCGCGAAGACGACTGCCGAGTGGATTTCCATACTGGAGCCACTGGGCGTTCCGTGCGGGCCGATCAATCGCCTCGACGACGTGTATGCCGATCCGCACGTGCAGCACAGGGGACTCAAAATCGACGTGCCGCATCCGATCGCCGGCGCAATTCCGCTCGTTGCGAATCCGATCAAGTATTCGCGCACGCCGTTGCGCCATGACATCCCGCCCCCCCTGCTCGGCCAACATACCAGTGAAATCCTGACAGGGCTGCTCGGCAAGTCCAAGGGCGACCTCGAAGCGCTCCGCAGTAAAGGCGTCATCTAGCCAGTCAGGCGTATTGCCACGGCATGAAGTGGCATGCCTCCCGTGGCTTGCCGCGGAAGATGGTCCTGCTTTTCACTGGACTCGTGGGGCCATGCTGCGGACGGGAACGCGCATTGCACCGACCTGAGGTTTCCAGCAGGCAATGGAGGACATTCGATGGTTCCGCTCCTGTTCATCGGCACTGCGTTCGGCGGTGCAGCAATGTATCTGTTAGATCCTCAACAGGGCCGTCGCCGGCGCGCACTGCTTCGCGATCGAGCCGTAAAGGCGCAGAGCAACGTACGAGACATCCTGGACGCCGGCAAACGCGATGTGAGTAACCGCGCCGCCGCAGCAACGGGGCGGGCTCGCTCCATGTTTAGACGTCGTAACGCTACAGATCAGGTGCTCGTCGACCGGGTGCGGTCCAGGATGGGCCGGTACATAGCGCACCCCGGCGACGTCGACGTGACTGCCAGCGGTGGCAGAGTCGTGCTCAGCGGGTACATTCTCGCGCACGAGCACAGCGATTTGATCGATGCGATAGGCCAGGTCCCAGATGTAAACACGGTCGTTGACCGCCTTAAGGTTTACGAAACCGCGGAAGGGATTTCCGAGGTCGAAGGCAGCCGCCGGCGGCGGAGAGAACGCGGAAGTGTGCTTGGCACGAGCTGGACTCCGGCGGCACGGATCGCTGCGGGCGCAGCAGGCACGACATTGGGTTTTCTTGCAATGCGTGGCGGCTTACGCGGCCTTATCTACGGCACCGCGGGTGCACTCCTCCTGCTGCGCAGCACGACCAACAAGCCGTTGCGCACGCTTGCGGGCAAGAGCAACCAGGCCGTGGTCGACATCGAGAAAACGATTCAGATCAATGCACCGATCGATCAGGTGTTCGACTTCATTGCGAATTACGAGAACTTCCCGCAGTTCATGCGCAATGTGTGGAGCGTCTACACGAGACCGGATGGACGGTCTCACTGGGTCGTCGCAGGGCCCGCCGGAACGGCCGTTGAGTTCGAGTCTTATGTGATCGATCTCGTGGCAAACGAGGTAATCGCGTGGAGCAGTGTGGAAGGGAGCCCCGTGCGGCACACCGGAACCATCAGGCTCCAGCCATCCGATGCCGGAACGCGCGTGCACACCCTAATGAGCTATACCCCCCCGGCCGGCGTTCTGGGGCATGCCGTCGCGAAACTTTTCGGCGCGGACCCGAAGACCGAGCTTGACGAAGACATGCTGCGACTGAAAAGCAGGCTCGAGTCCGGCAAGCCGCCGCGCGACGCAGCCGCATGGGAAAAAGGAGCCGGCACGCAGCAGTCAGCGTAATCACGCAGCAACTGCATTGCGATCGCAAGCTCGCCCCGAGAGTGAGCAACATTACTATGAATATTGTGTAATTTCAACAGTCAAGCTGTTGAGATAGCGAGCAAGCCGCTCGCCCATCCACAGGCTCACACGTAAAGCCCCTTAGAGGCACGCCACGACGATACACGTTGCCGTTCAGCTGGGTACGACAGCCTTTGACAGAACGCACCAGCGAATATGCAGGCGTTTGTCCAAGCTTCAACGACTACTTTGCGTCGCGGGGCGCCTTGGCGCGAGCTTGAGCTCGACATTGCGCTAAGGGCGCGTTATTGATTTGTAGCGGCTGCTAGCGGCTACGCGCTGAGAGAAGATCAAGAATGCTCTTTGGGCAGAGAGCGGAAGCGTCAACCCAGCGCATTGGCTTTAAATCGGGCGAACCGCAGAACGGCAGGTCAAATCGATCGATCCAGCTTCAGCGAATAATATTCCTGCAAGAACTGGTGCAGCAAAACACGTCCCTCTTCGCTAATGCTCATGATCTTGGTGCCGACGCAGGTTTCGCTGATATGTTTGACCTCGACTCTACAACGCAGGAATCTGTCGGGGTACAGCTCGCATTTGAGATCCAGGATCTGCCCAATAGCGAACTGTTGGTTGCTGATAATGAAAAACCCCTTACCGCTGAAGTTCTGCAGCAGACAGGGGACCGAGGCACCGCCGACCAGTAGCGTCGCACGTCGGCTCATGTCAACACGGGGCTCTTCCCGTCTGTCTCGAGGTAGGATTTTTCTGTTCCGTATAGCCATTTTTTTTATTTCACCATGAGCTAAGCACGCGGATAGCTGCGCACTATGCGTCATTCTTCATATACGCGCAGTGGCAATTTACTCGGCGTGACATTTTTTTGGGGGCCGACTGGGGCCTTTCCCTCTCATCCGGCTTGATGCATTTGGCGATTTTGCGCCGTTGCTTTAGTAGTGTCCGTGTCGGAGTTGACGGATCGACCGGCACCCAGCCCTTTAGACTCAGTTGATTCAACGCGGCGATATCCCTCTCTTCCTTCCCACCTCACCCAAAGGCTGCAGGCAGAACAAAAAATGGAGATCATCATCGTGGATGACGAGCCGGTTAGCTTAACCGTGCTCAAGCAGCTCATCAGTAAGCTGCCGCATTGCCACGCGCGCGGATTTACTCAAGCCTCAGCCGCGCTCGCATGGTGCCAGCCGAACGACCCCGACGTGGTCATTGTTGATTACATGATGCCGGAACTCAACGGCATCGAGTTCACGCGGCGCTTATGTGCCCTGCAGGGGAGGGCCGACACGCCCTTGTTGATGATCAGCGCAAGCGACGATGCGACCCTGCGAACGAATGCGCTGCAGCACGGCGTCAACGACTTCATGAATAAGCCTGTGGATTTCATCGAGCTCCAAGCGCGGGTGAGAGACATGATTAGCTTGCGCTCCGATCAGATCCGGATGACCGGCCAGGCCTTGACACTTGCAAAGGTTGCCGCGTCGTCAACGACCGAAATGCCACAAGATCGAATTTTGAACATCAACGTAACGCGAGCGCGTCTGGCTGGCGATGACGCGCTGCTTGCCGAAGTTGCTGCCGTTTTCCGCCGTACCGCGCCGCAGCTGCTCGCTTCGATCCGCATGGCGCTCTCCAGTAACTGCCTGGAGCGTGCGTACGCGGAGGCTCACTCTCTCAAGGGGGCAGTCGGCGCGTTCGAGGCACCGGAAGTGTTGAACGCAGTCATTAGCCTCGAGCGAAACACCAAAACGTTTAATAGCCCTGCGGCCCTTGCAGCATTTTCATCTGTGGAGAGCCTGGTTGAGCGGTTGCTCAACGAGCTTGCGAACATCGCCAGCACTACGGACTAGGCTCCGCACGCCGCCTCTTCGCTCGTGTCCAGGGATCACTGCTGTACCATTGCTGTAGAGCCGTTCCGCACACACTGATCACGCAAGCTGGCGCATTAACGCGTAGAGCTCGTTCTGCGCTTCGAAGCCGATGCCCGGTCGATCGGGTAATTTCAACCAGCCATTATCGACTCTCGCATCGTCCGCAAAGCCCGCGAATGCACCGAACACATCTGGATAGGCCTCGCACCCTCCCAGCCCGAAGCCACCAACGATGTGCAGCGTCATCTGATTGCCGCCGTGTGGAAAGACTGAGCTGCGTTTCCAGCCGTGAGCCTGAAGCGCTTCAAGCGTACGCGCGAATTGAACGACGCCATACGACTGCGGTACGTCGATCTGCAGAATATCTCTGTCCGCGCGCAAACCGCCGAAGCGCACAAGGTTCTCGATATCCTGAGTGGAAAAGAGATTTTCGCCGGTGCCAATGGGCGAAGCATATTGGTCGGCGACCTCCGCAAGCAGCGCGTAATCCAGCGGATCGGTAGGCTCTTCGAACCATCGCAGGCCGAAAGGCGCGAGCGACCATGCATATGCAAGCGCACGATCCCGGCGGAACGCGCCGTTCGCGTCGACTGCGAGCCGGTTGCCATCGCCGAGCATGGCAAGCGCGGCCTCGATACGTTCAACGTCCTCAGGTATCGTCGCACCGCCCACCTTGATTTTCATTGTGGTGTAGCCTTCTGCGAGACGGTGCCGAATCTCGTCCTGCAGATGCTCCACGCCTTTATCCGGGTGGTACCAACCCCCGCCGACGTAACACTGCACCTCGTCCTGCGTCCCGCCCTCGGTGTAACGCTCAGCGAGCACTCGATAGAGTGGCTTGTCTTCGATCTTCGCCACTGCATCCCAGCATGCGACCTCGATCGTGCCGATCGCAATCGAACGCTCGGTGTGTCCACCCGGCTTCTCGCGCTGCATCATGCACGCGAGGATTTTCGCCGGGTCAAAATTAGTGCCGGAGTCGTTGACGAGCGTCGCGGGATCCGACTTGAGAATGCGCGGAATGAACCGCGCCCGCATTTGCGCGCCGCACGCGTAACGCCCCGTGGAGTTGAATGCATAACCAACGACCGGCTGCCCGGCGCGCAGCACATCGGTTACGACTGCGACGACGGACGTGGTCATCTCGCTGAAGTCGAACGCAGCGTTGCGCATGTTCGTCTTGAGCGGAACGGCGATTTCGCGGATGTCTACGATGCGCATTGAAATGCAGAAGATTTCACCACGAAGGACACAAAGGACACGAAGGAAAACACGGCAAATTTAGAAGCACCAGTCGAATGGAAGGGAGGCTGTTCAGCGTCGAAATAGATCGATACCGGAGCCGTGGCGACCGCCAGCACCTTCCAAGTCATCAGCCACGGCGGCCGCAAAATGATTACGACTGCCATGTCGCTTTTTATTTCCTTGGTTTCCTTCGTGTCCTTCGTGGTCAATAGGTTTAGTCGGCTTTGATCCCCGCGGCCCGGATCACTTTGCCCCACTTCTCGATTTCGGTCTTGATCTGCGCGCCGAACTGCTCCGGTGTGCTCGCGACGATATCAAAGCCCAGCCCCGCGACCCGCTCCTTCACGTCGGGCTGCGCGAGCAGGTGAACGATGTCGCCGTGAATCTTGGTAACGATCGCTTTCGGGGTGCCTGCCGGAAGCAGTACGCCCTGCAACGTGTCCGCCTCCTGACCTTTGAAGCCCGCTTCCGCCATCGTCGGCACGTCGGGAAGCGCGGGCGTGCGCTTCGCGCCGGTGACGGCGAGCGCGCGCAAACGGCCTGCCTGTATGTGCGGCGTCGTCGGTGGCAATGCAGTGCAACCGATCTGCACCTGATTGCCGAGAACCGCAGCCACAGCCGGCCCGGCGCCCCCAAAAGGGACGCGCACGATATCTGCGTGCGTGGTCATCTTCAGCAACTCCGCCCCGAGGTCTGGCGTCGTGCCCACCCCCGGCGTTGCGACGTTGTATTTCTTCGGATTGCTCTTTGCGAGCCCCACCAGGTCCTGCATCGTTTTTGCAGGCACGGACGGATGAACCGTGAACACATTGGGCGAAGCAGCCGCGTTCGTGACCGGCGTGAAGCTCTTGAACGGATCGTACGGGATTCTCGCGTACAAGCTCGGGTTAACGACGTAGCTGGAGCTCACAACGAGAATGGTATAGCCATCGGGCAATGCGCTGGTCGCGAGACCGATGCCGATATTGCCGCCCGCACCGGTGCGGTTATCGACGACGACTTGATGGCTCCAGCTTTCGCTGAGCTTCTGCGCGATTACGCGCGCGATGACGTCCGTCGGTCCACCGGGTGCGAATGGCACGATCATGCGCACCGGTCGTGTGGGATAAGCCGTGTCCGCCGCAACGCCGGAGCCCGCAGTGGCTGCGGCGATCAGTGCAATGAGTACGAGTAGCTTGTACACCTTGTAGTTTCCTGTTCGAAAGAGCGCAATCGCGCGGGCGACATATCCGCTCGCAGTTGCGCACATAAAATCGGCAGCAGCGTGCGTTTGTCGACTATTCGGGCTTGATGCCCGCGTCCTTGATCACCTTCGCATACCGGGCAGTTTCGCTGCGGATGAAGCTGGCGAACTGCTCGGGCGTGCCGCCCGTGGGCTGGATACCCGCGGCAATCAGTTTGTCTTTAAGCTCCGCGGATCCGAGCGTCTTGTTGAGTTCCGTATTGAGGCGGCTCACCACGTTTTGCGGCGTACCGCTGGGCGCGAGTATTCCGTACCAGATATCGACCACGAAGTTTTCGAAGCCCGCTTCCTTCGCCGTCGGGACGTTGGGCAGCGGCGTCGCGCGTTTCTCCGAAACGATTGCAAGCGCGCGCGCCTTCCCTGCTTCGACCTGTGCGGCAGCCGCGGGCACGGCCATGACGAGGACGTCTACCTGGCCGCTGATAAGCCCCAGCAGCGCAAGCCCCGAACCCTTGTAAGGCACGTGTACCAATTTCGTTTTGGTCATGCTCATGAAAAGCTCCGGCGCGAGATGCGTCGTCGTTCCGACGCCGCCTGAACCGTAGTTGAGCTTTCCGGGACTCGCGCGCGCGATCTGCACCAAGTCCTTCAGATTCTTCGCGGGCACTGAGGGATGAACCAGCACTACGTTCTGGATCAGAGCGACGAGCGAAACGGGCGCGAGATCCTTCTGCTCGTAGTTGAGCTTGGAGTACAGAGACGGACTCAACGCAATAAGCGGCGAAGAGAGAACGAGCGTGTAGCCGTCGGGCGGCGCTTTAGCCGTCAGCTCCAGTCCGAGATTGCCGCCGGCCCCGGCACGATTGTCGGTGATTACGGGCTGGCCCATTTGCTCGGTGAGCTTCTGCGCCACCGCGCGACCGAGTATGTCACTCGGACCGCCCGGGGGAAAAGGAAGGATCAAGCGGATGGTCTTCGCCGGAAAAGTCTGCGCAATCGCGGCTCCGCTCCAGGCTGCAACCAACAATGACAATACCAAGCCCACACGCCTGCAAAACTGCATCACTGCTCTCCTCGATGAAAACGATTGCTGCTAGTCGAACTTCGCGCCCGAGTCCTTGACCACTTTAGCCCAGCGCGCTTTTTCCTTCCGGATGAAATCGCCGAACTGCTCGGGTGTCATCGTCAGCACTTCGGCACCCTGATTGGCGAGCTTCTCTTTCATGTCAGCCGCGTTGACAATCCGAATGATCTCGCCATTGAGCTTGGCGACGATATCCCGGGAAGTTCCGGGCGGCGCGAGCACGCCTTGCCACGACCCCGTTTCGAAGCCGGGAAGACCGGATTCGGCGACGGTAGGCACGTCAGGTATGGAGCTCATACGTTTGCCGCTCGATACGGCGAGCAGGCGCAAGCGCCCGCTCTTGACATGCGGGTACGTTGCAAGCATCCCGTTGAACAAGACCTCCGATTGCCCCGCCACTGTTTCTGCAACTGCCTGCGCGCCGCCCTTGTACGGTATGTATTCCCATGAGACTCCGGTGCGCAGCGCGAATTCGATGCCGGCCAGATGCGGCGCTCCGCCAAGACTTGCAGCCGCGTAGTTGAGCTTTCCGGGACGCGATTTTGCGAGCGCGATGAGCTCTTTCACAGTTTTCACCGGCACCGACGGATGCACGCACAGAATGTGCGGCGAATAGGCGACCATTGTCACGGGCGCAAAATCTTTTGCGGGATCGAAAGTGAGCTTCGGATAGATCGCCGGACTGATCGTCAGGGTACCGATATCGCCGAGCATCGTGACATAACCGTCGGGCGCCGATCGCGCCACCAGCTCCGCACCAATGTTGCCGTTGGCCCCTGGCCGGCTCTCGACAACGACCTGCTGACCCCAGCTTTCCGTCATCTTTGCTCCGATCAGCCGCGCGAGAATGTCGGACGTTCCGCCGGGCGGATAGGGCACGACGATACGAATGGGCTTGGCGGGATAGCTTTGCGCGTGAAGAATAGTTGCGCCAGAAGCAATGGCCGCCAGGACGACGGCGCGGAACAGCAGACTCATGATTCCTCCCTGGAAACCGGATCGGTGCTGATGCTCTCGCCGCCGCGGATCTTTGCGCCGCAGGGTCGCTCCTCGATTCGTGTGCCGGGCTATCGTAGCACACGGCTTGGCGGTTACTCGCTGCTCACCACGATCGTGCGGCGGAGCGCTGCGATCCCACTTCAGCGTGCTGAGAACGAATCAACAATATCACCAAGGTGGGGAGATGGCAGCCCAGCACCGTCGATAAGAAAAATGCAGCCGCAGCTACACCCCGATGAAATCGAGCGCACGAGACGCAATGTGGCGCGCGTGACTCCACGTCACGCAGAAGCGTGCGCCCGGGATGATCTCCGTTTCAGAACGCGGCGTCAGCGATTTCAATGTCGGCAAATCCCTGATGTAGTGAAACTGCTCTCCCATGATGAAAAGTACCGGACAACGGATCTTGCGCAGGCTCGCGGGAAGGTCGTACTCGCCCAGCGCCTGCAAAGGCTGCCAGCGGTCCCGCCCGGCCTCCATCTGCGCAACGTTGATGCGGTCCATCCACGACTGGTTCGCATTGATGGGCGCGTGCAGCGCATCGTGCTCGAGCACGAAGTCGAGGGTGCGTGTGAGCGGGAACCCGCTCGCATCGCTCGGCCGCAGCGTCGACTGCAGCGGGGCGTGCGCACGCGCGCTCGCTGATTTCTCCGCGTAGTACGGGCAGTTGACGAGAACGGCGCTCTCGATGCGCGAAGGATAGGCAGCCGCAAGCTCGGCGGACACGAATGCCCCCGTCGCCTCGCCGAGCGCCGTTGCGCGTTCGACACCCAGCGCGTCGATCACGGTCACCGCGCACTTCGCATAATCCTCGATGGCAGGCTGCTCGCGCACGTGATCCGACATGCCGCAGCTTGGGTAATCGATGGCCACAGCTTGCACTTTCTCGCCGAGCGCTTCGAGCAGCTCGATCATCAGCGCCGACGATTGCTGGTTGATGTGGCTGATGACCACGACGCGGGCATGTTGCTTTCCGGTGCGCCGATAGTGAATATAGCCATACGGCGTCTCGACCAGACCTCGTTCGATGCGCATGCTCGTCTTTCCGGTCAATCCGCGTGGATGTTCGCTGCCTGCGCCACTTTCGTGAATTTCGCGAGATCGGTCCTGAAAATCGCGGCGGTCTCTTCGGGGGTCGTGCCCATGACGTCTGCGCCGAGCGCAGCGAGCTTTTCCTTCACCTCCGCTATGGCGAGCGTTTTCACCATTTCCTGATTGAGGCGCTGCACGATCTCTCGCGGCGTTTTCACGGGTGCAACCGCCCCATACCAGGTGCTCATCACGTAGCCGGGAACGGTTTCGGCAACGGTGGGTACATCGGGCAGCACGTCTACCCTTTTCTCGGTCGTCACCGCGATCGCGCGCACACGATTGGATTTGATGTGCGGAATAATCGGCGGCATCGTATTGAACGCTGACATGACGTGCCCCGCAACGAGATCGATCGCGATCGGCCCGCCGCCCTTGTAGGGCACCATCAGCATGTTCGTCCTGGTCATCATCTTGAACATTTCACCGGCGAAATGCTCGGGACTGCCCACGCCAGAGGTCGCGTAGGTCAGCTCTCCCGGTTTGTTTTTCGCAAGCGCTATCAGCTCTTTCACCGTTCTCGCCGGCAATGCGGGGTTCACGCACAGCACATTGGGAACACTCGTGACGATCGTGATCGGCGTCAGATCGCGCTCGATGTCATAACCGAGATTCTTGTAAACCGGTTTGCTCATGATATGGGCGACCGACATGAAGAGCAGCGTATAACCATCACCCGGCGCCTCGGCCGCGAGTTTGGCGGCAAGGTTCGCATTCGCACCGGGGCGATTGTCGACGATGAATTGCTGCTTCATCGATTCGCTGAGCTTCGCCGCAACTACACGCGCCATGATGTCGGTTCCGCCGCCGGGCGCGAAGCCGACCAGGATCCGTACGGGTTTGGTCGGATAGGTCTGCGCCGGCGCAGAGATGGACAATGCTGCGCTCGCCGCGAGCAGTAGCCCCTTTATGACCAAAATGCTTCTCATGGCTCCTCCGTTGGCACGGCCGACGGTTATTCGACTTTGACGCTCGCCTCTGGTGTCGCTTTCGCATACTTGACGCTTTCCGCACGCACGAGCTTACCGAATTCTTCCGGTGAGTTGGCGGGCCTTCAGAGCCCACGGGCCTCAGCCGCTCGTTGGTCGGGGCGTTTGAGTATGCGAACGATCTCGCGATAACACCACCCGTTTCGTTCTGATGCTCCTCCGCCCCTGCGTGCGTGCCCCGGGGGTTTACAATATCGTATGCGTGAGTCTCTCCGCAAACTTCTCTGATCGGAATCCTCTAATGAACATACTCGTCCTGCCGGGCGATGACATCGGTCCGGAAATCACTGCTGCTGCGCTGGGCGTACTCGAGCGTGCAAACACGATGTATACGCTCGGTCTTAAGTTCGAAACGCGGGATGTCGGCGTCGCGAGCTATCGCAAAGCCGGGACGACACTGCCGGATTCGATCGTCGACGAAGCACTCGCCGCTGACGCCGTAGTGCTCGGGCCTTGCGGCATGACGGAGTATGCGCCCCGCGAACGAGGCGGCATCAACGTCCCGGGAACCATACGCAAGCGGCTCGACCTTTACGCCAATATAAGGCCCGCGCGCAGTCGGGCGGGCCTACTGAAAGCGGTGCCTAAGCTCGACTGCCTCATCGTGCGGGAAAACACCGAAGGGTTTTACTCGGATCGCAACATGTTTCTCGGAAGCGGCGAGTTCATGCCGACTGAGGATGTCGCGCTATCGGTTCGCAAGATTACCGCGAAAGCCTCGCGCCGTATTGCGCAGGTCGCCTTCGAGTATGCGCAGCGCCGCCGCAAACACGTCACCGCCGTAGGGAAGCGGCACGTGCTGCAACTTTCCGACGGTATATTCATCAATCAGGCGACCGTGGTCGCCAAACAGTTTCCGGACGTCACGATGCGCGAGATGGACATCGATGCGATGGCCGCTGACCTCTACACGCGTCCCGAGCGGCACGACGTCATATTGATCACGAACATGTTTGGAGACATTCTCTCGAATCTCGCCGTCGCGATGTCTGGGAGCCTCGGGCTCGCCGCCGCGCTTAACGCGAGCGATCGATATGCAGTAGCGAATGCCGGTCATGGCTCTGCACCCGATATCGCGGGCAATGACGTCGCCAACCCTACGGGGCTGATACTCTCGACCGCGATGCTTCTCGACTGGCTCGGTAACCGGCGCAGCCGGCCGGAACTGGCGCAAGCCGCGCGCGCCATCGAAGCCGCGGTGGATGCAGTGCTCGCGAATGCGGCGACTCGCACTGCGGACCTCGGCGGCAACACCGGAACGCGCGCGTTCGGTGCGGCGGTGGTGGCTCAGCTCGAAAAAAGCGCAAATCGCGTTGCTCAAACTGTTTAATACTCAAAAGATAACCACAAAGGACACAAAGGAAAGCAGGCGATCTAACACAGGTAAGCGCTGCGAGACTAGAAGCCATCTCAAAGACTCTTCAGCGTTCATACTTCGACCGCGGCACATTGGCGCCTGGCTCAGCACGAACGGGTTTTTGAGATAGCTCCTAATCCCTGCAGTGACTGTATCTGGATCGCGAGCGGCTCATATTGAGCCTTTTGGCTCTCGTTTGTGTCCTTCGTGTCCTTTGTGGTTAACAATTTCATGAAATCACCTCGCATCGCTCTCATTCACGCAACCCCCGTCGCAATCGATCCGATCGTCGCCGCATTCAAGCGCCTGTGGCCCGCAGCACGAACGACGAATCTTCTCGAGGACTCACTCTCTGCCGACCTCGCTGCGGCTGGGAGGCTCACCGACGAGATGACGGAGCGCTTCGTCGCGCTTGCCCGCTACGCGCGCGGCTGCGGTGCCGATGCGATTCTCTTTACGTGCTCGGCTTTCGGTCCCGCAATCGAGGCCGCTCGCCAAGCACTCGACATTCCAGTGCTCAAGCCGAACGAGGCGATGCTGGACGAGGCGCTTTCGGCCGGAACGCACATCGGACTCATCGCAACCTTCGAACCGAGTATCCCTTCACTCAAGATGGAGCTCGAAGACCTGGCTCGTGACAAGGGCGCCAAGCTCACGATTACAACGAGTGCTGTCCCAGCGGCACTCGCAGCACTGCACGAAGGCCACGCTCACGAGCACGATCGCCTCATTGCGGCTGCCGCTGCAGAGATGCACGACTGTGAAGCGTTGGTCCTTGGTCAGTTTTCGATGGCGAGTGCCGCTGAGTCCATTCCCGCGAAGCCCGGTCGCAAAGTTCTCACGAGTCCCGCTTCTGCGGTAATGCGTCTGAAACAGACACTCGGCGACTGACGGGCCGCTTCCCGGCGCAGGCGAGCGAACTTCCTTCAGCGCACTTACAATGTGCGCACATTCTTATAAGGAGGAAGTAATGAAGTTCCAACTGCATCAAATCGCCTGCGTCATTGCGCTCGCACTCAGCCCCGCCGTAAACGCTCAGACCAAAGGGCCCGGCGATTACGCGAGCAAGCCGGTTCGACTCGTCGTGCCTTTCGTACCCGGCGGCCCGACTGATATCCAGGGCCGCATGCTTGCCGAGAAGCTCGGCCAGCGCGTCGGCCAGCAGGTCATCGTCGACAACCGCGGTGGTGCGAACGGCAACATCGGGATGGAAATCGTGGCGCGCGCACCGGCCGACGGCTACACGCTCGTAATCGCGACGGTAGGAACCTGGGCGGTCAACCCGCACCTCTACAACCTGCCGTTCGACGTCGTGAAGGATTTTTCGCCGATCACGCAGGTATCGACATCACCGGGTGTGCTCGTCGTTCATCCGACGGTGCAGGCCAAGACAGTCAAAGAACTGATCGCGCTTGCAAAGGAGAAACCCGGTCAGCTCAATTACGGTTCATCGGGTATCGGCGGCTTCGGGCACATCTCGGGCGAACTTTTCACGCTCATGACCGGGACCAAGATGACTCACATCCCGTATAAGAGCTCGGCCCCTTCGCTTACCGATCTCATCAGTGGACAGATCCAGGTACTCTTCAACAACATGATCTCGACTACGCCTCACGTCAAAACGAACCGCCTGCGCGCGCTCGCGACCACCGGCGCAAGACGATCGCCTGCCCTTCCCGATTTGCCGACGGTTGCGGAAGCCGGCGTCCCGGGTTACGAGAACTCATCGTGGTCGGCTATTGCAGGTCCGGCAGGCATGCCGAGGCCGCTGGTGGCACGGCTGCATAAGGATCTCGTCGAGATTCTGAAGATGCCGGACATCCAGCAGAAGCATGCCGAAGTCGGCGCCGAGGTCATCGCCAGCACGCCGGAACAGTTCCACGTCTACCTGAAAACCGAAGTGAACAAGTTCGGCAAGCTCGTGAAGGCAACAGGTATCAAAGCCGCAGCTGGAGGGTAATCAAAGGGGCATCGGCGGCGGCGCCGATGAAACAGTGGAGACACAGTGCGTGCGCAAACGATACGCACCCACGCAGGAGGGCCACGCCTCGCGAGTTCGCTGCAGCCACGGCCGGAGTCGATAGCGGCACGACTCGCCAGACGTTCCTTCGCCTGCCCCGCACTGTTGCCTCGCCGCATTGCCCCGTGGCTTAATCCCTAGATCGGCGATGCGTGCAGTCGCAGCTGTGCTTCAAAAGGAGAGCCGCCATGAGATTTGCTGCAACCGTGATCGCTTGCGTCTTCGTTGCATATGCCCACGCAGAAGAAGTGGGTGTGCTTCGAAAGATGCCGGAAAACAAGTTCGTATCGGTGCCTGGGCTACCCTCGTGCATCACACAGGCGGTGGAAAGCGGTGATCCCACCAAAGGCCCATCCGTCATCCTCTTCAAAGGCAAGGCCGGCTGCTTGATCCCGTGGCATTGGCACACACCGACCGAACACGTCATGGTGGTGAGCGGCTCGGTGAAAGTCCAGATGAGGGTCAACGGCGGCTCTGCGGCGCTCGGGCCGGGCGGTTACGCAATGATGCCCGGCAAACACGTTCACCAGTTCACGTGCCCTTCCGCCTGCACGGGGTTTGTCAGTTCGGATGCGCCTTTTGATATTCATTACGTGGACGCGGCGGGGAAGGAGATCGCGGCGGAGGCCGCCCTAGCGAAGAAGAGATAGGCTTTGTCGGCATCCATGAAATCGCATCCTTACGCGATGCTTGGCCGCCGGGGTTGCTGGCTGTTCGCAGTTTGAGGCAGGAGGCAATTTATGGCGCCCGTCCAGCTGACACTGAAAAGTATTCGAGCGCGGCCTGTCGTCGTGCCGTTGAAGCGACCGGTTGTCTCGAAAGTTGGCCTATTTCAAGACTGGCCGCTAATTCTGATCGACCTCTACACCAACGAAGGCGTTGTCGGGCACAGCTACCTCGAGCCTTATTTGAAGAAATCCGCGCGTTACATCGTGCCCATGCTTGAAGATCTCGCCGAAGCGGCGAAGGGTCAACCGCTGGCGCCCTTCGATGGCTATCGCCAAGCGATGGGCTCGCTGCATCTGATCGGGCGAGAAGGCGTATCCCTGATAGCCGCATCTGGGCTCGACATGGCGGCGTGGGATTCATTGGCCAAAGCCGCCGACATGCCGCTCGCCGTGTTCCTCGGCGGGACAGTCGGTCCGGTCCCGGCCTACAACAGCAACGGCCTATGGTTGACGCCGGTAGAGAAACTGGCTGCTGAGGCGGCCGCGCTAGTGGCTGAAGGAGCGTTCACCGGACTGAAGCTCAGACTGGGAAGAGAAACGCTGGCTGACGATCTGGCTGCTATCGCCGCCGTACGCGAGGCGGCTGGCGGCACAGTGAAACTCATGCGCGACTTCAATCAGGGCTTGTCACTCGGTGATGCACTCGTGCGGTGTCACGCTCTCGACGATCACGGTCTGTATTGGTTCGAGGAGCCGACGACTTACGACAACATCCCCGGTTATGTTCAGCTGGCGCGAGAGCTGAAGACTCCCGTTCAGCTCGGGGAGAATTTCTACGGCGCGCGCCTGCTGTATCAAGCGGTGCTCGCCGGCGCGGGAGACTACGTCATGCCCGACCTGATGCGCATTGGGGGTGTCACAGGATGGCTGCGCGCGGCAGCGATCACGAGCGCCGCCGGCATTCCGATGTCCACTCACTTGTACCCTGAGATCGCCGCGCATCTCATGCGAGTCACCGACACCGCGCACTGGCTTGAATGGCAAGACTGGGCCAACCCGATACTCTCCGAGCCCTTTGAACTCAAGAATGGACATCTCATGGTTCCCGATAAACCGGGCCAGAGTATCGAGTGGGACGAGAGGGCCGTTGCCAGATTCGCATTGTGAGCAGGACAATAGGCTCTGCGCCGTCGCGCCTTGGCTCTAGATACGTGGGCGCGAAATCAGGCGTCAGCCGAATATCGAAAGCGCGATAATAGGCGGGCGCGGTTCGCCAATACTTCGATCGAGACGCAACCTTCGTCGGCTCCGTGCCGTTTATCCCAACTTTTATCTGACACATGACTATGACAACCGATAGCGAAGCACGCGATGTAAATGGCGCAGTAGTGCGAGTCGGCATGCGCGTGCGCGTGCTGAAAATCAGCCCGTCCGTTTTGTCGGAACTGCCGGAATCCGAAGCCGAATGCGCTCGCTCGATGGAAGGTGAGGTATTCGAGGTCTACGAAATCGATGAGTGGGGCGGAGCGTGGGTCGAAAAATGGTGGCGCACGGATGAGGGTACGTCTTCGTCTCACTCGCTCGGGCTCGGACCGACTCAAATGCAGGTGGTGTCCGATTGAACGTGCCTGTTCCCGAACTCTTACGAAAGCGTCGTTATGAGCGAGTCATTGATACATTTCGCAACCACACCGGCCAAGAGCTCTTCAAATTACTCGCGCAGCGCGCCCTCGACGAGCTATCTCAGGAGTCTGGGTTCGACCGCTTCTCGGCTATCCTTGCGGCGTCTATTATTCCAGTGGCGGAAGTGCTGTGGGGTCCGATCGAGAAGGCGCAGGACCGCCAGAGAAATGGCGGACAAGATGGTTGACTTAACCTCACATCAATTGCGCAGACTTCTCGAATCCGTGATCGCCGGGCATCACCAAAGCGGCGCTTCATGATCGATCGTTCGGCTTCGCGAGGTCCATCTCGACAAGCTCGGACTGATACATCCTGATCTTAGGATTCACGTATGGGAACGGCTGCAAGAATTCGCGGCTTGCGCATCCGAGCGGGAAAACCCAAAGGCGAGATCGCGCAAAGCCTGGGCTTGAACACTGCGTGGTATGACGATCTTGAGCAGCGGGACGATGAGCTCGTGTCGAGCCTCACGCTTTTCCAGGCAATGGAACTCGCATCGCTGCTCGGCGTAAAGCTGCATGACATTTTCGAAGTGCACTCTTCGCCTGACGAACACGTTGCGCTCGTAGACCTTCCTGCACGCATCGCGCAGCACGTCGCGAAAGAAGGAATCACGGTTGAACAGCTGGAGGAGAAAGTGGGCTGGGAGCTACGCGGCTTCCTCGAGTCGCCCGTTCAGACCGCAGCTGAGTTTCCGATCGCGTTCTTGCAGGCTCTCGCGCACAGCCTCGGGCTGGACTGGTTGTCTTTCGTGCCGGAATAAAAAATAAGTGAGAGCTGCCATGTCATCCGATTTGCACGCGTTCGAAGGCAGCTGCCATTGCGGCGCAGTGGCTTTCACCTTCCGGACATCGCAGCTGCCTGAGCGCTGGAGTGTGCGGGCTTGTCAGTGCAGCTTTTGTCGCGCGCATGGTGCCCGAACCACCACAGATGCGAACGCTTCCGT
>JAQGNH010000536.1 GCA_028291945.1 Betaproteobacteria bacterium
CTGTTGGCAGCACCCCTGACCAGTTCAGCGCGCACATCAGGAGCGAAATCGCCAAGTGGCGCAAGCTCGTGAAGGACGCCGCGCTGGAGCTGCATTAAGAATCCAAGAGCCTGCGATTGGGGGAACGTAGATGGTTGTTGTTCGTGCTTCGCCTTCAGCACGTGTTGCTTACGGTCAGCACGACCAGGTCTCAGCTCGCGCCCTCGTCACTCAGCTTTGATTTTCTGCGTGCGAATGATCGGCAGCCACTTCTTTCGTTCGGCCTCGATGTGCGCCTTGAGCTGCTCGGGCGTTCCTCCGGCGAGGTTGTAGGCGAGCGCGGTCATCTGCTGTTTGTACTCGGCGTCCTGGAGCACCGTGTTGATGGCGCGGTTCACGGTATGCACGATCGCGGCAGGGGTCCCCGACCGCACGTAAAGACTGTGCCCGACGCCGGAGCGGAAGTTCGGGATTCCGTTTTCCTCGAACGTCGGCACTTCGGTCAATACCGGTGAACGACTCTCGCTCGCAATGCCGAGCCCCCGCGTGCGGCCGCTGCGGATGTGACCGATCGCGGACAAGCCGTTGTCGAACAGCATCTGGATCTCGTTGCCCTGCATCGCCGCAATCGCAGGCGCGGCCCCTTTGTACGGCACGTGCACGAGCTCGATTCCGGCGCGCGTCTTAAAGTATTCGCCGGCCAGGTGCAACGAAGTTCCGACGCCGCCAGAGCCGAAGTTCAATTGGCCCGGCCGTTCCTTGGCGAGCGCGATGAGCTCTGACAGCTTCGTCGCTTTGAATCCCGAGCTCACCAGCAGGACGTGCGGTCCTTCTCCAATGAGGATGACCGGCGAGAAGTCGCGCTCTGGATTGAACGACAGCTTGTCGTACAACGCGGGATTGCTGACGAAGATCTGCACCGTCGCGAAGAACAGCGTGTAGCCGTCGGGTTGGCTCGCTGCTGCGGTTGCTGCGGCGAGATTGCCTGCGGCACCGGCGATGTTGTGCGGAACGACCGGCTGCTTCCAGATAATGCTGAGCCGCTGCGCGATGCCGCGCGCGGTAAGATCAGCTCCGCCTCCGGGCGCAAAGGGGACGATCATGCGGACAGGCTTCGCAGGAAAGGTCTCCGCGTGCGCCAGCGGCAGGCCTGTTATCGTCGTTAGCGCTAAAACAGCGACTGAGGTTGGCCGCCAGCACTGTCGGCCTGGTGATACTCGCATCTACTCACTCCGTTGGGCACGTCACGCGTGGCGCATTGGCGACGAGCGCTTCGAGGTGGCGCGTGTGCGAGCCGGAAGGGGAGTTTCGCGTCTAAGCGAATCGGATGCAAGGAACGGCGCACATGGGTTGCGCCTTGTGAGCAATCTTCCGCTCAGCCGAACGCCGTACGGGGCGAGGGCGGATGCTACTGGTTCCTTGCTCGCGTAGCTGATTCGCTTACGACCGCGACGGTGGTGCCCAAACCTCCCCGGGCTTCTTCGGATGGCGATACATGTGGCCGAGTTGCATCTCCGGGAACTCCACCGCGTTGGCCGCATCGTTGCCCGCCTCATAGGCCGCAAGCATCGCATCTTCCGCAGCATAAGCGAACGGATCGCCCAGCTGTCGCTCAATTTCCCCGCCTGGCTCGGGTCGATTAGCCACCAGCCAATCGACCGCGTCGGCAAGCCCTTGCGCGGGTGCAATCACATCGTGATAGCCAAGCTGCGTCTTGATCTTGCTGATGTCATATTCGATCATCCAGTCCCGCGGGCGAGCAGCGCCGCCCTTGTAGACTTTCTCTGCCAGCGTCGGCGGCACTTCGACGATTTCGCAGTCGCGTTTGAGATGACGGGCAATGAACACGCCGTACTGGCGTTGCGTGTATTGGCGCTCGTCGCGAATGTTATAGATCTGTCCGGCCGACTCAGCGGGTTTGTCGACGGCAAGCAGCAAGGCGTGGGCAACATTGCGGGCGTAGCCGCGCCGCTTTAGCAGGCCATTCGCGGGGATGATAAGTCGCTTCCGACCATCCAGGATCCTGCGCACGATGCTCCAGTCCGGATTCGCGGGCGAGTGCGCACCATAGAGCGTCGGATACCGAAAGTAAGTGGCGCTGTAGTGACCTTCGCGGTGCGCCCGCATCACTGTGTCTTCAGTCACCCACATCAGATGGTTGAATTTCGGTTCAGACGGACCGTCCCGTAGCGGACCGTCTTCGGGCACCATGGTTGGAGGGCCGAGCGGCCCCCAGCGCGGATCGTCGTGATGAGCATAGACCGCGGAGCCGCCAGCGCCGATGAAGCGCCCAGTCTTGCCTTTTAGCAGGTCCGCGATAATTCGCATCCTGCCGTATGTAGCGAGCACGATGTCGAAAGAGCGCCCTTCGAGGGCGGGCGCCAAAGTCTCAGCGAAGTGAGGATCCGTATGGATGTGCTCGACCGGCTGCGTGAATTCGACTTCGTGCTGGCCGCCGTGGAGGATGGTGACATCGTACCTCCGCTCCAGAAGGCCATTCACGATATGCGGACCGGAGGGCCCGGTGCCGCCGATCACCAGTGCTTTCATGATTCGATTCCCAATCCATGGCAGCCGTACTACGACCGCCTAACCCCTCACGCCGTAGCGCTTCAAAACCTCGGGATCGAACTCGAGCCCGAGCCCGGGCTTCTGCGGCACGACGAGCAGCCCATCCTCGATCTTCGGCGTTTCCTTGTACAAGCCGCGTGAGCGAGGCATGTATTCGACAGTCAGGCCGTTCGGCACTGCCGCGACGAGATGTACGTGTATCTCGGGCACGAGATGGCTCACGATAGGGAGGTTGAACGCTTCCGCCATGCCGGCGATCTTCATCCACTGCGTGATGCCGCCTGCGCGCATGAGATCCACCATCACGATGTCGACCGAACGCGCTTCCATCATGTGCCGGAACGGAACCGGACCGTAAACGTACTCGCCCCCGGCGACGGGTGTGTCAAGCGCATCTGCCACGCGAGCGAGCCCTGGGAAATCATCGCAGGCCGTCACATCTTCGAGCCAAAAGAGCGCGACCTCTTCCACCCGCCGTCCGATCGATATCGCCTGCGGCACGCTCCAGCGCTGGTTGATGTCGCACATGAGATCGATGTCGGGACCGATGCTTTCGCGGACGAGCCACATGCGCTCCACTTCTTTCTTCGGCGTCGCCTTGCCTGGAAGCGCCATCTGCGTCTTCATCTGGCGAAAGCCTTTTGCGACGAGCTTCGGGCCGGCGCCGACGACTTCATCCAGCGTCAGGTCGCGCGTCATCGCGCCGCTGGCGTACGTCGGCACGCGGTCGCGAAACCCGCCGAGCAGCTTCCACACGGGCTGATTCAACGCCTTGCCTCTGATATCCCAAAGGGCGATGTCGATGGCGCTGCTCGCCAGCGTGAAGATTCCCCCGGGGCCGGCACCTTTTGCGGCACCGCGCAGCTTCTCGACGACGGCTTCGGGCCGTAGCGGGTCTTCGCCGACAGTCAGTGCGCCGAGCTGATCCACCGCGCTTTTCAGCGTTGCGGCAAGCCCCGCGCCGAAGAATGTAATGCCGATGCCTTCGATGCCTTCATCGGTTCGCAATTGAAGTGTCACGAACGTGTACTGATCCGCTTTGTCCGGGATATCGGCGAGCGTCGGCGCGCCGGGGAGGCGCACGAGGTGGGTCTGGAGCTCGGTGATCTTCATGTAATCCCCCTTTGGTGTGTTGCCGATGTTTACAGTGCACTTCGCGCGAAGCTATTCGCGCGCGAGCGAGGCGTTCTACTCCGCCCGTATCCCCGCCTGGCGAATGACGCTGCCCCAGCGCGCGATCTCCGATGTTACCGTCGCCGCGAGCTCTTCGGGCGTGCTGCCGACCGCTTCGACACCGGCTGCGAAAAACTGCTCTTTCGTAGAAGGCGCGTGCAGCAGTTTCACGATCTCGGCGTTGAGACGCCTCACGAT
>JAQGNH010000540.1 GCA_028291945.1 Betaproteobacteria bacterium
AATCACCACCTGATGGCCACACGATCATCGGCACCTCCTCAGGTCCGTTCGTGATCTCGCCGACTCTTACGCCGAAGCTGGGATATGACGTGGCGCGCGACTTCGCGCCGATCACGCTTGCCGTGACCTATCCCTACCTGCTCGTCATCCATCCATCCGTACCCGCGCGCTCAGTGAAGGAGCTGATCGCGCTCGCCAGAGCCCATCCCGGTAAGCTGAATGTCGCAGCCGGCGGGTACGCGACTCCGACGCATCTCACATCGGAGCTTTTCAAACTGATGGCCAACGTCGATCTGGTGCACGTGGGTTACAACGGAACCGGCGCAGCAAATATCGGCGTGCTAACGGGGGATTGCGCGCTCCTCTTCGCCAACGTGCCTTCGCAGATACCGCATGTGCGCTCGGGCAGGCTGCGTGCGCTCGGCATTACGACCGCGAAGCGCTCCACCCTGCTTCCGGAGCTGCCTACCATTGTGGAACAAGGGGTCACGGGATTCGAAGTCGATTCATGGTTCGGCTTTCTCGCGCCGGCCGGCACGCCGCCGGAAGTGGTCGCCAAGCTGAACAAGGAGATCGTGAGGATCGTCCACGCCCCCGAGATGAAAAGCCGCCTTGCGACCGATGGCGCTGAGCCGGTCGGCAACTCACCCGCACAGTTCGTTCAGCACATGGCATCGGAAACCGCCAAATGGGCGAAGGTGATCGCGGCTGCGAAGATCAAGCCGCAGTAGCCCTCACGAGGTCGACACATGGAGCTGCATCTCACAGGCAAAACCGCTCTCGTCACGGGCGCAAGCGCAGGCATTGGACGTGCCATCGCGCTCGCGCTCGCCGCCGAAGGGGTGGCCGTGTGCATCACGGCGCGCCGACTTGAAATGCTCGAAAGCCTGGCCGCGGAAATCGCGGCGAGCGGCGCACGACAGCCGCATATCGTGGCCGCCGACATCATGGAGGAAAACGCGCCGCAGCGAGTCGCGGCAACAGCGCTCCAGGCGCTCGGGCACATCGATATTCTGATCAACTGCGCCGGCGGCAGCAGGCCCCTGCCCATCGACGCACCGGACGCTCGCTGGGTGGAAGCGATGACGCTTAACTTCACGCGCGTGCGACAGCTGACGCACGAGATCCTGCCTTGGATGATCGAGCAGCGCTGGGGACGCATCATCAACATCACGGGCAAACAGGAGCATGAGCGCCTCAATGCGGCGTATTCGGCTAAAGCCGGCGTGCACGCTTGGGCGAAAGGTCTTTCCAAGGAAGTGGGGCAATACGGCATCACCATAAACAGCATTCCGCCCGGGCGCATCATCAGTGAGCAGATCCTGCGCAACAATCCGGAGCCGGTTCGCAAGGCATTCGCCGAGCAACACATTCCTGTGAGACGTTTCGGACAGCCTGAAGAGCTCGCGTGCCTCGCGGTCTTTCTTGCCTCGCCAATCGCCGCTTACATCAGCGGCACCGTAATACCAGTCGACGGCGGATTGCGTCGATACTCGTTCTAGAAAGCGCGTGCCAAGCCGGGGTCATACGATACGTCCACGCTCCGGCCTCGCTTGGATAACGATCGCCCACAACAATCATCCGCAACAGGAGTTTGAATGAGCCCATCTTCGCAGGCCACCGTATTCAGATACGCCACACCGGACGCCGAGCGCTCGAAGACCGTCGTGAAGCTGTGCAGGAGCGACATCCTTTATTCGAACGTGCAGGTGATCACGAGCGGCGGCGAGAACAACATGCACTCTCACCCCGCGCAGGATGGGTTCTGGTTCGTACTGCGAGGCAAAGTACGCTTCTACGGTGAGAACGACGCGGTGATTGCGGAGCTCGGGCGGCACGAAGGCGTGATGATCCCGAGAGGGCTTCCGTACTGGTTCGAGAGCAGCAGCGACGAAGTGCTCGAGCTCCTCCAGGTGGAAAGCATCGACAAGTCGGTGAAAAACGTACGCATCGATTACCAGCCGCAAAAGACAGCGACCCTCGAAGCCGATTTTCGGAACTCCGGCAGTCCCACGCCTTAGTGGATGCGAACCGCGACAACGAGCCGCGCGTGTCACGCATCAGGACCGTACTCTTCTGCGCTTTCGTCGGTTCCGCCACCTTTGCGCCGCAGCTGACCGCGGCGGAGAGCGCGGGAAAGCCGATGCGCCTGATCGTTCCATTCACACCCGGCGGCAGCTCGGATCTCGTTGCGCGCCTGCTCGCAGACAAGCTCAAGGACGCCCTGCCGCAGCGTGTCGTCGTAGACAACCGCGCGGGCGCGGGCGGCATGCTCGGCACCGAGCTCGCGGCGAAAGCGCCGGCTGACGGCCAGACGTGGCTGCTCGCGTACACCGGCACATTGTCAATCAGCCCAAGCCTGTACCCGAAGCTCGCCTATGATCCGGTAAGCGACTTCGCTCCGGTGTCGCTCGTCACAACGTCCGTCTATCTGCTCGTCGTTCATCCCGCGTTGCCGGTCGCCTCGGTCAGGGCGCTCATCACGCTCGCGAAAGCGCGGCCAGGCGAGTTGAACTACGGCTCGCCCGGGAACGGCAGCGCGCCGCACCTCGCCGGCGCGCTCTTCAAGAGCATGGGCAGGCTTGACATACAGCACGTGCCGTACAAAGGCGGGAGCCCGGCGATGACCGATCTCCTCGCCGGACAGCTCCATCTGTATTTTGCGAGCGGGCCGACTGCGCTGGCGCACGTGAAATCAGCGAAGCTGAAGCTGCTCGCGTCGACATCGGCTGCGCGCAGCAGGCTCTACCCCGACGTGCCGACCATTTCGGAGTCCGGTATGAAAGGCTACGACATTACCTCGTGGTATGGCATCGTCGTTCCGGCAAAGACGCCGCCCGCCACGGTGGCTGCCTTGCACAAAGCCGTCTCCGATACAGTGAAGCGGCAGGATTTCGGGGAGCAGCTGGCAGTGCACGGCGTGGAGCCGATGCACAGCACGCCCCAGGAATTTTCGTCGCTGATCAGGAAAGAGATCGAGCTTTATGCAACCATTGTCAGAGATGCTCACGTCAAGGCCGATTAACGATTCGCGACGAGCACACCTACTCACCCCCAATGAACAGACTGGAACGATCATGACCGTCTCCCCTGCCGTGACTGACGAACGCGTCACCGCGCGAGTCGCCGAATGGATCTCGAGTCTCAAGCGCGCCGACATACCGGAGCCCGCGTGGACGCACGCAAAGCTGTGCCTTCTCGATGCGCTCGGCTGCGCGCTCTTCGGATCGCAGCAGCCGTGGGGCCGCATCAGCGCAGAGACCGCTCTGGAGCTCAGCCCCGGCACCCGCGCATCGCTGTGGGGACACGGCGCGCGCTGCGGCGTCGACGCAGCCGCCATGGCAAACGGCACCGCAACCCACGGCTTCGAGCTCGACGACATACACCTGCGCGCGAGCATGCACCCCGGCGCCGTGACGATTCCAGCCGCGTTTGCTCTCGCGGAGGCACACGGCAAGTCGCCTGCGGAATTTCTGACTGCCGTCGTCGCGGGCTACGAGATCGGCTTGCGCATCGGCATCGCAGTCGGTCTCGCACACGGGCTGCGCGGCCATCACACAACCGGCACAGTCGGTACGCTCGCCGCGGCCGCCACATGCGCCAATCTCTTGAGCCTTTCGGCTGAAGCAACGGCCGATGCACTCGGCATCGCCGCCACTCAGGCCGCAGGTCTGCACGGCGCGCGCACCGGCGCCATGAGCAAGCGATTTCACGCCGGGCGAGCGGCGCAGAGCGGCATCCTCGCCGCGGCGCTCGCAAAGCGCGGCTTTACCGGCAGCCGCACCGCGCTCGAACAGCCTTTTGGCGGATTTTTCAGCACGTTGTGCGAAGCAGTAGACCTCCACGCCGTGACCGCGGAGCTCGGCAGTCGCTGGGAAATTCGCGAAGTCGGATTCAAGGCCTACGCCTCGTGCGGCAGCACCCATACCACGGTCGATGCGATCGACCAGCTCATGCGTCAAGGCA
The DNA here is from genome assembly GCA_028291945.1 of Betaproteobacteria bacterium. GTDB lineage: Bacteria > Pseudomonadota > Gammaproteobacteria > Burkholderiales > SG8-41 > JAQGMV01. The sequence continues at coordinate 3,967 of JAQGNH010000540.1, forward strand.
TCAGCGCGCGCGATCTGAAGGAGCTGCGCATCTACATGTCCAAAAAAGCGGTGAGCAACGTCGGCTGGAAGTACGCGCCAGCCGGGGTCGTCGCTGCGCAGATGAACGCCTACTACACCTCCGCGGTGAAGCTGCTGGACGGTGAAGTATTCATCGACCAGTTCGCCGAGTCCCGCCTCGCGGATCCACAGGTGCTGGCGATGATCGGCCGCATCCGTATCGCGCACGAGCCCGCGTTCGATGCAGGCGGCGCCGCCACACGGCACGCCGTACGCGTGGAGGCGGAGCTCAAGAATGGGGACGTCTCGACCGTGCACGTCGAGCAGCGGCGCGGCAGCGCGCGCTTTCCGCTGTCGCGAGAAGACATCGAGAAGAAATTCAGGGGGCTCGCGAAAGTTGTCCTGATTCCGGAGCGGATCGAAAGCATCATTGCCGCCGTTGACTCGATCGACCGTATCGACGACATGCAGGACCTTGCGAGCCTGATGCGCGCGGATTCGCCCGAGAAAGCGGCCGCGGCGAGCGCCGAAGCCGGCGCATACTGAATCATGCATCGGCCGGGCAGCACGCACGCGCACCCTCTCGCGCCCGTGCCGGCGAGCGCATTAGGCGCACGCTGCGCATGAGCAAGACGATCATTCGCTGCGTCGTGTACGTAATTCCGATCGCTGCGCTCGCGGTATACGCGTTCGGGCTCGCATCGGGCCAAGACAGCGTTTTCGCCCGCGCCGCAGCAGTCGTGTTCCTCACGATGACGCTGCTCGCGACCGGCGCGCTGCCGGAATACCTGACCTCGCTCGTCTTCTTCGTGTTGGCGATGTTGCTCGCGATCGCGCCTCCCGCGGTTGTCTTCTCAGGATTTGCGTCGAGCACGTTGTGGCTCGTCTTCGGCGGTCTCATCATGGCCGAAGCAGTCGGTAGCACGGGCCTTGGCAGGCGCATCGCCGCAGCGCTGCTCGCGAGCACGACGCTCTCTTACACGCGACTGATATGGCTGACCGTCACCTTCGCGACGCTCCTCGCGTTCGTCATGCCCGCAACACTCGGCAGGATCCTGCTGATGTTGCCGATCCTGCGCGCAGTCGCCGGGCACGCGGGCCTCGCACCGGGATCCACCGGACACAACGGGCTGTGCCTCGCCGCGATCATGAGCACATACCAGTGTGGCACTGCCGTGCTGCCTGCGAACGCGCCGAACCTGGTCCTCGCCGGGGCAGCGGAAAGCCTGTACGGCACGCACATCCGATACGGCGAATATCTTCTTGTTCAGTTTCCGGTGATGGGGATACTCAAAGCCGCGCTCATCGCATGGCTTGTCTGCACCATGATGAAGGACGAAATGCACCCGATAAGGGAGCCGGCCGCCTCTGGCCGAATGACGCGTGATGAGCTGCGCCTTGCTGCGATACTCCTCGGCTCGCTCGCCATGTGGGCGACTGACTTCGCTCACGGCATCCAGCCGGGATGGATCGCGCTCGCCGCGGGGGTGCTGTGCGTTTTTCCGCGCATCGGTGTGATGCCGCTGACCGTGCTGAACGAGCGCATCAAGCTCGGGTCGGTGTTCTACATCGCCGCCGTGCTCGGGCTCGGCGCAACGCTGTCGCAGACTGGCCTCGCACGTGAAATCGGAAACGCATTAAGCGGCGCCCTCGCGCTGAACAAAGGCAGTCACTTCTTCAACTTCATGTCTCTGTCGCTCCTCTCGAGCGCCGCCGGACTGTTGACGACCAATCCGGTGCAGCCCGCGTTGATGGCCCCGCTGGCGGCGCAGTTCGCCGAGGCGACGGGCTGGCCGATCAAGGCAGCGCTCATGGTTGCTGCCGTCGGCTTTACCACAGTCATCCTGCCTTACCAGGTGCCGCCGGTGGTCGTCGGATTGCAGGCGGCCGGCCTTTCGCTGCGTGAGAGCCTGCGGCTCACAGTTCCGCTCGCCGCGTTGAGCCTGCTCGTGCTCGTCCCGCTCGATTTCGCTTGGTGGAAGCTCATCGGCTATTTCGGCTGAGCGGCGAATCGCAGCACCGCTTCAGTTCTCGATTGCTACAACACGGAGAAGACATCCATGGCAACAAACGATCAGCGCCGCGTCACGTTGATGGCCGGCGGCGACATCGGTCCCGTCGTCGCACCGACCGAAAGATTTGCCGAGCTCATCAATCCGGTCCTGCAGCAGGCCGATCTGCGCTTTGGGCAATGCGAGCGCACCTATTCGAAGCGCGGTGCCGAGCCGCAGTTCGCCTACGGGCCCGGAGGTCAGCACACGCGTCTTGATCCTGCGATGGCGGGGATTTGGAAGTCGACCAACATGGACATCGTGTCGCTTGCGAGCAATCACGCCATGGACTGGGGCCCGGACGCTCTGCTCGATACGGTCGACCTCTTCCGCGGCATGGGCAAGCACGTACTCGGCGCCGGGAAGGACGCCGACGAAGCCCGACAGCCGGCGATCGTCGAGTGTAAAGGCGTCAAAATTGCGTTTCTCGCGTACTGCTCCGTACTGCGCGACGGACAGGCGGCAGGCGCGGGTAAAGCTGGCATTGCCCCGATGCGGGCACACACCTATTACGCGCCTCAGGAATTCCAGCCCGGCACCCCGCCGATGATCATCACCGTCCCCTACGAAGAAGACGTGCTCGCGATGCAGGAGGACATTCGCAGGGCA
>JAQGNH010000027.1 GCA_028291945.1 Betaproteobacteria bacterium
TTCCCGATCTGCAAACCGCGCCCGAGCAGGGCATGAAAGGCCTGGTCGCGGTGAACTGGTTCGCCATCATGGCCCCGGCGAAGACACCCAAGCCCGTAATCGACAAACTCTATAGCGCGATCACGCACGTGGCGACCTCGGCCGAAATGAAAGAGCAATTCCAGGCGCAGGGTGTGGAAGCCTACGTTCAGCCGTCTCCCGACGCGTTCACGGCCTTTCTCAAGCAGGACCTCGCCCGCTGGTCGAAGGTCGCAAAAGAATCCGGCGCACGGGCAGACTGAAAAACGGAGCGTAGCGTCCAGTGGCAACGCTCGGTGGGATCACATCGTGTACCCGACTGGCACAGCCGGGCCGGATCGGCCGCATGCGCCTGCGCAACCGCGTCGTCATGGCGCCGATGGGAACCAACTACAGCACGTCCGACGGCCTGTCGACCGAGCGCGACAAAATGTATTACGCCGAGCGCGCGCGGGGCGGCGTGGCGATGATCATGACCGAAGCGATGGTGGTGACGGAGCACGCCCGGCCGCATCACAACTCGCTCTGCTGCTACCACGACCGCTTCATACCGGGACTCGCCAGCATCGTCGAAGCGATCAAGGCGCATGGCGCGTACGTGTGCGGTCAGCTCAATCATCGCGGTGCGCTCCTGCGCCGTTCGGTGCTCAACATGGAGCCGGTCGGCCCTTCGTCGTGGAAAAACCCGAACACCGGCGATAGTGTGCGGCCGCTGTCTATTCCGGAGATCACCGAGATCCAGAAGCTATTCGTGGCATCGGCACGGCGGCTCATGCAGGCGGGCTATGACGGCGTGGAGATACACGCGGGCAACGGTTACCTGTTCCAGCAGTTCTTCACGCCGCGCATCAACAAGCGCACCGATCTTTACGGAGGCTCGTTCGAGAATCGCGCGCGCTTTCTCCTCGAGACCGTAGACCGCCTTAAGAACGAGCTCGCAGATTTTCCGCTGGTCGTGCGGTTGAGCGCGACCGAATTTGCGGACGGCGGCTACACGCAGGACGACATCATCGAGCTCTCGCGCCGGCTCGAGCGGGCCGGTGTCGCGGCACTCGACATCTCTGGCGGCTCGAACGAAAGCCCGCAGCTTTCGAAGTACTGCATACAGCCGCCGTCGTTTCCTCGCGCGTGTCTCGCGCCGTATTCAAGACCTATTAAGGCTGCGGTGTCGATTCCCGTATTGGTTGCGGGCCGCCTGGTCGATCCGGAGGACGCCGAAAGTGTCCTTGCGCAGGAAGCTGCTGATTTCGTTTCGGTGGGGCGTGCTCTCTACACTGACCCGCACTGGTGTTCGAAAGCGTTTGGTCAGGTCGATGCGCCGATCCGCAAATGTATTGCCTGCAACGTCTGCTTCGAACGCCTCACGCTCGAAAAGGACGTCGCCTGCGTGCACAATCCGGTCATGGGCACCGAGTTCGAAGCGCTGGAGTACGCGGAGCCGCACTTGTCGCATGCATCGCGTACGGCCCATCCGAACAAGGTCCTCGTGCTCGGCGCCGGCGTGAGCGGCGTAGAGGCCGCACGCGTACTCGCCGGCCGGGGACACCGTGTCGAAATCTGGGAAAAGGCGGCGAGTCCCGGTGGTCAAATGCATCTTGCCGTCGCGGCGCCCGACAAGCGCGAAGTCGAGCCCGTCTGGAGTTATCGCTGGCAGGAGCTCGAAACGCTGCGAGTGCGCATCAACTACAACGTCCAGGCCAGCGCAGCGGCATTACGCGAATACGCGCCGGACTTCGTCGTCGTTGCAACCGGCGCACGTCCACGCCCGTGCCCTTTCGATACGACCCGCCTCGATAAGAGCATCACGGTCGCGCATGCGTGGGAAATCCTGCTTGCGCCGGAACGTGTATCACCAGGCAGCAGCGCGACGATCATCGGGGGCGGCATGGTGGGCATTGAAACGGCCGATCTCTTGACCGTGCGCGGCATTCAATGCACTGTGGTCGAGACGCTCCGCACTGTCGCCGAGGGCATGGCGCGCAACAACCGGATGGAGCTGATCGAGCGCGTGCAAGGCCGGGGTGCCCAGATCCTGACTGAGGCCCGGGTCAGCAATGCTGAAGGCACGTACCTCGAGCTGGAACGGGCAGACGGCACGACTACGAAACTGCATATTGGCGATTTTTTGATCACCGCGATCGGGCCCGCGCCGGATCACGAGGGCGCACAGGCATGTGCAGATGCAGGTGTCGCTTACGCGTTAGTGGGTGACGCCAACAAGCCCGGTGATTTTATGTCATGCCTGCGCGATGCATGGATGGTGGCCTTGAGCGTCGATCACCGCTTCCGCCAGGAGCTGAAGGAGACAGCATGACTCTTCCGATCTATGAGGTGTATGCAATCAAATACGCGATGCGCGAAGCACGCCGCACGAATCATTTCCTGGGCGGCGATCCGCATGACGCAGCGATGCCCATGGATTATTTCGTGTGGCTCATCCGGAACGGCGATCGCACGTACGTGGTCGACGTCGGCTTCACTGCGGAAGTCGCGGCTCGACGTAAGCGCGTCCACCTCAGAACACCTGCGGCGGGACTAGCACTGATGGGCGTGGATGCCGCCTCGGTGCGCGACGTTATCGTCACGCATATGCATTACGATCATATTGGAACCTTCGCCGACTTCCCGCGCGCGCGGTTTCATCTGCAGGACGAGGAGATGGCTTTCGTCACCGGCCGTCACATGTGCCACGGCCTGTTTCGCCACAGCTTCGAGGTCGAAGACGTCGTTGGAATGGTGCACATGGTCTACGAGGAGCGTGTGCAGTTCCACGATGGCGACGACGAGATCGCGCCGGGAATTACACTGCACCGCATCGGCGGTCATACGGCAGGTCTGCAGTCGGTGCGCGTGCACACCCAGCGAGGGTGGGTCGTGCTCGCATCGGATGCAAGCCACTACTACGAACATTTCGAGAAGGGCCGCTGCTTTCCTACCGTTTACAATGTGGGGGAGACGCTCGAAGGATACGGCATCCTGCAGCGTCTCGCCGAATCACCCGAGCACATCGTCCCGGGTCACGATCCGCTCGTGATGCAGCGGTATCCGTCCGCTTCGAACAGTCTTGAAGGCGTGGCCGTGAGACTCGACGTCATGCCGCGTCGCTAAAAATAACACTGCATCGCAAATGGGCGAAAGTCATACAGCTGTCGGGCGCGAAGCTCGATTGAGCATCCGGAGTGAACACGCATGAGCGGCTCTAATACCCATACCCCACTGCTGGAAAACGCAACGCGCGATGTCGCGCGCTTCGCCTCTGCGTTGCGGTTCGAAGACCTGCCGAAGGACGTCGTCGAGCGCATCAAACTCTGCGTGCTTGACAGCATCGGCTGCTCGCTCTTCGGCGCGACGCTCCCGTGGACGCGTAAAGTGGCCGATTTTGCGATGGCGGAGGGCGCCCGCCCGGCGGCTTCACTGGCGGGCATGGGCAAGAAGACGTCCGTGTCACTCGCCGTTCTCGTAAATGGCACCGCCGGTCACGCATTTGAGCTCGACGACATCCATAAGGAGTCGATCATCCACATGGGATCGCTCGCCACGCCTGTCGCTTTCGCCTACGCGGAAGACAGGCGTGGTACCACCGGCCGCGATGTGATCACCGGAATGACGGCAGGCTACGAAATCGGCGCGCGCGTGGGCAATGCCGCGACCATGAGCCTGTTCTTTCGAGGCTTCCATCCGCAAGGCACGTCCGGTGCGTTCGCCGCTGCAGGAACCGCGGCGCGGATGTTGGGACTCAACGCGGAACGTTTTCAGCATGCGCTCGGTATCGTCGGCTCGCAGGCAGGCGGACTGATGGCAGCGCAGGAAGGCGCAATGGTCAAGCGCTTCCACTCCGGGCGCGCGGCGCAGAGCGGTGTCTATGCGGCGTCGCTTGCCGCGGCGGATTTTACTGGCATCCCCGATGTCCTCGAGGCGCCCTATGGCGGCTATCTCAGCTGCTATTCCAACGAACCCAATCCATCGCGTTTGACAGCCGGTCTCGGCACGACATGGGAGACGCTCAACGTGGGCTACAAGCCGCACGCGAGTGTCACCAGCATCCATACCGCACTCGACGGCCTCGCCGAGATCATGCGCGAGAATGATTTGGCGGCTGCAGACATCGCACACATTGAGGCGGGCCTCAGTCCGATGACGCACGTGCATTGCGCCTGGGAATACAAGGCGCAGGGCGTCACCGCAGCGCAGATGAATCTTTACTACGGACTTGCGGTCACTGCCCTCGACGGCATGGCATTCACGGAGCAGTACCGCGAGAGCCGTCTCAAGGATCCAAAGATTCTGGATTTCATCGGACGCATCTCGGCTTACGTCGATGCCGAAATAGAGGGCATGGGGGCGCCGTTCCGGCACGCTGCGCGCATGAAGGTGCGCACGAGCGGCGGCCGCACGCACGAGAAGCTGCTGTTGCACAGACGCGGCAGCCCGGAGCATCCACTGAAGCCGGAGGACATCGAATACAAGTTCCGGCACGTCGTCAGCCCGTGTCTCCCGAAAAACGATGCCGACAGGATCGTGAAGATCGTTGCGTCGCTTGAGCGACTCGACGACTTGTCCGAGCTGATCGGCCTTGTCGCGGGGCCTGGAACTTCGGATAGCACCGGTGAGTAGTTCGGATTGGGCATTGTTGCTGTCTCCAACTCTTCGCGTCGCACTAGCGCTTGGATTGATTGTCGCGTTGCGTCCTTGGCGTGCAATGGCTTCTTAGAAAAACAGGGAAACTGATGGAACAGCAAACGTATGCACACCAACTCGCGGCGCGTTTCTCCAAGCTCGCGCTCAATGACATCGACACGCAGTCGCGCACTGCCGTCAAGAAGCTCCTCATGGACTACCTCGGCGTCGCGCTCGCCGGCAGCCAGAGCGAAAGCGGAAAGATAGCCAGGCGTTTTGCAAAGGAGCATGGCGGCAAGCCACAGTCGCGCCTGATCGGAGACAACGCTCGCGTCGACATGAACGTCGCTGCGTTCGCAAATGCCATCTCGTCGCACAGCATCGAGCTCGACGATATCGATGTACTGGCCTTGTTTCACTTCAGCCCGCCCGTGTTTTCGGCGGCTCTGGCCTCCGCGGAATACATCGGCGCGAATGGCAAGCAGCTCCTCACCGCCCTGGCAGCCGGTTGCGAGATGATGGAGCGCGCGAGCAGGGCGTCCAATCCATCACTGCGCAATCGCGGTTTCCATACGACACCCACATGCGGCGTGTTCGGCGCCACCGTCGCAGCGGCCAAGGTTTTGCGTCTTTCGAAAGACAAGCTCGTTTCGGCACTCGGCATGGCCGGTGCGCAGGCCTCCGGATTGATGGAGATGTACGGGCCGTCGATGCAGAAGCGATTCAATCCAGGTCCTACTGCGCGCAATGGTGTTACCGCCGCGCGCATGGCGCAGCTCGGTTTCACCGGTGCCGACACGATATTCGAGGGGGAGAGGGGATTTCTCAAGGCGTTCAGCGACGAAACTCACGCCGATGCGCTTGGCGAGGATCTGAACAAGCCTTACGAGCTGTTGATCGAGTTCAAGCCGTACTCGTGCGCGCGGCCGATACACAATGCGATAGATTGTGCGCTCGACGTGCGTGGGCAGATTGGTCTCAACGTAGAGGAGATCGAGCGTATCGAGTTCGCCCGCCACCCCGACTGGGCTCGCTACCATCAGAACAAAGCCCCGCGCACGTATCACGAAGCACAGGTGTCGCTGCCGTTCTCAGTCGCCGTTGCGCTCATCGAAGGCAAGGCGCTGCTCAAACAATACAGCGACCGAAATATCCGGAACCCCGAAGTGAAGCGCCTGAGCGAGATCACATCGATCACGGAGGATGCATCCCTGCCGCGCGGTGTTTCGTGCAGGATGACGGTCACGCTGAGAGACAGCCGCACGCTCACATCGCAGGTCGACTATCCCAAGGGATCGATACAGAACCCGATGAGCGATGAAGAGATGCGCGCGAAGTTCGAGAGTCTCGCTGAGCCGGTCATCGGAGGGAAGCGGGCCGCGGCGCTCGTGGAGCAGGTGCAGGATCTGGAGAAGGTAGCCGACGTCTCTGAACTGATGAAGCTGACAAAGGTTCGCTGAAGCGTGTGTGCAGAACGGCCCGTCAAGAAGTGCGTCGATCGCGGCGCAGAGTCATAGCTTGTCGTATTTCGCCGCCCGACCGCGCGCCTTATCGGCAGGATACTTCTGCGCGTTCAGCACGAGCTTGCGCTGCGCGGCGTCTGCAAGATCGATGTCGAGCTTGTCACAGAGGCGCAGGAGAAACAGGAACACGTCGGCGGCCTCGAGTGCCACCTCCTCGCGAGTTTCGGCAGGCAGATTGGCGGCCTCATCGAACGTGAGCCATTGGAAGTGTTCCACGAGCTCACCGACTTCAGCGGCAACGGCCATCGCCAAATTCTTTGGATTGTGAAACTGGTCCCAGTCGCGCTCGGCGGCGAATTGAGCGAGTCGGACACGCAGGTGGTCGAGACGATCGGTCGTGTTCGGCATCTCATAGCCTTGTGAGCGTTCTGTTGTTTAATTGTAATTGCCGTGGCCTAAGTACGCCCGGATGGCGCGCGAGCCCGCACCATGGTGACTCGGACTCCGCGCAAGATCGAGACGGGCCCATTCATGAGCGAGCGTCGGTTCGAACTGTGCGTCACTGATATTCCCGCCCGGCTTGACCGTTTGCCGTGGAGCCGCTTTCACTGGCTGGTCGTCTTCGCGCTCGGCGCGAGCTGGGCGATCGATGGTCTGGAAGTCACGTTAAAGGGCGCTGTGAGCGGGGTTTTGCAGGACCCGCGCACGCTCGGTCTTTCGAGCACCGAGATCGGCCTCGCAGCGTCCTCCTACCTGCTCGGCGCAGTGGTGGGTGCGCTTGTCTGTGGCTACCTGACCGATCGCTATGGCCGTGCCCGCCTGTTCTTCATCACCATGGCGATTTACCTGTGCGGTACGCTGCTGACGGCTTTTTCGTGGGATCTAGTGAGTCTCGCCGCGTTTCGATGGATCACCGGCTTCGGCATTGGCGGGGAATATGCAGCTATCAATTCCGCAATTGACGAGCTCATACCGGCCCGGGTGCGCGGACGTGTCAACCTGATCATCAACGGCAGTTTCTGGCTCGGTGCGGTTGTAGGTTCAGCGGCTACGCTTGTGCTACTCAACCCCGCTGTCCTGCCTGTCGACCTTGGTTGGCGGCTCGGATTCGGAATTGGCGCCGCACTCGGGACGATCGTGCTGTTTGCGCGACGTTTCATTCCGGAGAGTCCGCGCTGGCTGGTGATGCATGGTTATTCCGCGCAGGCGCAGGAGGTCGTGACTCGAATCGAGTCACGCGTCGAGCGCGAAACCGGTGCGCCCTTGCTACCGCCCGCTTCGAAGTTGACCATACAGCCGCGGTCACACACTGCGTTGAGCGTCGTGCTCGAGACGATCTTCAGGCATTTTCGCAGGCGCTCGCTGCTTTGCTTCGTATTGATTGCATCGCAGGCCTTTCTTTACAACGCAATTTTCTTTACCTACGCCCTCGTTCTCACGCGCTTCTACGATGTGCCCTCTGCGCGGACGGGAATCTATCTCCTTCCGTTTGCAGTTGGAAACTTCGCGGGCCCTTTGCTGCTCGGACACCTGTTCGACAAGATAGGGCGGCGAACGATGATCGCAGCGACTTATGCGATCTCGGCCGTACTGCTGGTCGTTACGGGAGGTCTTTTCGTTCAGGATCTGCTGAGCGCTTCCGGACAGACCGCCATGTGGAGCGCTATCTTCTTCTTCGCGTCTGCAGCCGCGAGCTCGGCCTATCTCACTGCGAGCGAAGTCTTTCCGCTCGAGCTGCGCGCGCTTGCGATCGCAGTGTTCTATGCGTTTGGAACAGCGGCAGGCGGCGTAGCAGCACCATGGATTTTCGGCGCGCTGATCGGAACCGGTGAACGGGCTGCGGTGTTCGGCGGGTATGCGTTTGGCGCCGCGCTGATGCTGATCGCGGCCGTAGTCGCGTGGTTTATCGGTGTGGACGCGGAGCGCGTTTCACTCGAAAGCGTCGCGACACCGCTGTCGGTTTCACCTCAGGAGCGGTCAGCCATCGGGTAGGCAAGCGACGGAACCGGCCGCTTCGGCAGCGGCAAGACGCTCGCCGCACGCGAGTCCGCTGTTTCATCCGCGGCGTGTGCAGCGGCGGGCAGCGGAGCGTAAGCGAGGACGAACCGGAACACGGTGCGGCCGCGTTCGCTCGACACCGAAATCGCGCTGCCGTGCAAATCCAGAATACGTTTCGTGATGGCGAGCCCGAGTCCGGCGCTTCCGGCTGAGAGACCCCGGCTTTTTTCTACCCGGTAAAAGCGGTCGAAGATTCGCGGCAGCTCCTCGGCCGGGATGCCCACGCCGCTGTCGGTCACTTCGACGACGGCGCCGTTCGGTCCGGGCGATGTGGTCACGGTAACGGTTCCGCCGGCCGGCGTATAGCGCAGCGCGTTTTCGATCAGATTCCGCAGCACCCTCTCGAGAAGCCCGATATCGACTACGACGAGCGGGAGGTCAGCGCGTATATGGCCTTGCAGCGTGATGCCTTTGTTTGATGCGGCGAGATTGAATTCCTGCACTACATCCTGTACGAGATCTCCCAACGCGAAAGGTTCGAGCGCCACGACAGCCTGGCCGGAATCGAGCTTGGCGAGATCGAACAATCGGCTCACGAGGCCGCTCAATTGCTCGGTCTGCTTCAGTGCAATTTCCAGATAGTTGCGCTGCTCGTCCGACGTGAGCTGAGTCCGTTTCAGATGCAGTGTCTCGAGATAACCCTGCAGAGATGCGAGAGGCGTTCTCAGGTCGTGCGAAATGTTCGCAACCAGCTCGCGGCGCATGGTGTCGGTCTGCTGCAATGCCGTCATCTGCGCGAGAATGCGATCCGCCATGCGGTTGAACGTTTCGGTCAGCGTTCCGATTTCATCTTTGGGCAGCCGCAACGCTTCAGGCGGCTCAGCAAACCCGCTGCGGCGAAATTTTTCCATTACCGCAGTGAGCTGGCGCAGAGGACGCGTCATGAGCGTGATGATGAGTGCGCTTCCCAGCAGCGCAATCGCCAGCCCGGCAGCGAGCAGCCACAGCATTTCGCGCAACACGTAACTTTGCTTGATCTGCTGTGCGAGCGTGTCACCGCTGAAACCGCGAAATACCAGGTACAGGTAGCCGTGCGCATTGCCGGAAAGCGGGACCGGCGCTGCAGAGAACACGCGTTTACGCCC
>JAQGNH010000034.1 GCA_028291945.1 Betaproteobacteria bacterium
TGCCTGCTACCTTCTGGGCAGCGCGTGCGACCCGGCGCAGTTCGTGTTCTGGGACATGGACCATCCGACTCCGCGGGTGCAAGCGATACTGGGCAATCAATTCTTCGCTGCGGTCGTGCCGGAGCCACGCACGATCGAGCTGATTGCACTCGGGATGTTCATTCTGCTCTCAGCGCGGCGACGTACGCTACTCTCTGCAGCATCCCACTCGTGACGCGACGGGTTTTTGAGATAGGTTCTAGAAAATTCTGCCAAGAGGAGGAGATATGGTGAACCGCACTCGCAACTGCATTCGAATGATTTTGTCTTGCGCGGCGCTCCTCTTTCCGCTGCACGGCGCGTGCGCTGCAGATGGCGCTTATCCCGTACGGCCCATTCGCATGATCGTGCCGTTCGTCGCAGGTGGCGGCACCGATCTGCTGGCGCGACTCTTGACTCCGCGTCTGAGCGAAGCCCTCGGGCAGCAGATCGTCGTAGATAATCGCGGCGGGGCGGGCAGCATAGTGGGTACGCAGATGCTCTCCAAATCGCCGCCCGATGGTTACACGATTGCGGTGCTCGACACCGCCTTCGCGATCAATCCGGGTCTCGCGGAGAAGCTTCCGTACGATGCTGAGCGCGACTTCAACTTCGTCGCGATCATTGCGACATCGCCGACGGTGCTGGTGACGCATCCCGGCCTCAAGGTGCGCACGCTTCAGGAGCTCATCGCTGCGGCGAAAGCCAACCCGGGCAAGATCAGGGCTGCGTCCGCCGGCATCGGATCGTCGAGTCATCTCACCATTGAGATGCTCAATGCAGCGGCGAAGATCAAGTTGCTGCACGTGCCGTACAAAGGCGCGGGCGCAGCGATACAGGATATTCTCGGCGGCCACGCCGACCTCACGTTCGTGGTGGCCGGATCGGTGATAGCGCAGATACAGGCGGGCACCATGATCGCGCTCGCCGTTACCGGAAAGTCGTCTGTGCTGCTGCCGAATGTGCCGACGTTTGCGGCGGCTGGTTTTCCCGAGGTCAATCCCGAAGCCTTCCGCTTCATCGCGGCGCCAGCGGGCATTCCGGCGCCTGTCAATCAGAAGCTCACTGCGGCGCTCAGCACGATCATGGGCTCGCAGGAGCTCAGAACGCGCCTGATCGACAACGGCTTCGATCCGGAATTTCAGACGGGCAAAGAGGCGCGCGACTTCGTCGTCCGGGAAATCCGCAAGTGGCGTCAGGCGGTGAAGGATTCGGGCGCGAAGGCGAATTGAGCATACATGAGCAGCGTGCGATACGCAGGACGGTTGCGTCGCCGCGACACCAGGCTAAGATCGACACCCAGCACGATCTCAATCAGACACTTCAACTTAAAGGACACAGAAGATGACCGACGCCGGTATGCATAAAGGTGATGAGTTCGCGGGCAAGGTAGCGCTCGTGACGGGCGCGGCGCGCAACATCGGACGCGCGATCGCGCTCTCTCTCGCCTCGGGCGGGGCCAGGCTTGCGGTGAACACGCGCTCCAATATCGAGCAGGCGCGCAGCGTCGTCGATGAGATCAAGGCATTGGGTACGGATGCCGAGGCCTATGCCGCTGACGTCGCGAACCCCGCCCAGGTACAAACAATGGTCGATGCGGTGCTGAAACGTTTCGGTCGGCTCGACATGCTCGTGCTCAATGCCGCTGTTCGCGAGCACGTGCATTTCGACGAAATCAGTTTCGACGACTGGCGTCGCGTCCTTTCCACCAATCTCGATAGCGCATTCGTCTTCACGAAGGCCTGTCTGCCCGCGCTCAAGAAAGCAGGCGATGGGCGTATCGTCACGTTCGCCGGCGTGACTGCGTTGCTGGGCCTCAAGGACCGCGCGCATGTCGCGGCTTCTAAACACGGCATCGTCGGGCTGACGAAAGCTCTCGCTCAGGATCTCGCGGAGTTTGGTATCCGCGTGAACTGCATATCGCCCGGACAGATCGACACTGCGCGCGCCCGCGGCGAACACAGGCCCGATCGATCGAAGGACATTCCGCTGGGCCGCAAAGGCGCTCCGTTCGAGATCGCTGGAATGGTGCGTAGCCTCTGCGGTCCGGCCGGTGCATACATGACCGGCCAGACGTTGCACATCAACGGTGGACTCTCCAACTCGGGTGTCTGAAGCCTGCCGTCAAGCTGCCAGCGGTGCGTGCGCCCGCAGGAACGTGAGAACTAATGGGAGAACTAATGGGAACTAATGGGGTCGGGTCCGCATTTTCAGAGAATGTGGACCCGACCCCGGACCTGACCCCATTTAACCGGTCCGCTCGCCAGGAAGGCGTACGCCTGTATCGCCGGATTCCAGATGTGGCCGCACGCTGGTGTACCCCGCGCTGGTCGTGTAGATCACGACCATTCGACTATCTGGCGCGGCTTCGATACGGTGCGCAAGACCAGCCGGCAGGCTCACGATGGTGCCCGGGCCCAACGGCACGTCGTCCCGCTCCTCGAATGTCACCGCCCCGCGACCCTCGACACAGAACACGACCTCGTCGTGGCTGGGATGCATGTGAAGCGGTGTGATCTGACCGGGTTCGTAGCAATTCATTCGCGTGACCAGGTCCTTCGAGCTCAGCAGGGGCTGATTGACTCGCGCCTCTGGTGCATACCGTTTCAGGTCGTTGATGTTGACCGCTTGAACGGTTCCCTGCGTCGTCATGACTCTACTCGACTGATTCGAATGGACAGGGCATTATCGCATCCCGCAGATCTACTCACGTTCCGTTGTTGTATGCAGGAATGATCCGGTCGGCGCGCATTTCGTTCCACAGGCGCACGAACATTTCGTCGGTATCGACGCACTCGTGAAACCCGTAGCGCCGCGCCTTGCTGGTGCTCGATATCACGTCGTACTCGGGCGTGAAGACAAAGTCACCGTAAGCCCAGGAAACGATTTCCTGGTAGGCAAACGGCCGCAGGCCATGCCTGGCCACGATCCTGTCCCACACCGGCCGTTTGTCCGCCATGAACTTCACCAGGCTGATGTTGCGCCGGGGACCCATTTCCATGCCGAAATATCGCGCAATCTTGGGCCAGCTATGCTCCCAGCGGATCAGGTCGCCATTGGTGATGTTGAACGCCTGGTTGGC
Source organism: Betaproteobacteria bacterium (assembly GCA_028291945.1). GTDB lineage: Bacteria > Pseudomonadota > Gammaproteobacteria > Burkholderiales > SG8-41 > JAQGMV01. Next base: position 3,101 of record JAQGNH010000034.1, read on the forward strand.
GCAGTTCGGCGTGGTCGCCATCCACACCATCGCGCGCGCCAGCAGTCCTGAATCGGTGCATTGATACAGCGCGGTATAGTTCCC
>JAQGNH010000036.1 GCA_028291945.1 Betaproteobacteria bacterium
TCGTCGACGTGCTGGCGATCGCGGGCTACTACGCGATGCTCGCGTTGCTGTTGAACGTCGCGCGCACGCAATTGCCCGAAGGCCGCGAGGCGGGCATGCCGCACTTCCCGAATTGAAGAAGCGCCAATCCGATGCGCGTCTGGCAGTCGACCTCGGCGGCACTTTCACCGATGTCGTACTACAAGCACGCGGCTCACAATGGACGACCAAAGTCAAAGCAACCGGCGTCAAGCTGGATTAAACGGTAACCTCGCCTACTGGCGACCACCGCATAAGCGTCCCCGTTCCGCGCCAAGGCGCGAAGCGCTGAAACGGCCTACATTTTTCAAGTATCGACCACTAAATCAACTGTGACTAAAAAACGCAAGCAGGATACGCTGCTGATACATAGCGGCCGCGACCCGCAGAAACACGCAGGCCTTGTCAATACACCGGTCTTTCGCGGCTCGACGGTGCTCTTCCCGAACGTCGAATCTTACGAGCATCGCGACCCGGACAATTACAAGACGATGCGTTACGGCGTGCACGGTACGCCGACCACCTTCGCGTTCGAGGAAGCCGTTGCAAAGCTCGAGGGCGCACATGCTGCGGTGGCCGTGCCTTCCGGACTGGCCGCAATCGCCGTCGCGCTCACCGCGTTCGCAAAGACCGGCTCGCACATTCTCGTCTCCGATTCGGTCTACGGGCCTACTCGTAACTTTTGCGAGCGTCGCCTGAAGTCCTTTGGCGTCGAGATCGAGTACTACGACCCGCTGATCGGCGCCGGCATAGAGAAGCTGATCAGACCGAACACCACCGCGCTGTACTGCGAAGCTCCGGGTTCACTCACGTTCGAGATGCAGGACATTCCGGCCATTGCATCCGTGGCGCACACGAAGAACCTTCCTCTGCTTGCGGACAACACGTGGGGCACGCCGCTTTTTTTCCCAGCGTTCGAACGCGGCGTCGATGTGTCGATTCACGCGGCAACGAAATACATCGCGGGCCATTCCGATGCGATGATGGGCGTGATCACCACCAACGAAAAGCACTGGCTGTCGGTGCGCAGGGTCGTTGCGGACTACGGGTTCTGCGTGAGCCCGGACGATTGTTTCCTCGCGCTGAGGGGTTTGCGCACGATCGCCGTGCGCATGCGCCACCAGCAGCAGAGCGCGATAAAGGTCGCGCGCTGGCTCCAGTCGCTGCCGGATGTGGCCCGCGTGCTCTATCCCGCGCTGGAAAGCGATCCCGGACACGCGATCTGGAGACGCGATTTTCACGGCGCCGCTTCGCTTTTTGGTGTCGTCTTGAAACCCACGCGCGACAGTGCAGTCGCCGCATTGATCAATGCGCTCGAGCTCTTTGGCATCGGATCGAGCTGGGGCGGTTTCGAAAGCCTCGCAATACGGGCAGACGTGCGCAACAGTCGAACCGCGACGGCCTGGAAGGCAGACGGACCGCTGCTGCGCTTACATATCGGTCTTGAAGATCCCGACGATCTGATCTCAGACCTGGAGCAGGCATTCGATGTGATGCGCCATGCGAGCTAGCCACGGCTAGCTCGAGGCCTGAGTTCTAGGTCAACGAATTAGGGCGGCAGTATCAGCGGAGTCTAAAGCGCCGAGCCGCAGCAGCACGGGTGGACGTAGGCGCGCTGCTGCGCGTGTCTAGCGCTTGCCGTATTGTGCTTTGGCATCGTTAAGGCAGCGCTCCTTCGCGTCGCCTGCGAATTTTCCGCAGCGCTCGCGGGCGACCGCGTAATCCGCATCGCGTTTGTCCGCAGATGCATCTTTGCGCGCTTCGGCTACGCGATCCGCTTCCTTGCCACGGGCCTTGGATACCGACTCGTTCGTATCTGCGCGCGCATCACTCGCTTTTCGAGCGACTTTCGCGTCCGCCATGGCTGCGGTGCGGGCAGCTTTCGCTTCCTTCAGGCACACGTTTTTCTCGTTGCTGCCTTTGTCGTCGCACTTTTCCTTCGCGACCTGGTAATTCGCTTCAGCGCGAGCCTCGCGCGCCTCCTGCCACGCCTTGTTCGTATTTTTGTCGCGTGCATCGAGGTCGGCTAGCGCCGCCTTCTGATTGCCTTTGGCTTCGGCCAGACATATGTCTTTGGCGTTGCCCGCAAGGGAACGGCACCGCTCACGCGCGTTCTTGTACTCGGCGTCTATCGCATCCTTGCCGCTTTTGTATTCACCTTTCGCTAGTTTTGCGCACGCGACTCCGGCATTCAGCCCAAACGCTACTGCGATGATCCCCAGCATGACTTTATTCATGGCTCCTCCTTCATGGTTAAGACGCGTCCATGCACACACACCACCGTGCACGGTACGCGGTAACAGCAATAACGGGGCCTGAATATGACAATGGGGTGCATTTAGCCCATGCGGCCCAATACACCAACCGCAATGTTGATCAGACCGAGCGTGAGATTGGTTGCGATGAGCACGCGAATCTGATTCAGGGCGGCTCCGCCCACTTTCCAGTCTTGTGCTGCGACTGCACGCTTGAGCTTGCCAAACGGGGCGAAGTAGATGTGCAGAAAAATCATGCTCATGACAACGCCGATCGCGGCCATGACGATGACGTATTTGGGCACGGCAGCCATCTCACCGATCATCACGAATCCGCTCCCGAGAATCAGCACAACCGCAGCCCACACCCACGGGAAGAAACGCCCGAAGATACCGGTCCACAGCCGCAGGCGCTGAGGCGGCTCGAGCACCTCGACGGCCGTCGGGCGCACGGCCACATAAGCGAGAAACATCCCGCCGATCCAGATAACGGCAGACATGATGTGCAAAAATAAAGCGATCGTCATGGTCCGCCTCTCTTATGACGTTCAACTGTACGCAAACTGGGGAAAGTGGGCCTCAGCCGATCACGGTGAGGGGTCGTCAATCCGCACGGGCAAAAACCATTCAAAGCGCGAGCGAGAAATGGATCCAGGTTCCGCCAGGTTGACGCCCCCGTATTACTCGGCTTTGATGCCCGCCTCTTTGACGACCTTGCCCCACTTGACCATTTCAACCTTGATCAGTTTGCCGAACTCTTCCGCCGTGATCTTGACGGTCTCCGCACCCTGACCCTCGAATTTTTTCTGAACCTCGGCGGTCGCGAGTATCTTGGCCACCTCGACTCTGAGGCGCTCCACCACTGCAGGCGGTGTTTTGGCCGGTGCGAGCAGGCCCCACCAGTTACTGGAGTCGTAGCCCGGCACGCCCGCTTCCGCAATCGTGGGCACGTTCGGGTAGACTTTCGCACGCTTCG
>JAQGNH010000070.1 GCA_028291945.1 Betaproteobacteria bacterium
CGGGTACCGGGGAAGGAATACGTATTTCGCGTGTGAACCTTGCAGCACTTCCAGCGGCCGCTCGCGCAGACGCGGTCCTGTGGCGTTCGGGCCCGCAAACCGCCCTGCCGGTCTGTTATGGACGGTATGTCTCGTCGCAGGCGGCTTTGTGCTGCTCTTCTATCGCGAGACCTGATTTCGGCGGTCTTTCCGCATGCGCCACAGTGCAAAAATCAGGAACAGCGGTGCGCACAGCGCTGCAGCGAAGAGCAACGGCGCCAGGGCATCGAACCATGCAGCCGGACCGACGATAAACAGCGCGTCGTCCGGGTCGAAGCCGGCCGCCCCGGAAAGAGGCTCGCCGGCCCTTTCCATGCGCTGCGCGAGCCAGAAAATGCCGGCGATCGCAACGGCCGAGATGAGTCCCATGAGGAGCGCCGAATCGGCGAGTGGGCCGTGGGATAACCCGATGCCGATTCCGGCAAAGGCGATGACGCTGCACGTCGCATCGGCTGCGAGGTCATAGCGGTGCCCGAACGTCGAAGTCTTGCCGCTCAAGCGCGCCAACTCGCCATCCGCACGATCGAGGAACGCCGATACTACGAACAGCCATCCGCCGGTGATGTCCCAGACTCGATCGCCGATGGCGAACGCCACGGCCGCAGCAATCCCGGTCGCGAGCCTCAGGGTGGTCACGTGACTGGGTGTGAGCGCGGTGTCCACGAACGGGCGCACCGCCCAGCGCGCGCCCCGGTGAATCCAGGTCGTGTGACTGATCGCCGATCTCCTACGGGCTCGTCTGCCCTGCCGGTCGATGATGGGACGTCATCGCCATTTTGCCGATGCGCGTCAGCACTTCCCACGCCGGGCCGGGAAACTTCTGAAGAAAGACTGACACGTGCATACTACATGTAGCGGCGCAGATTGAATGTGTCGCCCCGACGCTCATCAACACGTTTGTTGCGCTATCAGGCAGCGTGCCGAAGGCGCGGCGTAGATCTCACAGCGTCCGTTTGCGCAGCCAATGCCGGCCTTCGGCGATTTGCCAGACAATGAGACCGGGCACGCCCAGCAGGAGCTCGCGCACGCGCTTTACGAGCGAGAGCGCGAGTGCGGTTTCCGGCGCTATCCCCAAAGTTGTCCCGAGCAGGACGAAACCGCCTTCCTGAACACCGAGCGCGCCCGGCACGGGAAACGCGGCGCTACGCAAAGCCTGAATCAGCGATTCGAGAATGACCGCCTCGACGGGCCCTACCGTTACACCGAGGAAGTAGAGCGCAAGCCAGATTTCGCCGGCGCCGAGCAGCCAGGCACCAAACGCCCAGGCGCAGCTTGCAAGCACGTCGCCGCGGCGCGCGTAGATGGACGCTATCGCGGCATCCAAAGCTGTTGCGCTGCCTACGAGGCCGTTCCAACGGCCGCGTCCGATAAAGCGCATTGCGCGCCGGGAGACCCGCGCAAAAAGACCAAGCCGCTGCAGAACATAGAATGCGCATACGAGCGTCGCAGAGATGGCGAGCCCGAGCAACAGGCCAGCGCTCTCCTGAGCATGCCTAGGAAACAGCAGCAACGCACCGAGCGTGCCAAAAGCGATCAACGTCAACACGCTGGTCGTCAAATCGACCACGATGCTCGCACCCGCGTCGGGCGCAGGAACGCCGCGCTGCGCGGCCAGCCGCGCGCGCACCAGATTGCCCCCGACCTGTGCCGCGGGGAGCAGATTGTTCACCGATTCGCTGACCCATCGCATCCACAACAAATCGAACAGCCGTCCGCGGTGCGACGGCGGCAGCAGCCAGCGCCACGCAATCGTGTCAGTCACGAGCGGCACCACATGGAACAGTACGATCAACGCAATGCCCCATGTTGCCGCCGTGACCGCGGCCACAACGTCAGCGAACCCGTAGTAGCCGAAGAGTGCGATGGCTGCGATCAGGCCGCCGCCGAGCAAGATATAACTTACGAAATACATCTGTAACAGTGTACGGCACGCGCGCTGCCCCTTTTGAGCGTTCCCACGCGCAGGAGTTTGATATCATGGTTACGCGAAATTGCCATGAAAGCAGTGATGCTCACAGCGGGCGTTGGCCGGCGCCTCGGCAGCCTGGGGGACCGGCCCAAATGTCTGCTCGAATTCGACGGCAAGAGTCTGCTCGAGCGTCATATCGAAATCCTGCGCCGCGTCAACGTGAGGGAGCTTGTCCTCGGCGTCGGTTTCGAAGCGCATCGCATCGAAGCTCACCTGGAGCGCATCGCAGGCGACATGGCCATCAGGACCGTGTTTAATGCGGATTACGAACACGGAAGCGTGGTGACACTCTGGGCCTTGCGCCATCACCTCGATTGCGATCTTCTGCTCATGGATGCGGACGTTCTGTACGACGAACGCCTCCTGCGACGGCTCTGCGAGTCTCGCCACGCCAATGCTTTTCTGCTCGATCGCGATTTTGAAGCCGGAGACGAGCCGGTGAAACTGTGCGTGCACGGAGGCACGCTCGTCGAATTTCGCAAGAAGATCGACGCGGATTACGACTTCTGCGGCGAATCCGTGGGGTTCTTCCGGTTCTCCGAAAGTGTCGCGCGCAAGCTCGCGACAGCCGCCGGACAGTATGTGGAGCGGCGCGCCATTATGGAGCCTTACGAGGAAGCGATCCGCGATGTGCTGCTTGCAGAGCCGCGGCAATTTGGATACGAGGACGTCACGGGCCTGCCGTGGATCGAAATCGATTTTCCCGAGGACGTGAAGCGAGCGCGCGACGACATTCTGCCGCGTCTTCACGAATCGGACACCGCATGAGAGCGGGCACGCCCGCGCAGTCGAAGAGCGCCAGGCTGCGCGCCCTCCTCGCCTCGCGCGAGCTCGAATTCCTGATGGAGGCGCACAACGGCATCAGTGCGCGCATCGTCGAAGAAGCAGGATTCAAAGGCATCTGGGCAAGCGGTCTCGCGCTCTCGGCGCAATTCGCGGTGCGTGACAGCAACGAGGCGAGCTGGACACAGATCGTCGACATGCTGGAGTTCATGTCCGACGCGACGAGCATTCCGATCCTGCTCGACGGCGATACAGGCTACGGCGACTTCAACAACATGCGCCGGCTCGTGAAAAAGCTGGGGCAGCGCGACATAGCCGGTGTGTGTATCGAGGACAAGCTGTTCCCCAAGCGCAACAGCCTCCTTCCCGATGAGCGCCAGCCCCTCGCCGATATCGCCGAGTTCTGCGGCAAGATCAAAGCCGGCAAGGACAGCCAGAGCGATCCGGATTTCGTCATCGTGGCACGCGTCGAAGCCTTGATCGCGAATCGCGGAATGGACGAGGCGCTCGAGCGCGCGGAGTCATACCGTGAAGCGGGCGCCGATGCCATCCTCATACACAGCAAGGAGCCGCGGCCCAATGAAGTTCTGACTTTTGCGCAGCACTGGGACCGGCGGCATCCACTCGTCATCGTTCCCACGCGCTACTACACCACGCCGACCGATGCGTTTCGCAAGGCCGGCGTGAGCGTGGTGATCTGGGCCAATCACGTTCTGCGCAGCGCTGTCGCACATATGACGGCCGTAGCGCGCCAGGTGCACAAAGACGAGAGCGTGGCCGGGGTTGAGGATCATATCGCCCGGGTGTCTGAAATCTTCCGTTTGCAGGGCGAGGAAGAGCTCTCGCAGGCGGAGCGGCGTTATGTCGCGAGTGAAGCGCAGACTCATGCGATCGTTCTCGCAGCCACGCGCGGCGCAGGCCTGGAGTCGGTCACTGAAGATCGTCCGAAAGTAATGCTCCCGATTGCGGGCAAGCCGCTGCTCGCGCATCTTGTGGACCAGTTCCAGCGGCAGGCTATCCAGCGCATCACGGTCGTTGCGGGCTACCGGGCAGAGGCGATCGACGTCGGCGGTGTGCGGGTCCTCCACAATCCGGATTACATGCGCAGCGGAGAGCTCGCCTCGCTGGCATGCGCGCGCGATGCGATCCACGAGGACGTCATCATCACGTACGGGGACCTTCTATTCCGCCGTCACGTTCTGCGCGATCTCGTGGAGGCCCGAGGTGATCTCGTTGCGGTGGTCGACTCGGAGCTGCCGCCGCAGGACAGCCGCGACTATCGCGATCTCGCCTACTGTTCGCGCATCGATCACCCGCTGATGGCTGAAGAAGCGGACCTCGAGCGCGTCAGCGAACGAGCCGATACTTTGCACGGCGAACCCTCGGGACGCTGGATAGGGATACTGCGTGCTCGCGGCCGCGGCCGTGAGCAATTACTCGTCGCGCTGGAGACGCTCCGATCAAGACGGGACTTTGCGCAACTCGGGATGCCCGATCTCCTGAACGCACTGATCGGAGCCGGCCACACGATCAAGGTCCTCTACATACACGGGCACTGGATCAACGTGAACGCAGCCGAAGATCTGATTCGCGGCAGCGACTTTGCGCATGGTCCTATGTCGCCCGGCGGGACGCGCTGACACGCATGCTTCGCGCAGAAGAATTCGTCGAGCGCGCCCGCGGACTGGGTTACGACTGGTACGCGGGCGTGCCGTGCTCGATACTCACGCCCTTCATCAAGTACGCCATCGGCGATTCCGGCCTGAGTTATATGTCTTCGGCCAATGAAGGCGACGCGCTAGCATGCGCCGCCGGCGCTTTCGTCGGCGGTCGCCGGCCTGTCGTGATGATGCAGAACTCGGGCCTCGGAAATGCCGTGAACCCGCTCGCCTCACTCGCATACGTATTTCGCATTCCCGCGCTGCTGATAGTCACGCTGCGCGGCGACCCGGCGCACGAGGACGAGCCGCAGCACGAGCTGATGGGTACCATCACCGGCGGACTGCTCGAGCAGCTAAGCGTGCCGTGGG
>JAQGNH010000094.1 GCA_028291945.1 Betaproteobacteria bacterium
TCACAGCGATGGGGTACGAGACGTATCGCGGCGAAGCCTTCGCGATGGGCGAGCGTACGCCGCTCGCGCTGATCGATGCGGAAGCGTCGGGACGCATGGCGATCGGCGAAGCGCTGACGAACGTCGCTGCGGCCAGTATCGTCGACATCGGCGATGTGAAGTTGTCGGCGAACTGGATGGCGGCTGCGGGTCATCCCGGCGAAGACGCGGCGCTCTATGACACCGTCAGAGCCGTCGCGCTCGAGCTCTGCCCCGCATTGGGAATCAGCATTCCGGTCGGTAAAGACTCGTTGTCGATGAAGACGGCGTGGGCCGAGAACGGCGTCAAGCGTGAGGTGACCGCACCGCTTTCACTGATCGTTTCTGCGTTTGCGCCGGTGAGCGATGTGCGGCGCACGCTGACGCCGTACATCAGAAGCGACGTCGGCGAGACCGTATTGATGCTGATCGACGTCGCCGCGGGCCAGATGCGCCTCGGAGGGTCGGCGCTCGCGCAAGTCTATGGCGAGATCGGCAGTGAGACGCCCGACGTCGACGATCCACAGCGGCTCAAGGCGTTTTTCGATCTCATTCAGCGTCTCAATCGGGACGGTAAGCTGCTCGCGTATCACGACCGCTCGGATGGCGGACTGTTCGTTACCCTGTGTGAAATGATGTTCGCGGGTCACACGGGCATTGCGCTCGATCGGTATTCGAGTCTGTCCGCAAGTGATCCTGAGCGCAATCTAGCCGCGTTGTTCAACGAGGAGCTTGGAGCGGTGATCCAGGTGTCCGCAGCGGATGTCGATGCGGTTCGTGTCGCGAGCAAAGAGGTCGGTCTCGACGCTCACGTGCACGTGATCGGACGGGCGGATGCCGAACAGAACCTGCGCATCGTCGCGGAAGGACAGGCGCTCTACACGCAGTCGCGTATCGAGATGCAGCGCGCGTGGTCCGGGACTACCTATCAGATGCAGCGGCTGCGTGACAATCCGGAGTGCGCAAAGCAGGAATACGACCGCATACTCGATACAGGCGATCCCGGTCTCAATGCGCAGCTCACGTTCGATCCTGCGGAGGATATCGCTGCTCCGTTCATCGCGCGCGGTGTGCGCCCGCGCATCGCAATCCTGCGCGAGCAGGGTGTAAATGGCCAGACTGAAATGGCTGCGGCATTCGATCGCGCGGGGTTTGCCGCCTTCGATGTTCACATGAGCGACATCATTGCAGGGCGCGCGATGCTGGGCGGTTACGCGGGTTTCGCGGCGTGCGGAGGTTTCTCATACGGCGACGTGCTCGGCGCAGGCGAAGGCTGGGCGAAATCGATCCTGTTCAACGAACGTGCGCGCGACGAGTTCGCCCAGTTTTTCCAGCGCCCAGATACATTTGCGCTCGGCGTCTGCAATGGCTGCCAGATGATGAGCAATCTGCGCGAGCTCATACCCGGTGCGAAACGGTGGCCGCATTTCGTGCGCAACAAGTCCGAGCAGTTCGAAGCGCGCGTCGCGATGCTGGAAGTGCTTCCTTCAGGTTCCCTGTTTCTGGACGGGATGGCAGGGAGCCGCATGCCTATCGCGGTTGCGCACGGTGAAGGTTATGCGGAATTCGCAGACGCCGCTGCGCTCGATGCGGCGCGTGCGCTCGTTGCCGTGCGCTACGTGGACAACCGCGGACGGCCGACCGAGACCTACCCGTTCAATCCAAACGGCTCGCCGGAGGGCATCACCGGACTCACGACGCCGGACGGCCGCTACACGATCCTCATGCCACACCCGGAGCGCGTGTTCAGGACCGTCAGTTACTCCTGGCATCCGCAGGAGTGGGGCGAAGACGGTCCGTGGATGCGCATCTTTCGCAACGCCCGGAAACGCGTCGGCTGAACAGGGCGCCTAGGGGGGATCCGCCGCGGATTCACAGCAAAGAGCTTGACTCCAATCCGCTCCGCCTTGCGCGCGGCTACTTGGTGTGTACGCCTGAGGCGCAAGTTGTTCAGACGCTGAGCTGAAGCCGGAATAAAAAAGGCGCACCACGGTGCGCCTTTTTTAACTGGGTGCATACGCTATTCGACTTTGGCTTTGCCTCTCAGATCCGCGATCAATTTCTGCACCATCTGGCTTTGCACGACCTGCTGCAGCTGCTGCTTCGCCTCGTCGAAGGTCGGCACCTTGGTCGCGCGTTCGTCATCGAGGCGGATGATGTGATATCCAAACTCGGTATGGACGGGCGCATCCACCATTTGTCCTTTCTTAAGCTTCGTCACCGCTTCCGCGAAAGGCTTTGGCCAACGCTCGGCTGGTCCCCAGTCCAGGTCGCCACCACGGGCTTTCGATCCCGGATCGGACGATTGCTCAGCAGCGACCTTCTCGAAGCTCGCGCCTTTCTTGATTTGAGCGATGATATTCTTCGCATCGTCTTCTTTTTCAACGAGGATGTGCCGGGCGCGGTACTCCTTCGGTGGCAGCTGGGGCTTGAGCCGCTCGTACTCCTTCTTCAGCATGTCGTCGGTGATCGGATTCTTGCTGAGATATTCCTCGAAGTAAGCGTTGATCAGCGTCATCTGGCGATCGAGCTCGATCCGCGCTGCGACCTGGGGCCGTTTGTCGAGACCCTTCTTGACGGCTTCCTGGGCAACGACTTCCTGGTTGATCAATGCTTCACGGATGCCTTTGCGCAGCTCCGGGGTGTCCGGCTGGCCTTGTCCGATGCGCGTTTTCACCGCGGCGTCCATGCGATAGGCCGGAATGGTCGTGCCGTTGACCTTGGCCGCCGGCGCGTTGTCGTTCTGGGCGCCAGCTGCGCTCGCCGCGCCAAGCCCCAGCGCCAGCACCAGTGCCAGCGGTCGTAACCTAAATATCGGGTTCATCGTAAGTCCTCGTAGGTGGGATCGTTCAGATTCAGATTTCGCCGGGTGCGTACGCCCGGATCGCAAGCGCGTGGATTTCCTTGTGCATGAGCGAGCCGAGCGCTGTGTAGACCATCCGGTGCCGCGCCTGCAGCGGCTGGCCTGCAAATTGCGCGGACACGAGAGTCAAAGCGTAGTGGCCGCCGCCGCTCTGCGCTCCCGCATGCCCGGCGTGCCGCGCCGATTCATCCTCGATGTCGACCGACTCGGGCGAGAGGCTGGCAAGCCTTTCGCGGATCAGCTCAGTTACGCTCAACGGGCTTGGATATACGGTTTAGAAAACAGGTGAGGGGAAATCAGGTGTTCTTGTCGTGGACATGTTTGGCCAGCAAGAGCGCCTGCAGCAGTACGAATGCAAGCATCAACCCCAGACCGCCGAAGAGCTTGAAGTTGACCCACGCGTCGGTCGAGTAGTTGTAAGCGACATAAAGATTCAACGCGCCCATCATCGCGAAAAAGCAGATCCAGCTGACCTGCAGGCGCCCCCACACGTCATCCGGCAGGCTGACCTGATGTTCCATCATCGAGCGCACCAGGTTCTTCTTGAAGGCAACTGCGGCGACCAGAAGGGCCGTGCCGAACACCCAGTACAGGATGGTGGGCTTCCACTTGATGAAAGTCTCGTTCCCGAACAGCAAGGTCGCGCTGCCCGTGACTGTGATCACTCCGAGGCTCACCCAGAGCATCCGGTCTATCTTGCGTTTACGCCACCACAGCCACGCGATCTGGCTGAACGCCGCGCCCATAGCGACCGCCGTGGCCACGAAAATCCCGTAGAGCTTGAAGGCGACGAAGAACAGCAGGACCGGAAAGAAGTCAAAGAGCAATTTCATCGGCCGGTATTATCCCGATTTGGTCTGTGCCAGTCCATTTTTAAGAGAATCTAAGCCGCTCTCGGCATGCTTCAAAGTGAATTGGGCGGAAAAGGCGCGCTGATGCGGCCAGTCCCGCGAGTACCTGCGGCCGCAACGGCGATCGCCGCGATCACGAACCTACGCCGCTCCTTCGGCCATCGCTCGCGCTGCCTCGTCGCGCAACGGCGCGCTTATGCGGCTACCGCCGCTACATGTTACTTCTTGTCGAACTTGAGCGATGCCGAGTTGATGCAGTAGCGCAGGCCGGTCGGCTGTGGACCGTCTTCGAAAACATGCCCCAGGTGCGCATCGCACTGTTTGCAAAGCGCCTCTGTGCGCTGCATGTGGTGGCTGTTGTCCTCCTCGGTCGCGACGTTGTCGGATACTGCCGGCTTCCAGAAGCTGGGCCAGCCCGACCCCGACTCGAACTTGTGGTCGGAGCTGAAAAGCTCGGTGCCGCAGCAGCGGCAGCGGTATACGCCCTTCTCGTGGTTGTCCCAATACTCACCCGTGAAAGCCGGTTCGGTGCCTTTCTGGCGGGTAACATCGAATTGTTCGGGCGTCAGCTCCTCGCGCCACTCGGAATCGCTTTTCGTTACTTTTTCCGTCATGTTTATCTCCAGTTGCTTAAGGCAGGGGAGTCGGATCGAAGTTCCGCAGGAGCCGAGCAAGCACGTCCGTGTCGCATGCAGCCGTGCTGCGGGCACGCTGGATCGCGTGCGGACATCTGTTTACAGGACCTTGCCGGGGTTCATCAACCCCTGGGGATCAAGTGTGCGCTTGACCGCGCGCATGAGGTCGAGCTCGACTTCGCTCTTGTACCGCTTGAGCTCGGCAACTTTCGCGAGCCCGATGCCGTGCTCCGCACTGAAGCTGCCGCCATAGCGCTGGACGATATCGTACACGAGGTCAGTCACATCATGCGCGTCGCGCGCAGCGGCATCGCTGCGGCTTCGACCGGGGACGAAAGCGTTGTAGTGGAGGTTACCGTCGCCAAGATGACCAAAGCAGATGACATTCGCTCCCGGGAATCGCTGCTCGAGTGCGGCGCGCGCCTCACGTATGAAAGCGGGTATGGCACTGACTGCGACAGCGACATCGTGGCGATACAGCATGCCGGGTTCGGATCGCGCCGCTTCCGGTATCGATTCGCGGATGCGCCACAGTGCTTCCGACTGCGATCCGGACTCAGCGAGAGTGGCGTCGAGCACGAGTTCTGCATCCAGGGCCGCTTCGAGCGCCAGCTCCAGTTCCTTGCGAACATCTTCCTGAGCACGAGAATCGGCAAGCTCGGCGAGCACATACCAGTCATGACGTGCGGTCAGCGGATCGCGTGCCCCTGGAATATGCCGCAGCACGAGCTCCAGGCAGTTGCGGGCAATCAGCTCG
>JAQGNH010000129.1 GCA_028291945.1 Betaproteobacteria bacterium
CGTAAAGCGCAGTGATCGTCCACGTCTTGCCCGTGCCCGCGTTCGCCTCGATGAGGTTCAGGTGGTTGAGGGGCGCGTTGACGACGTCGAGGCGGCGCGCCGACTCGGCGTTTACGTTCGGCTGAGCGGAAGCCATCTGGATTGTCATTGCGAGGAGCGCGGTAAAAACGCTGCCTTCATTGCGAGGAGCGATGGCGCACACCCACCACGCCGTGGTTGGGCATTGGAAGCAATCAAGAGGCCCTCGCAAAACTTGAGCAAGCGCCATGAAACCGCGGCGTTGACGTGCGCCACAGGATCGCCACGGCGGCCTTGCTGCCACCTCGCGATGACATCGGGGTTCTCAATGTACGAGTTAAGGTACTCATGCGAACGCCGCTTCCTTCAGCACCGCGTTCATCTGCACGAACACCGTATGAGCAACGGTCTTGAATTCATCGTCGAGTGGATCCGTGCCGCGGAAAGCCAGGTTGTAGTACGGGTCCTCGCACTCACCGCGAAGGTCGCGCCCACCCAGCCACACATTGCGCACCTTGTAGTTGATGTCGCCTTGTTCGGCGTATGCACACGCGGTTCGCAGGAAGAAATGCAGCGGACGATGCAGCCCTTTCCAGTAAAGCTCGAGCAGCTCTTTCAGCAGCGCCCGCGCGTTATCGACCGGTGCAAAGGTCAGCATGCAGTCCTGCGCGACACAGCGGGACGTGCGTTCCACGCCGCTCGGCACGAACGCGTTCAGCGCGAGATGAAGGATCCACGCCCGCACCCGCGCACGCGCGTTAGCGTTCGCGACGCGATAATCGAGCAAACCGTCGCGGCTCAAGCCGGTGAGCGTTCCTGTGAGCGTCACGTGATCGGAAGCCAGCTCGAAGGCCACCGGGTCGAGCCTTTCCCGGGGCAACATCGGCTTCAGCTTCTGTGCAAAGCGATCGATGAACTCGGTTTCTTCTTTGAACAGTACCTCGCCCATCGAGCCGTGGGCGAGCAAGCCCCCCGCTCGTGCAAGCGCGAGCCCATCGTGCAGCTGCTCGCGCAAGTTGAGATCGAGCAGAAGCTCCTTGAGCTTGAACACACCCAGGCCGTCGAGCGCGAAGGGCTCGCGGCCTTCGATCTCCTCTTCCGCCGTTTCGAGCCGGATGTTGAGCTGCGTCTGGAAAAGGTAGCGAGTGGGGTGGCATAAGAACCGTATGAGCGATTCGAGATCCACCGTGCGGCTTTCCGCGTCCGGCTCCGGCAGATCCTCAGTAATGAAAGGCTGCGGCGTGCGCGTACCCTTCCCCGCGATGCCTGCAGCACGGCACAGCGCACTCGAGTGGCTGAAGAGCCTGCTATCCGCTTCGAAATAGCGCCGACTGAAAGCCTGCAGCGGATGAACAGTGACCAGCTGGTCACGAACAGCGGCGCGGTCAGCCGACTGAAAACCGCGAGCGATGGTGTCGAGAAGCTCACTCACGAGCACCGACGGCGGAATAACCGTGTCCTCGCGGATATCGCGTCCGGTGTAGCTCACGTACAGGCAGCGCCGCGCGGAGAGCATCGATTCGAGGAAGAGATAACGATCGTCGTCGCGCCGCGAGCGGTCGCCTTTCCGAAAATCGTGGGCCATCAAGTCGAAGCCCAGGGGACGTCGCATGCGCGGAAATGCGCGATCGTTCATGCCGATCATACACACGATTTCGAACGGTAGGCTTCGCATGGGCACCATCGCGCAGAACGTCACGCCGCCCGAAAGAAAAGCGCGCCCCGGAGTTTCGAGGCGGGCGCGCAGCGCCGATTTCACCACTGCAAGCGGTACCGGCTGCGTGTACTGAGCCGCACGCGTTTCCGATTCGAGCGCGGTGATCGCGACTTCGATCGCGTCGAGCTCAAGCTGGCGCTCTTCCTCCGGCAAGAAGAAGCGCGTGAGCAAGGCCCGCAGAAGCTCCACCCAGCGCGCAACTGGCTTCGCACCCGCAAGCGTCGTTCTGAGCGCGATCGTGTCCTCGGCGAAACTCTGAAACCTGCCCAGCAGCGCACCGAGACTGCCTTCGACTTCGTCAAACGGGAGCACGCCCGCGAAAAGCCGTTCGTTGCCGCCGGGCAGCGCGTAACCGAGCAGTAGACGATCGAGCCCGAAGCGCCACGTGTGCTCGTGCGTCGCGGGCAGACCAAAGCTTGCGCGGTGCTCGCCGTCGATGCCCCAGCGAATCTGCGATTCCCGAACCCATGCGTGCACCGTATCGCGATCGCCTTCGGCAAACCGGAAGCGCCGCTGAACGGCAGGCTCGTCGAGCACCGCGAGCACGCGGTTCGCGTCGTAGCGGCTGTCCGGCAGCTCCAGCAGTGCCATGAACGTCGCCGCGAGCGTGCTCTCGGCTTCCGCGCTGCGGTCGGAGACGTTGAATGGTATGCGCGGCTCCGCCGTGCCGAATACGGCTTCGATATACGGGCCGTATGTTTCGATGTCGGGCGTCATCACCACCACGTCCGACGGCTCGATCCCGGGATGCTCCGACAAAAGCGCGAGCAGCTGATCGTGCAGCACCTCCACTTCGCGCATCGCGCTGTGACAGGCATGGATCTGGATCGAGCGTTCGTTCGCGTCGATGGCAGTATCAGGCGTCCGGCGCTCGCGCAGATTCAGAATGTCGGACTGGATCATCGCGAGCAGACTCGTGCCGGCCGGGTCGACGAACAACTCCTTCGTCTCACTCTCGATTTCGGTCATGAGGTCGATGTAGTCACGCCCCTGCTTGCCGAGCGAGGCGAGCAGGCTGTTACCGCTCTCCAGATAGACGGCCTCGGCTTTTCGTGAGAGCTTCTTGCGCGCGATCTGAGCTTCCGCAGCGATGTCGCCCCAGTATTCGCGGCAGGGGTTCTGAACGAAGAGGTGGACGTCCGTCTGCCGCCCAAGCCCCGCGAAAAGCTCGAGCAAAGCCGGCGGAAGCGCGGGCGCGCCGAAGATCGACACGCGCTCCGGCACTGCGCCTGCCGCCCACAGCGGTGCGCCGAGCATCTCCAGAAGCTGCTTCTGCAACGCCGCGCGATGCGAGCCGCCCGCCGCCCGCACGAGCCTCCGCCAAAGCTCCGCCTGCCAGCGCTTGTCCTTCCCACGCTCCCAATCGGCGATCCAGTCAGGGCGATACACCAGGTATTCATCGAACGATGCTGCGAGCTGCGTTGCAAGCTCGAAGCGCCGAAGGGCGTCGCCGCCGACGTAGTGATGCACCGGCGCAAACGCGGGCAGCGCCTCGAGCTCCGGCAGCACACCCAGGATGCGCCACGTCAGCACTGCAGGGTCGAACTGCGACGTCTCAGGCACCTGCCCCAGCACTGCGCGGTAAAGCGCCCACGCATACGCATTGGGAAACGGGAACTCGACATTCGCACACACGCCGCGATGATCCGCAAGCTTGAGCGAAAGCCAGCGCGCCACACCGCGGCTCTGCACCACCACGATTTCGCGAGAAAAAGGAGAAGCGAGCGGCTCGCTCGTGAGCGCCGCAAGTTCCTCGGCAAGCGTCTCGAGGCGGTTGCTGTAGTGGATCGTGAGCATGAATGATGAAGAGGCGGCAATGCGCGAGCGCCGGCGGCCGCAATTTTACCGGCGAATGCACATGACAAGCGGCTGATTACCCGATTATGAGTGCGCTACTGGCTCACTGGGTGAGCCACTCACGATTCAAATCAATCGAATGCTGCGCAGGTGCCGTGCGCGCCCGCTGCTGATGACTTCACTCGCTGCCGCCTCGGAGGGGTTGACTCTCCGGCGTATGAGAGACCTACCCGGTCATTTTCGCATCATGAATCTTCCCGTGCGTACGCGTGCTCGCTTAACACCTTTCGCAAAACCTCCACCTCGACCGGTTTGACTACGTGAAGGTTGAACCCGGCCTCGTGTGTGCGCTGGCGGTCCTCCGGCTGACCCCAACCCGTGAGCGCGATCAGAAGCACGTTCTGTAATTTCGGATTCTTTCGGAAGCGGCGCGCGAGCTCGTATCCATCCATCTTCGGCATTCCAAGATCCAGGAAGGCGACTGCGGGCGGATTCGCTTCGGCATGCGCGAGCGCGGAAGGCGCGTCGTAGAGCACGCTGACGTCCTGGCCCTGGAGGCGTAACAGCATGCCCAAACTGTCGGCAGCGTCGATGTTGTCGTCAACCACGAGCACGCGGGATGCGGGGAAGGCCGCACCCGCGATCTGATCGTCCGGCTTCGAGCCCCTATCCTCTGCTTGCTCGTGAGCGAGCAGCGGCAAGCGCACGATGAACTCACTGCCCGAGCCCAGGCCCTCGCTGCGGGCTTCGACTCTCCCGCCGTGCAATTCAACCAATCCGCTGACGAGCGAAAGGCCGATTCCCAGACCACCCTGTGCGTCAGTCGTCCGCCGCTCCGCTTGAAAGAACATGTCGAAAATGCGCGGGAGCAGCTCCGGCTTGATGCCGATGCCGTTATCGCGCACCCGCAAGACCGCATGCTCACCTTCCGCCGCCGCGGTCAACGTGATCTGTCCGCCCTTGTTCGTGTACTTCGCAGCGTTATTGAGGAGATTCGCTATAACCTGCGAAAGACGCACGATGTCGCCATTCACCCATAGCGATTGGGCAGAGAGCGCTAGCGTGAGCTCGTGCCCTTCCGCATCGATCGCCGGCTGTGCGGTCTCCACTGCACGCGCGATTACCGTCGCGAGCTCGACGCGCTCTCGCCGCAATTCGACTTTCCCGCTCATGATCCGAGACACGTCCAGAAGATCGTCGACCAGCCGGACCAGGTGCTCGAGCTGCCGCTCCATCATCGCGCGTGCGCGTTCGGTAATCGCAGCATCCGTGCCGCGCAGCTTGAGCACCTGCAAGGCATTGCTGAGAGGGGCCAACGGGTTGCGCAATTCGTGTCCGAGCACGGCCAGGAACTCGTCCTTGCGTTGATCCGAGTTGCGCAGCGCGTCGAGCGCGAGGCGCAGCCGCTCCTCGCTTTCACGCACCTTGCGGTCGGCCTGCTTCCATTCGGTAACATCGGATAGCATGCCGAGAACACCGTCGAAATTGCCCTCAGCGTCATATGTGGGCGAAGCCGAGATGAGCGTACAGAGCTCGGTGCCATCCTTGCGCCAGAACCGCATCTCGATCTGTTCGGAGATGCCCTGCCTGCGCCGCTCGCGAAAAGCCAGGATCTCCTTGCGACCCTCCACATCCAGAAAATCAGCGACCGAGCTGCTGCGCAATTCTTCACCGGAGCAATGCAGCATCTCCGCCATGCGGCTATTAGCGAAGCGCGTATTACCGTTCGTATCGAGCTGCCAGATGCCCTCGTGGGCTTTCTCGACGATTTCACGGTAACGCTCTTCGCGCTCACGTAACTGCTCGCGCTGGTCGACGGCGACGCTCGCCAATTCCTCAGCGCGCAGCCGAGCCGACTGCATGGCGCCGCCAAGTAATGCCATACCCACGCTCACCAGCAGATAAAGAGCGAGTCCCAGTTGGTTTTCGGTCCCCAGCACTGCAGCCGTCCCTCGCGGCGGCAACAAGAAGGCCGCCGAAGCGATCGCACCCAGGAGCGATGCAGCGATGGCCGGGCCGAAGCCGCCGTACCACGCCACGGCAAGCACCGCGAAGAACAAAACAGCGAAGGGAAAAAGCTCGCCGAGCCACGGATCGAGAAGCCGCCGAGCAAGCGTTGCGATGATCACAGCCGCTAACGCGACCGTGTAACGGAGCAGCGGTGACCGGTCGCGTCGTCGTACGTGCTGCTTTTTGTTCTGCATGAAGCCTAGGGAAATGTCGGGAAGGCGCGCCCTAGATTCTGTCACACGATACTATCAGGCACCTCGTGATCATTCTTCTGGAACTGTCATGCTCAGCCGCAACTCGCCCGATCAGCAAACCCCGGCATCGCGTTCGTTCACCATTCCCGGCCCGCAACGCGACACTCGAACGCCCCGGCTCAAGCTGCCTGCGGGATCCTGCGACTGCCACGCGCACGTGTTCGGCCCGCAGAGCCGCTACCCGTTCTTGCCGGATGCGAAGTACATCGCACCGGATGCCTCCGCCGCGGATTATGTGCGCATGCTGCGAACGATCGGCTGCGATCGTGCCGTGCTCGTGCAGCCGAGCGTCTATGGGATCGACAATTCGGCGATGCTCGATGCGCTGCGCTCCGGCCTCTTTCCGTTCCGCGGCGTGGCAGTCGTCGATGAAAACGTTACCGATCGCGAGCTGCAAGACATGCACGAGGCGGGCGTGCGCGGTGTGCGTATCAATCTTGCCGCGTGGACACCCGGGCTCAAGCTCGACCACGCGCCGCGGCTGGCGGAACGTTTGAAGCCACTCGGCTGGCACCTTCAGTTTTTTGTCGATTTCAAGAACGTAACTGAGCTCGAGGAGCGCCTCACGAAGCTTCCGATCGATATCGTGCTCGATCACTTCGGTAAAACGAACGCGAAAGATGGCGTCGACGCGCCGCCGTTCCAGGCGCTGCTGAGGCTGCTCGAGCGCGGCAACTGCTGGGCGAAGATCATGGGCGTTTACTTCGTGTCCGAGCAGTACCCGCACTTCGCGGACGTCTCCCCGCTCGCTCGCGCCGTCGTCGCGCGCGCACCGGATCGCACCGTATGGGCGACCGACTGGCCGCATCCGATGGGTCTGCATCAAATGCCCAATGACGGCGATCTCGCGGACATGCTCGCAGACTGGATACCGGACGAAGCTCAGCGCAGGAAAGTTCTAGTGGATAATCCAGCTCGCTTATACGGTTTTTGATAAGCGCTCATCTAAAACGCACCTGCGCGTTCATCCCTCCGACTAACGCACCGCGCGCCCGACCGTGCGCCACGGGATCGCCACGTCGCGGTGCTCCTTTCCATGACATGTACTTCTGAGCTGCGCTATTCCGGCTTGATCCCGCCTGCCTTTGCCACGTTACGCCACGTCGTAATCTCGCTCTCGATCAAGTTTCTGAACTCCGCCGGGCTGCTGCCGATCACTTCTGCCGATTGAGTCGAGAAGCGTTTTCGCACGTCGGGCGCTTCGAGGACGCGCATGATTTCGGCATGAAGCTTATCGAGGAGCGGCTTCGGCAATTTGGCAGGCGCGAGCACGCCATACCACGATGACAACGTGACGCCGGGGACGCCCGCCTCTGCGATCGTCGGTACGTCGGGCAGCACCGATGCGCGCTTCGGTGCGACGACTGCGAGCGCGCGGAGCTTGCCGCCATTCACCAGCGGCAGGGCAACCGCCATGGTCGGAAAGGCCATCGTGATCTGCCCTCCGATGAGATCGCTGATCGCCGGACCGCCGCCCTTGTAAGGCACATGCGTGATGTCAATCTTCGCCGCGAGCTTGAATTGTTCGCCCGCCATATGAAACGGCGATCCCACGCCGCCTGATCCGAACGTAAGCTGGCCCGGCTTCGCCCTGGCAAGCGCCACCAGTTCGCTCACGGATTTCGCAGGAACGGAAGGATTGACCACCAGCCAGTTCGAGACACGGATCACTTCGGTTATCGGCGTGAAGTCGCGGAC
The DNA here is from genome assembly GCA_028291945.1 of Betaproteobacteria bacterium. Lineage (GTDB taxonomy): Bacteria > Pseudomonadota > Gammaproteobacteria > Burkholderiales > SG8-41 > JAQGMV01. The sequence goes on from JAQGNH010000129.1 coordinate 7,495, forward strand.
GGCATCGAAAGGCAGTTTCGCATACAGCGCTGGGGTGATGCTGAAACCGGTGTCCACCATGACGATCGTGTAACCGTCTGCGTTGGACTTGGCCGCAGCGTCAGTGCCGACGATCGACCCTGCGCCAGGTCTATTGTCCACTACGACGGTCTGCCCGAGCGTCTCCGTCAGCTTGGTGCCGACGACGCGCGCGGCAAAATCGGTGGTGCCGCCTGGCGCGTAAGGCACGAGCAGCCGGATCGGCTTCGTTGGAAAAGCATTTACGTTCTGCGCACTCACAGGGTGCACGCATAACACCACGCCGACGAACGCAAACAGGTGCTGAGCTTTTATTAGCAGCGTCATGATTTACGACTTCTCGCCTTGGGAGGAGTGGCGATGGTAGCTCACTCACCGAGCACAGCACATGTCACACGCTCGGCGAATACGAAGACCAGCCCCACTTCGTTGAAACGGATTTATCGCGCCGTTCCTTCTAGTCCGTGAAGCGCCTGATATCCACTTGCGCTCCCGCACGCGTGAGGCTGTCGGCTGACCGCAATACTTCCGCAGTGACCTTCCCATCGACGTACTCCTCACCACAATTGCGGCAGACTTGCGCGGGCACGTCTTTCATTACAAATGTTGCTTCTCCGCGCCGCAGTGTGATCGTCGTAAGGCCGGGCCGGGTCTCGCCTTGTTTGCATACGACGCACTTCAATTTTTTCGCCGTTTGAAGCCGAATTCCCACAGGTCGGGCTGCGGCTCGTATGCCGTGTTTACGATCAGCTGATCGTCGGCCCGATTCTCGTCGACAACGACATGAATTGCCCGAGTACCGCACCAACCCAGCACCAGGCGGCCGGGATAAGGTGTCGTATGACGATAAGCCGCGATTTCCTCGCCATCCAACAGGACGCTCTGGACATCGTCTTCACTGATATCGCGATCGAACATGCGCTCGATCGCGTGAACCCGGTATATGAGCTTCAATTCGAGTCGGTAAAGCAGTTAATCAATTTTCCAACGAAACATGAGGGCAACCGAGCCGTTGCCGATGTCGATCAGCGCCTGCGGCACGCTGTTGCACCTCGGGCCCGAGCGGACCGCCGGGCTTTCTGATTTCTACCATGACACCCCCGCCGAGGAAACAAATCTAAACAGGCGACACACAGACAGCGGATGGTAGCAACGGCAGCGAGTTACCAGCAACAGCGCGGCACTAATGCCAGACGCGGCGGAACCATGGTCCTGTCAACCTGTTGCCGGGACAACCGTTAGAGTGCTGCCGAATAGGCATATATCAAATCAATTAGAGGAGCCACTCATGAACAAGATGCTATCCATTCTGGTCGCTGTCGCGTTTTCTGCTACTGCAGCCGTTGCCGCCGCGCAAACCACCGCGCCCTCGAAAAGCGATGCAATGAAAGCGACGCCCGCGACCCCTGCAACCCCGGCTTCGCCCGCTAAAGGCGATGCCACAAAGGCCACGCCCGCAACGCCGGCGACGCCTGCCTCGAAGGACATGACGAAGTCCGACAAGGACACCAAGTCGATGGCCAGCACGGATGCGCCCAAAGCCAAAGGCAAAGCAAAGACGAAGAAAGCCAAGGCCAAAGCAAAAGCCAAGCAAACCGATACTACGAGCAGCACAACGACCACGAAGTAACACGTAGTACGAACGCGGCGTGAGCCGCGTGGTGTGCGGGAATTCGAGGCAGGGGTTCAGACTCCTGCCTTCTTTTTTGTCATCGCATTCTCGATTGGGGCCAGGTGCATAACTTGCACAAGGCTCCATCGAGGCTCTGCTCACGCATCGAGTCATCTTATCCCAGGAGAAGATATGAAGAAGCTTGCTATAGCACTGATCGCGATCGGCATTCTTTTATCCGGCTGCGTTGCTTACGACGCCCCGCGAGAGGGTCGCGGAGATCGTGAGCGCGAATATCGCGGAGATCGTGACCGTGATGGTGTACCCAATCGAGCGGATCGCGACCGCGATGGTGATGGTGTTCCCAATCGCCAGGACCGACGTCCCGACGATCCTCGACGCTACTAGCCTTAAGCGTCTAACCCTGAATCGCGAGATGCGCGGCCTCATGTATCTTCGAGGACCACGCCCGCGGACCGATCGACCTCTTACTCCCGCGGCAATCCGATCTGCGCGATCAGCTTTGCGTACTTGTCGATCTCTGATTTGACGTAGGCGCCCATCTCTTCCGGCCGGCTTCCGACCGGTATATAGCCGAGATCGTCGAGACGCTTGGCCACGTCCGGCCGTTTCAATGCGGTCACCGCGGCGTTGTGAAGTGTGTCGACCACGTCTTTCGGCGCCTTGACCTGCACCATGAGACCGGCCCAACCCAGCAGCTCGTATCCGGGCAGCGTATCGGCAATCGGTGGAACGTCTGGCAGCTCACTCAGCCGTTTGGCCGACGTGACGCCGAGCGCGCGCAGCTTGCCGCCGCGAAAGTGCGGCAGGCCGGTGGCAACAGGCGTGAAATACACAGTCGTCTCGCCCGACAGGACGGACGAGAGCGCAGGCCCGCCGCCTTTGTAGGCGACATGAAGCATGTTGACTTTCGCCATGCCCTTGAAATATTCCGCCGCGAAAAACGTCCCGCTCCCTGTGCCGGCGGATGAGTACGTCAGCTCGTTGGGGCGAGACTTCGCAATGTTCACAAGGTCCCGCACCGACCTGGCCGGCACCGAAGGATGGACCGATGCCACATAGGCCGACAGCGCGAGCAGAGTCACGGGCGAAAAGTCCCGCAGCACGTCATACGACAGCTTCTTGTAGAGCGTCGCGTTGACACTGTGATTGGTATGCGCGAGGAACACGGTGTAACCATCCGCCGGCGCCCTCGCAGCCACTTCTGCGCCGATATTGCCGCCCGCGCCGGCGCGGTCGTCGACGATCACCTGTTGGCCCAGGACCTGCGTTAGACCATCCGCGACCACGCGCGCAACGGTATCCGGATTACTGCCCGCGGAGCTCGCGACGATCACGCGTACAGCTTTGCTCGGATAGCTTTGCGCCCACGCAACCGATATGACAGCACTGCTCAGGCATGCGACGGCAATCGATCGGACAACCCGCTCAAGCATCATCGCTCTACCTCCTCGTGTCGCATGGCATGCGCGCTCTTTGTGAGCCCATTGTACCCAGCTTGTCTGGATAAGGTGCTGCGCGTCGAGCGCGATCCGGTCATCGAATCGCCACGAGTTACCATAGGCATTCGAATGTCAGTGAGAGAAAGGCATCAGATGAGCGTATCGGAGCGGTTGATTGCAGTCGAGCGAGGAGCGGATTGTCACGCACATGTGTTTTGCGGGGACCGTTTCCCATTCGCAGAAAAAACGATTTATAAACCGGAAGCCTCACAGGCGGGAACCGCAGAGGAATTTCTGGCCGTTCTGGATGCGCACGGCTTTACGCACGGGTTGATCGTCGGCGCGAATCCCTACGGGCTCGACTGCCGATGCATGCTGGATGCGATCGCTTCGGCCAAAGGCCGCTTCAAAGGCATCGCGCTCGTGAGCCATGACATCACTGAGAAAGAAATCGCTGACCTGAGCAATAAAGGCGTGGTGGGCTGTCGGATCAATCTATTCACGCAGGGACTGGCACCGTTCACGGACGAGAGGACGCCAAAATTTCTGGCGCGGCTGCGCGAAGCGGGCTGGTACGTTCAGATCCAGTGCGGGAAAGATCAACTGTTCGACGCCGCTCCGATATTGAAAAAAGCCGCTGTAAAAATCATGGTCGATCACTTCGGCAGACCCGACATTGCACGCGGCCTGCAGCAGCCGGGCTTCCGCACGCTGCTCGAATTCGGCCGGTCAGGAAACGCGGTAGTTAAGCTTTCCGGCGCGTTCAGGTCCTCGCTCCAGCCCTACCCCCATCTCGATGTCGATCCATTCATCGAAGCCGCCATCGACGCGTTTACGCTGGACAATTGCGTCTGGGGCTCGGATTGGCCGTTCGTTCGAATCGAAGCGAGGATGGACTACGGTCCGGGTCTGAGCTGCCTCGGCCGCTGGCTTCCGAATGCTGCCGATCGAAACAAGGTGTTATGGGAAACACCAGCGCGCTTGTTTGGCTTTAAATAAAGCTCGAGGATCCATCTTCAACCCAGACACTTACCTTATGCAGTGGGTGAGCAGATAATTCCTGAGCGCAGCATCACTTTTCGTTGCGAGGGCTCGACGCCTTGATCGCGGTCCATCTCGCGAGATCCTCGCGGATGATCGTTGCGAACTCTTCCCGCGAGCTGGTCGTGACCTCCGCCGCGTGAACCAGCATGCGTTCCTTCATCTCCTGCGTATTCATCACACCGCCGATTTCCTTTTGCAGCCGGTCGAGGATGGCGGGTGATGTGCCGGCCGGCGCGAGCACGCCATTCCAGGTGATGAGGACCATGTCGCCGAGGCCGACCTCTTTGGCGCTGGGCACGTCGGGTGCCGTGCTCGAGCGCTTGCGGTCAGTCACCATCAGCGCCTTCAGCTTACCGTTCTTCGCGAACGAGACCGCTGACGGCAGGGTTGCGAACATCGCGTCTACATGCCCGGCGAGCAGATCGATGATGGCCGGTCCTCCGCCTTTGTACGAGACATAGGCAAAGTCGACCTTGGTGAGCTGCTTGAACATTTCACCGCTCAAGTGAGTTGTGCCGGATCCAGCCGTCGCGAAGTTGAGCTTGCCAGGCCTCGCGCGCGTGAACGCAACGAACTGCTGCAGCGACTTCACGGGAATCGAAGGATGCACGACCAGAACGCTCGGAAAAGCGATCACGGTCGTGATCGGCGCGAAATCCTCGGTCGCGCTGTAGGGCATCTTCTCGTACGGGCTCAACACGAGCTCGTTGCTGGTCCCGAGCAGGAGCGTATAGCCGTCCGGCGGTGACTTCGCGACCGCCGAAGCGCCGATGGTCCCGGTGGCGCCTCCGCGGTTGTCGACGAGGATCGGCCGGCCGAGCGCTTCACTCAGCTTCATCGCCAGCGGACGCGCCACGCCATCCGCCGCTCCGCCCGGTGGCCATCCCACCACCAGCCGCACGGGCTTAGTCGGATAGGTCTGTCCGTGAGCGGTGACTGTGGCAAACAGCAGGATCGCAGCGATGAGGGGTCGCGAGAGGCTCATGTTCATATCTCCTCGGACTGGTGCCGCTGCGATTGCTCCCATTTTGGGATCATGATAAGGTAATGCATGCGGATCATCGCGCTCGGCGTTTTACGAGAATTCTGGACCAAGCACCGCGCCGCCGAGGTGCCATTGCGGAGCTGGTATGCGGAAGCGAGTCGGGCTGATTGGAGAAGTCCCGCCAATATCCAATCTGCGTATCGAAATGCGAGCTTCATTGCGAACAATCGCGTGGTGTTCAATATCAAAGGCAACGACTATCGTCTCGTAGTAGCGGTTCACTACAACCGCGGCATGATGTACCTGAGATTTGTTGGTACTCATCGCGAATACGACAGAATTGACGCGAGCAAAATTTGAGGAAAAGAAAATGGAACTTCGACCGCTGAAAACCAAGCGCGACTATCAAGCCGCGCTTACGCAAGTACAAAATCTCTGGACCGCACGAGCCAATTCCAGGGACGCCGATCGTCTGGAAGTGCTGATTTTGCTCATCCAGGCCTACGAAGCGACCCATTATCCCATCCCCGATCCAGATCCAATCGATTTCCTTCATCATGTGATGGAAGCGCGCGGACTAATCCGCAAAGATCTGGAACCCTATATCGGCTCACGCGCGCGCGTGGCCGAAGTGCTAAATCGCGTGCGCCCGCTGTCCCTCGAAATGATCCGCCGGCTTGCAGCAGGACTGAAAATTCCAGCCGAAGTTCTGATCAAAAACTATGAAGTAAAGCGTGCTGCCTAACGGCTCGGTACCGCAGGTAAACTCTGAATCATTCATCGTGGGCAGCGGTGGCGCGAACACGGCTGTGCAACGGCGGCGCACCCACGCTCGCGCACATGCCGCGGCAGCTGGCCCGGCGGGGAAGCGCTATGCGCACCGCGTAACTACGCGCACCCGAATCGGCGCTTGCAGCGACCTCCGGAACCCGGCCTTCGCGGCGCGGGAAACGTCCGTATCCCCGCGATCGTGACGGCGGTTGGCGCCAGTCAGCGTAGCGTATATACCAGGTGTCGATCTGCCGCTGGGCGCTCCGCAACTCTTCAAATGCTGGATGGGTGTCCGGGTTGCGTCCCATTCGCCGCTACATCCGGAGGATGAGCAGTGAATGTGATGCCCAACCATCCGTTGCAGCGCCGCCGGGGGTAGGTTTTTGCGAGGAATGGGCGGTTCTTTGGCGCGCTGGTTGGTTAGCGCCGCGTCATGAAAGCATCTGCCACATTGGGGACACACGATCGGATAGCTTACTTGGAAAGAGTCGCTTCCATTCTGTTCCGCAGGTAGCGCACTTGAAACACTCCCCCGTCCCCTCTGCGTCGCGCGTGACACCTTCGCTATGCATTTCGTCGTGCGGTACCATTTGTCGTAGACGTTCGACAAAGTCAGTGCAGCTTTTGCAGGGCGCCATGTTGTTCTCCTTAGGCTACTTCGCCTGCTCGAAGGCCTGCATAAACCGATCCGTGAAGCTGCAGCATGCCAACGCCTGATGATCGGTTCCACTAAGTGGATGTGGGCCGCGCTGCAGTGGAACGCCCGCCGTTGGTGCTCTGGTGAAATGCGCTACCGTTCCATTTCACTGAGCTTCTGCGTGTATGACGTTTGTAATTATCGCCGACTACAAAAGGCGTTTTGCAAAGGCTAGACATCCTAGGAGCAGGTCGCTCACGAGAACGTGCGCTGCGCTCATAGTTGCTCATGCGCGATGTCGCTGTCACACTGATGGTCTGATACCCGCCGAGACGGGGTTACGCAAAACGGTGAAGTAAGGCGATGCGTTTCTATTTCGATATGCAGCGCGAGCCGCCTCAACGGTGGATCTGGCGTTGCATCGATCCCGATACCGACTCCGTGCTGAAAATGTCGCAGGCATCTTTCGCAACGCTGTATGCCTGCATCAAAGACGCCGAGCTGAACGGCTACGTGTCGCCTGTTTCGCAAGCCCACCTAAGCACGGCCTGAACGTTCACCGAACCCCGTCAAAGGTCTCATTTTTGGGTGGGGCGCACACAGAGCCGTAAGGCGACGCGCTGTAGATTTGTCACATGGCTTCGACGACCTGCCGAGGAAAAGCTTCAACGATCTATTGGCCGAAGGCATCCCGCACAAGGGGGAGGTCGCGATGCTCGCAAAGGCTGAGTGGGATGGCCCGCTGTTCGGCGGGCCTTCATGCACGGATCCAGAATTGAGGCGAAAGCCAATGCGCTGCGGCTACGCGCGCGCGCAATAGCGCACTCGCCCTGGATGATGCCTCTCCGGCGTACGGCCGCACCTACGATGGAATGCTTGAACTCGAGTGCGATCAGCACGATCATGATCTCGCCGAAGATCCGCCTGAAAGGCGCGGTAATCGAGTGGATCGATCAAGCCCTTGCCGATCAGTATCAGGACTTCTTTGGTCAGCTCCCATGCGGCGGCTGCAATAATCACTGCAATCAACCACGTGATCACGAGCGCAATAAGCTGCTCGAATCGCTTGTAGATCGTGAGCGTGATCCAGTTGTCCCTGAACTCCGAATAGCGTTCCCGCAGATACGGTCGCTGCATAGCCACAGGCTTCAATCCGACCTGCTGATCGAGCTTGCGAAAGTCCTGCAGCTGCTCCTGCAACCCTTTGGTAACAGGTAAGTCTTGCGGAAAGATGATATCCCGCGCATTCGCCGTGGCCGTAGCCTGGGCGCGCAGCAGAAGATCGTGGACTTTGCAATTGAGAAATTCGTCGTAACGTCCGAGGTCGTCCTTGTCGATGTCGAGACTTACTGCCCACCTGAAAAACCGTTCGAGCCTGGGAATGTTTGTGACCGACATCAATGACACTCCTGCGATGCGCTCGGCAGCCCCACAAGTGGGGCGCAGTCTGCACGAGCGCAACCAAAAGGATTTACGGCTTACGTGAGGTACTTGAACTCCTGCAGTTTCTTCAGCGCCTCGCGCGACGCTCCCGGGAGCTGAATCTTGCGACCGGTGTCATCCAGGACGAGCGACTGAAAGGGAACTGCAACGAGGCGGGCGCCGAGGCCCAGGAAGCCGCCGACCTCCAGAATCGCAAAGAGCACTTTGTCGCGTCCGACAACGATGTCGTCGATCTCGCCGATCTTTTCATTCTTGTCGTTGGTGACGTTGGTGCCTTTCAGCTTGCTCGCGCGATAGCCGCGCGCAACCGCTTTCACGTCGACGACGACGAGCTCGACTGTCTGTGAGAACGCCAGTTGCGGCGGTGGGGCCAGCAGAATGCCGGCTGCTGCCAGCGCGACGACGATGAAGTTCTTCGGGTCTTTACTCACGCGACCTCCTGCGCTTCATGTGTGCTCGCAGGGGATCCTGCTCGCATAGCAGGATGATGAGGCGGCGGCCAGCCGATTCAAGACGTGAACGTGCGCTCTTATTTCCATTTCTTGCGGTCGTAGGGCTCGCCCTGACAGCCATCGTCCGGGCTGCTATGACGAAGCGGTGCTCTCTTCGAGGCCTCTATACGATTGTATAAGTGTAGTGCACGCTCTTTGTCAGTAGTCTGTCATCACGACTACGCTCCAGGACGAACATGACACACGCCGATGATTCTGTTGCATGCATTCTGTGTGTAGAACCCGATCAGGAGGCACGCGCCCTCCTTGAGGAGGTACTGTCCGGATATCGAACTGTGTTTGCGTGTAGTGCATACGAAGCAATACGCGAACTGAACAGGCTCACGTACGATTCGTATATGCTCGAGTGCTGGCTTCCCGATATGACGGGCGTTCAGTTATGCCGCGAGATCCGCAAGGCCGACCCACAAGGGCCTCTGGTTTTTTGTACTGGCGCTGCACGTCAGCAGGATCGTGCGCGCGGGCTCCGTGCAGGGGCGAGCGCCTACCTGTGCAAGCCGATCAATCCGCCGGTGCTGCTAAGTCAACTGCGCGTCCTGCTGGAGCTTGCCGAGCTTGAAAGCGCGCGCGCCAAAGTCGAACTGGAGCGCGTGCTTCAGGCGGAGTTCGCCAAACGCGCTGCCGACATTCTGAAACGCACGGGCGTCGAGAGACAGAGCGCCGGTCGAGCGATGGAGAGAATTTGCAAGGTCAAGGCATCGGACGCATTCACTCGGGCAGGTGGCACGAGGGCGCACTTGCAACGCTATTGGGCGGCAGCATTTGCCGGCGCGTGGGCTGCTTACGAAAAGCCCTCGGACCGCGGCTTCCCCGAACAACGCGATCCTGCGACCCGGAGCCTCGATGATACCTCGGAGCAATCGAGCTAAAGCCTTCATAGCTTATGCGAGGACATGGCTTCGCGAACTCAGAGCCCACATGGCAGAAGCCGAACCGATCAAGTATTGGCTCTCCACCTGCCCGCCTGACATCAGCATCAAACGTCTGGCCGACATCGCCAAGATGCGCCAGCGTATCGAGCACGATTACATTAGCTCAAGTGGGAGTTCGGGTTGTCCCACTACGAATGCCGCGGCTGGGTTGGTGTCCATCATCATGCAACGCTATGCATTGCCGCTTACGGCTTTCTTACCGCGCAGCGTCTGAAGCACGCCTCAAAAAAACTCTGATCGATGCAACATCATGCGTTCGCGCCTCCAGCCAAGGCGCCGTCGGGAGGTTTCCGAGCTTCCACAAAAAGGCTCTCGCGCTCACGGTTGTCGAGCATCGCCAGCCCTGGCCAGACGCTCTCCCTGAAGGTCTGGCGCTCGATATCGACGAAGCCTGCTGCCCGCAACCATTCATCGAGGAAACCAAACGTCAACGGTGTGCGGACCGAGCCGTACCACACTATTTGCGTTACGAGCTTGGCGCTCACGTTGCGCGCGTCGCGGTCGGGAACATAGAAGTAGCTGCTGTCGCCATCGAGGTAGGCACGAATCGCCTTGTCCAGGTCGGGCACCGCCAGGCGCAAAGGGCAGCCAGGCCTCAATACGCGGTGCAACTCGCGCAACGCGGGGCCGATGAGCTGCCAAGAGAGGTCCTGCAGGATATGGATGCCGGCGATGCACTCCACACTCGCAGTGCGCAGCGGCACTCCGGTTCGTAGGTCCATTCTCAGATCGACCCCCGGCGCCATCTTGATGTCGCAGTTGAGCCAGCCCTGAGCAATTTTCGGCCCGCAGCCAAGATTTAGTTTCGTGATCGCCGGACTCTCTTCCTTCATGAAGTGCTCATCGCTTTCCCCGCTAGGCCGTCACTGAATCAAACAAGATCGTCCAGTCTGCGACGAACCGCTGGATATTGAATCGCTCTTGTGCAACGTGTCGGGCCGCTTCGCCCATGCGCTCGGCCGCGCGGGGTGAATCGATGAGATACAGCATTCCTTCGATCAGCCGGTCCATGCGCGTGTCTATGAAACCGGACTCGCCGTTGCGGATCACCGTGCTGAGCTCGGTCGTTGCAAACCCGACGACGGGCAGCCCGACCATCATCGCCTCGATGATCGACAGCCCGAGACTGGTCCAGCGTGTTGGGTTGAAATAGAAACGGTAACGTGCAACGTGCTGCGCCAGCAGCGTGTTGTCGATTTCGCCGATGCCACCCGCGCTCTGCGCTCCCATGCCGACCAGATCGAGTGGTACGGCGTTGCGCGCTTTTTCGAACAGATCGGCTCCGACCCTCCGCCCGCGGGGCCGGAGGTGGTTCACCACGACAACGCCGCGAGGCAACTCGCCGGTAAACCGCGCCGGCTTGATGAGGTCGACACCGTGCTCGATCACTGCCGTCGGTGTGGTGCCTGAATCCCACATCAGCTCGTTGAACGGGGTGCAGTGAACGAGCAATGTTTCGCTGTCGTCTACAAAGTGACGGGTGTCGCTGGGGTGTTCCTGGGGCGGATCGTGCTCGAGATAAACGCGGGGCAGTCCTTGTTGAGTGCGGGAGAGTAGCGTTTCCCGATCCCGCGTCCAGCCGATTCTAGATTGATAGAGCACGCAGTCGAATTCGGTCTTGGCCACGGCGGCTAGCGGAATCTCGGTCACGTTAGCGCCCCACGGCAGGCGCCCACCGCAGCCCGCATACCCTGGAGAGCGCCGCTCGTCGACGAGGACCAGGAAGTCGTGCGGGACCTGCGTCAGGTAATAAAGATAATTGCCGTGAACGTGCCAGGTCAGGATGCGTAACCGCTTACGCCGCACAGGCAGCTCCCCACTCGAGGAGGCGTCGCGCCTCGGTCATAACATGATTCACGTCCACGCCGAGCGCACACTCGTGTCCCGTCGGACATACTGCATGGGCGCATGGGCGGCATGGCACGTTATGCCAAAGCGTCGTGTGGCGCACGTGGTTCGTCGGGCGCCAGCGCTCGGCGTCCGCACCCGACGAAATCACCACACTCGGTGTGCGCATCGCCGCCGCGATGTGAGAGATTCCGGTATCGTTGCAAACGACGAGGCTCGCACCCTCCACGAGAGCAGCGAGCGCTCCGAGCGAGGTGCCGCCGGCTAGGTTGGTTGCAGGATGATTCATGCTCTGCAGGACTGTCCGCGCGAAAGCCGCTTCGTCGGCAGTGCCGGTAAGGACGATGCTGTAGCCGAGGGTGGCAAGCTGGTCCGCAATTTTCGCGAAACGGTCCACGGGCCACCGCCGCGACGGCAAGCGAGCTCCCGGATGCACGCAGACATAGCGCCGCGCGATTCCTCGGCGGCCAAAGACCCGCGCCAGCTCATCGCGCTCCCACTGGCGGATGGGAAATTCCAGTTGGTCGCCCAAAGGTGTAGCGCCCACAGCTTCCACGAGCCGCAGGTAACGGGCGACTTCGCGCTCGCGCGGCTGCCACGGAAGCAGTTGCCGCGATGGCAGGTCCACGCGCTTGTGCGGGTGAAACCCTACAATCACCCGCGCGCCGAGACCCGAGACGATGGAGTTGGTCTTCTCGCCGCTGCCGTGCATTTGGAGCGCCACATCAAAGCGCCGCTGCCTTGCTGCGCTGAAGAACGCGGGCAATGCAAACGTGTCCGGTTCGCGTTCGGGCAGCCCCGGTGCGCCGGGAAATTCGAGGAAGTCGTCGATGTAAGCATAACGCGCCGCAAAATCGCGGGCCCAGGCAAGGCCGATGAGAGTAAATTCCGCGTCGGGGTAGGCGTTGCTCAAGGCGCGCAGCGCCGGGACGATGCATAGCAGGTCGCCGAGTTGGAGGGCGCGAAACACAGCAATGCGCCGGGGCGAAGGTCTGATCAGAGGGGCCATTCGAAAACTAAAACGTCCGGTTGTATACCGCGCAAGACCGGCAGATGTGCGGCGGCTCGTTGGAGGCGAGTCCCCGCCGAAGATCGCGATAGGCCGCGTTGTCCCACACTGCCACTACGCCGTCTTGGAGCATGTTTCCCATGCGCATCCGATCGGCAGTGCTGACCATGCAGCAGGGCAGCGCATCGCCCGCATACGTCACGTAAGCGCCGCGCCATGGCCAATCGCACCCGGGCGGGCCATGCTTCTCAGCCCCAGGTTCAACGGGCGGCAGTCTCAGATTGACACCGAGCTCGGTCGCTTTTGCGCGCGCAGCTTCGAAACATTGCACCACCCGTTTGGGATCTGCTCCTAGCAGAGTTTCTGCGGACACGAAGTCACGCATCGGCCGGTAGACGGGAGGCAATGCTTTTTCGCCGAAATCATGCGACAGGTGCTGAACGAAAACGTCGTGCACGCCGTGATCGTGCGCGAGCGCGACGATGCCGGACAACTCATGCAAATTCATGCGCATCGCGACTACCACGATACGCACGCGGGGCTTCGCGCTGGCGGCCTCTGCGCGCGCCGCCATGAGCCTGCCGAGGTTGCGCACCACCTTACGGAACGAGGCACCGCGTCGTATGCGCTCGTAGACCGACGCACTCGCCCCGTCGATCGACACATGCATTGCATCGAGGCCGCTATCGACACATTGCGCAGCTCGCGCGGGAGTGAGCATGGTCAAGTTCGAATTCGTGGACACGACTATGCCGCGGCCCGCCGCGTAGCGCACCATACGAAAGAAGTGCGGATGCATGAGCGGTTCGCCTAAACCCTGCAAATGAAGCTCGCTGATTCCGCCGAAACCGTTCACGAGGGCACAGAACGCTTCGTAGCTCAGGAACGCTTCCGGGTTGCGCGCGCCATCGGGGTGCCTGAACTGAATGGCACACATGGTGCAGGCGAGGTTACATTGTCCAACCGGCTCGATCTGCACGAACCGTGGCAGCGGGACGTAAGCTGCATCGTTCACGCGAACAGCACCTTGAAACGCAGCGCGCCCGCGAGCCGCCAGAAAACCGCGAGCGGCGGAATGATGGCCGATGTCACGAGCATGTCGAGAACGTGAGATGCGTTGCGCGAAGTTCCGCGCAGTCGACGCCATGTGAACCGGGCAGTCCACACGAGCCAGCCGATCCCGGCGCTGAATGCAATCAGTGGCGCGTGAACTATCGCGCCGGCGATCGCGACGAGCAGCGCAGCGACCGCGAAGTAATATGGGTAGGGGGGGCTGCCCGAAATCTTGGCGCGATATAGCCGGCGATGCTTCTTGAACAAAAGCGCCTCGAACAACATGTTGCGCTGGGTCCTCATGCTCACGCCCCACGGCGCGGGCCGGACGGGGTGCACAACACGCGCTCGGGGTGCGCGCGCAACGTGCAAACCGTGCTCGATCAGGGCAAAGTAAAGATCCGAGTCTTCGCGCCATGGACGGCGGAAGCGCTCGTCGAAACCGCCTATCGCCTCGAGGGCGCCGCGCCGTACGAAGCAGTTGGCAGTGGCGAACTCAGCGCCGTCGAGGCCCGCAGTGTTGAGGTCCCAGTCGGTGGGATCGAACGGCAAGGGTACGTGGATGTAGCCGGAGGCCGCGGAAACCTTACTGCTCATGACACGAAGGCCTTCGGCAAGCCAGTCGGGCGCCGGCACCGTATCGTCGTCGGTGAACGCGACGACGTCCGCTCGCGCCGCTCGCCAACCTGAATTACGTGCGCCGGCCGGCCCGCGGCTTTTGGCGGGCGGTTGTACGTAACGCACCCGAGGCGTAAGGCCCGGGATCGCCCCCAGCGCGATTTGTTGCACCGTGCGCCGGGTCGCAGCCGAGTGCCCGTCGTCCACGACGACGATTTCATAGTCCGTGGGATGCAGCGTCTGTCGGCTCAGTGCGTCCAGGCAGCGCCACAACAACGCGGGCCGGCCGCACGTAGGCACGACGACCGAGATACGGAGTTGCGCTTTAGCTCTCATAGCGGCTTCTTCTCGAGCAGGAACGAGCCGATGACGAGCGCGTCCAGTGGGGTGCTGTAGAACGCTTCCACTGCGTCGCGGGGCGAGCAAACGATCGGCTGGCCGCGGCTGTTGAAGGAAGTATTGATAAGCACCGGCACCCCGGTTTTCCGCTCGAACGCGGCGAGAAGGTCGTAATAGCGTGGGTTTGTTTCCCGGTCGACGGTTTGCACGCGAGCCGTTCCGTCGACGTGGCAGGCTGCGGGGATGCGCTCTGCCTTTCCCGGATTCACGTCGTAGATGAACAGCATGAAGGGCGCCTGGGGCGCTGGCGCGATTGCGCTGAACCAGTCAGCCAGCCGTTCCTGCATTACAGCCGGCGCAACGGGCCGGAAATCCTCACGGTCCTTGAGTTCGTTCAATCGGGCCTGCATCTCGGGCTTCAAGGGGGAGGCGAGGATCGATCGCGCGCCGAGCGCCCGCGGACCGAACTCCATGCGACCCTGGAACCAGCCGATGATATGGTCGTCGGCCAGGATGCTGGCCGACTGCTCCGCAACATCGCTCAGGCGACGATACCGCAGGTGACTCCACTCGAGAAAGCTCTCGATCTCATCGTCGCCGTAGCCCGGGCCAAGGTAAGCGTGATCCATCTGCCAGCGACGGGGACCTTTGCGCTCCAGGGCGTCGATCCACAACGCTGCACCCAGGGCTGTGCCGGCATCACCGGCAGCCGGCTGCACCCACACCGCGTCGAAGATCCCGGCATCGCGCAAGCGAGCGTTCATGACACAGTTCAGCGCAACACCGCCTGCCATGACAAGATTGCACTCTCCGCTCTCTTTCTTGAGCCAGCGGGCGAGGATGACGACGCTTTCCTCGAGCGTTTTCTGCAGGCTGGCGGCGACATCGAAATGGCGCGGTTCGACCGGCGATCCCGGCTCGCGCGGTGCGCCGAAGCGCCGCTCGAGATCAGGAACCGCGATCTCGTATGTGCCATCGTCGCCCACGCGCACGATCTCCCTGAACGCGTCCCGATAGACCGGCTTGCCATACGATGCGAGCGCCATGACTTTGTATTCATCGGATGAATGCAAAAAGCCGAGGTAGCGCGTGACCTCCTCGTAAAGGAGGCCTAGCGAGTGCGGAACCTCGAGCGCCTTGAGACGCCGGAAAGTCCCATCCCGCCAGATACCGTGGGTCGTCGTGGTGCGCTCTCCGCGTCCGTCGAGCGTCAGCACCGCTGCGCGCTCAAAAGGCGCCGCGAGAAATGCGCTTGCTTCGTGCGCGAGGTGGTGTTCGACGTAGTGCCATCGATAGTGCGGCGGGGCTGCCAACTGGTTCAGCCGTTTTTGAAAGCGCAGCGGTGCGCCGCCAGAGAGCTGGCGCGGCGCGTTAACGAGGTAGGCATAGAAAAGCGGATCCCAGGGGCTCTCGCATGCTGTCAGAGCCTCCCCGCGCGATGGCTCGAGCGGGAGCTCAACGTGGCCGTGCGCGCAGGGGGGACTCCCTGGGAAAAGCGCTGGGTCGTAGGAATAGGCGACGTGATCGACGTCGCCAAGACGGATGCCCGCTTCCTTCAGACAGTAATCGATGGCCGCGTAGGGAAGCTCCCATGCACTGAATGGCACCGGCCGCTTCGCATGCTTGATGCGGCTGAAGCGCTCTTCTTCGGCGGCCGCGAGCACGACGCCGTCGCGCACGAGGCATGCGGCGCTATCGTGAAAAGCGGCGTTGATGCCGAGCGTGTACATCGCAATCCATTGAGGTCAGCCCAGCTCAGGCAAAGCCGCAAACATCAGCGTATCCCTCGACTGTCATCCGTCCGTGCAACCGGTACGCGCTCCGCCTGCTGCGCGAGGAGCTCGCGTGCGGCGACGGACACGCGCTCCGGGGACACGAGCTTCAAGCATGCGTGATGCTGCTGTGTACAGACGCTGCGATAGCAAAAGCGGCATGGCACATCGTGATACAGCACCCGGCTCGGCACCTTCCAAGGCACGTGCTGCGGATTGGTCAACGCGTAGAGGTCCACCACCGGCGTGCCGACGGCCGCGGCAAGGTGCGCCGGCCCGGTATTGTTGGAAATGAGGAGCTTCGCTCGCTGTATGACTGAAGCAAGCTCTCCCAGATTGAGCATCCCGGCGATGGCATGCGTGGTTGGTCCCGAGCTGGCCGCGACTGTCCGGACGATTTGTGCTTCGCGGGCTGACCCGGTAACGAGTATCTGATAGTCCGGGTAGTCCGATGCAATCGAGGCACACGCTCGCGCATAGCATTCGGGCGGATAACGGCGCGAGGGTGCGGTTGCCCCCGGGTGCACCACGATCCACGGGCGCGACAGATCGACGCCGGCCGCGGCAATGACGCGCAATGCGGAACGGGCTTCACGATCGGGAACGTGAAATGAGAGCCGTTCGTCGCCGGCGCGACAACCGATGCCTGCAACGAGGTCGAGCTGACGTCGCACTTCGTGCCGCACGACCGTGTGCGGTTCTGGCTCCGGCGCCCAATCGCTCAGCAGCCCATAAGGGTTTTCGCGCGCATGCGCCAGGCACAGCGGGATGCGCGCAAGCCAGCACGCGTAGGCAGCCGCCAAGGCGCTTTGGCTGTATACCGTAAAGATAACTGCGGCGTCGTACTGACCACCCTGCAGGGTCTTGATGAGGTCGTCCGATGCTTCGACACGGGGCTGTGCGTCGCCCTTGATCCACGGCGCTTCGAACACGGTGGTGTCATCTATCTCGGGGACGTAAGGCGCGACGGCCGAACCCGAAGGCGAAGCGAGCAGGGTAATCCTGCGCTTCGGATCGGCGTGCCTCAACGCACGTATCGCCGGCGTCGTCATGAGCACATCGCCTGCGTTGTCGAGCCGCACACACAGTACACGATGGGCCTCGCGCCACGCAGCCGCACGGGACGTTTTGGACGGCCGTGCGGCCTGTCCCATCAATGACGACTCCCATTCAGCTCGTGGCGAACGGGATTGCGCGCACGGTTTGCGAGTATGTGACTGCTTACCGATGCGAAATTAGGCGCGACAAAGTCCGGTATTCGCAGAGACGAAAGTCGCCACTCGGTTTCGGAGCCGGCGTCGAGCAGTATCGCCCGGCATCCCGCCCGGTGCGCCGCTTCTACGTCGTCGAGTATGTCTCCCACCATCCACGAGCGTGTAAGGTCGACGTCGTGACCCCGCGCCGCATTGAGCAACAGCCCCGCGCGCGGTTTTCGGCAATGGCACTGTTTGCGGTAGCGGGGATCCACCGCCTGCGGATGATGCGGACAGTAATAGATGCCGGGAAGACGTACGCCTTGCGCCGCGAGACGTTTGCTCAGGCAGGTCCACACCGCACCGAGCGCGCGCTCCGAGAATCGTCCAATAGCGACGCCGGGCTGATTGGTCACGAGTATGATTTCGTAGCCTGCAGCCTGTAATTCCGAAAGGGCGGCGGCGGCGCCCGCGCGTAATCGTATGCGCGCCGGGTTCACGTTGTACGGCACGTCGTATATCAACGTCCCGTCCTTATCGATGAACGCGGCGCGTCTCATGGCCACGAGCTTTCGCGCATCGGTATGACGGTGAGCTCAGGGACGACGCTTGAACCGCCCACAGCCAGCACGGACACGATCGCGGCCGCGACATCCTCGGGATTCTGGAGGACGCCCGGATCGATGTCCGGAAAACGGTCCAGCAGAAAGGGCGTGTGCATGCCGCCGGCTACGACCGCGGTGACTTTGATCCCGTACGGGCGCAGCTCCGCATGCAACGCGTGCGACATCCCCAACAAACCCCATTTGCTTGCGTGGTATGCCGCAGCATTCGCCCAGGCCCGCTTCGCCGCAGTGGAGGTGATATTGATGATGTGGCCGCGACCGCGCTTGCGCATCTGCACGACAACCGCTTTCGAGAGCAGGAACGGGCCGCGCAGGTTGGTGCGCACGACTCGATCGAAGTCCTCTATACCGAGCTTATCGAGGGGGACCGTTACATCGACGCCTGCATTGTTGATCAGCACATCGAGCGCCCCAGACCTTTCCGCGATGTCGCAAGCAAACCGCTGCACCTGCATGTCGTCACCCACGTCCAGTATGTAGGACTGCGCTTCACCGCCTCGCGCCCGTATTTCGCGTGCCACGGCCTCGGCCAAAGCCGCCCGCATGTCGACGACCGCGACTAGGGCGCCCTCTTGCGCGAGGCGGTAACAAAGCGCCGCCCCCAGGCCGCGACCGCCGCCCGTTACGGCAGCGGCTTTATGAGTGAGCAATCCCATGGCTAATAGACAACTGCCTTCTCGGCCCTCTGCTGGCGCGGCGTCACTACCGAGCCATAGGCGCGCTCCATTTCGCTGGCTACGTTACGCCACGTGTACGAAGTGTGTACGTGACGAATGCCGGCCCGTCCCATCCCGCGCGCAAGTTCGGGGTGGCGGTGCAAGCACGCCAGCCGATCGGCGAGTGCCGCCGGATCGCGCGGCGGCACGAGGAAGCCCGTGACTGAATCGACCACGGTGTGTTTGATACCGCCGACTGCGGCCCCGATCACGGGCGTGCCGCAGCCCATCGCTTCGAGCGGCGTCATACCGAACGGCTCGTACCACGGTGTCGTGACGAATACGTCGGCCGCCGAATAGTATTCGCGAAGAACCGTGCGCGGCCGGTGACCCGTAAAGGTGACCTGCTCTTGCACGCCTTCCTCTTCCGCGATGCGCGTGAGGCGTGCAATTTCCGGTGTCGCAACAGGGTCCGGGCGGCACGATTCCCCCCCGACGATGAGAAGCCGGGCACGTATCTCATGAGCCCGTGCGAGATGCGCCACGCCACGGATCACGTTGTCGATGCCTTTGCGTGGGACCAGACGGCCGAGTTGCAACACGACGAATTCGTCCTCGCACAACCCGAGCCGCCCCCGTACTCCCGGGCCTGCCGCGTTGATCTCCGTGGGGTCGATGCCACAGGGCACGGTCGCGATTGCGTTCGGCGACGCGTCATATAGCTTGATCAGGTCCTCCCGATCCTGTGGACATTGGGCGATGATCCGGTCGGCCGAGCGCACGAGCAAAGACTCGATGTTGATGCGATCGGGAGGAAACTGGTCCGCTTCTCCCTGATGCAGGCGCCGCACCTTGCCGAGTGCATGGAAAGTAATGACGAAAGGCAGCTTCAACTTCTTTTTAAGCCGCATCGCTGCGATTCCGGACATGAAAAAGTGGGCGTGCACGAGGTCATAACGGCGCAACGGACCAGAGCAGTACTCCACCGTGCGTGCAGCGAACGCGTACATGTACGGTAGGAGCTTCTCTTTGGTCACGTAGCTCGGCGGACCGGCCTGAACGTGGATGACACGCACGTTCGGCCCGCAAGCGCAAATGCGCGGCAGTTTCGCATCGTCACAACGGGTGAAAATGTCTATCGAGTGTCCCGCACGACTGAGCTCACGCGCAAGTTGCGCGACATACACATTTTGCCCACCGCTATCGGCGCCGCCGAGCGGCGCGAGCGGCGATGCGTGGTCGCTGATGAACGCGATTTTCATGACGCTCCTTTCCAACATGTCGTGCACTCGGCGCCATACGTCATTGCAACGTGTATGCCCTCGCGCAAAGCCGCTTGCTCCGAACCTTAATATCAATCGCGGTCGAAGCGAGCATCGCGCAAAGCGGCTTTTACTGAGAGTGCAGAACGTCTATCTCGAACCATAGACTGCGCGTTGTCAGTGTGTTGAGTACTCCAATGTTGCCCATCGGTAGATTTGAAGAGGCTACGAACGAATTACCGAACCGCAGCAAGGGCACGCATGATGCAGAAGCGCAACGCGCCGAAGCGCGTCGCGCCCCGCTTCGATCAAACGATGTTGCTATCGCGACGAGTCGCATCGCAAGATCCCGCGATGGCACCAAGCAAAGCGGCTTTTACTGAAGGGTTGTTGCAGCGTTGCAGAACATCACTGAGTTGGTGCGCGTGTTGCCGACATCCACGCTGCAGAAAGCTGAGCGGCTCCAGCCTTCGAGATTGTGTGCTGTACACGCCACCCGCACGCCGGCTTACCAGCGCAGGACCGGCGGACCATAAGTGTTGAAGATGCGCGCATCCTTCACACGTAGATCGTGCTGGCGCCGGTAGTCGAAGAATAATGCGTCTAGATACACATGCACCGCATGGCGCTGTGAATATGCGGCGTGGGTCTTGCAGTGACTGTTATCGCCGTCTGCACGCATTCAGGCGTGCCGCTGACAGCTGCCGTGCAATCGATGACTTCAGGGCTGCTCGTTATTTCGCCTCACTGCGACGACGCAGTATTTGCCTGCGGGGAAACCATCGCCGCCTGTCCCGGTGCAGTCGTCGCGACAGTGTTCGCGGGGCGCCCTGGCACGTGGGTTCCTCACACCGAGTGGGATCGACTCTCAGGGTTCAAATCGCACGACGACGTTATGGGGGCGCGGCGTGAGGAGGATCGCACTGCGCTCGAACGGCTCGGCGCCATTCCGGTGTGGATGAATTTTCTGGATGCCCAGTACGGAGATAACTACGCTGTTGAAACGATCGCCGAAGCGATGACTGAAGTCGTTCAACGTATGCGCCCCCGCTGCGTGCTGTTTCCGTTAGGGCTCTTTCATTCCGACCACGCACTCACGCATCGTGCCGCGCTTACGATGGTGGTCACCCACAACGACGTGAAGTGGCAGGTCTATGAGGATGCGCTTTATCGCTGTATCCCGGGACTTGTCCAGCGCAGAGTCGCCGAGTTGCGGAATGAAGGTTATGCACTCAGCCGCATCAACCGGGGAGCAACCTTTGACGCGCTAGCGCCCAAGCGTAGCGCCGTCGAATGTTACGTATCGCAAATCCGCGCGCTCGCGACAGACGGCCGCCCCGGGCATGTCGATGCTTATGCCCCCGAGCGTTTTTGGGCTTTGGCTTCGCCTCGTCGACGGGTACACCATGTCCCTCGCTGATCGAGTTTCGATCGTTATGCTGACTTTCGACCGGCGGGAGGAAGTGCTGCGCAGCCTCGAAAAAATGCACGAGTCGGCCGATGGCGCATTTATTTGCGTCGTCGACAACGGCTCGATCGACGGCACGGCCCATGCAGTCCGTTCAAGGTTCCCTTCGGTAAATATCATCAGCCTTGCGCGCAATATAGGAGCCGCGGCGCGTAATATGGGCGCACGCTGCGCCGTGAACGAATACGTCGCGTTTTGCGACGACGACACCTGGTGGGCGCCCGCCGCGCTCAAGCGTGCTGCGGACTTCCTGGACGCTCATGCTCGAGTGGCAGTCGTGACCGGACGCGTGCTGGTGGGACCGGCCGAACGCGAGGATGCAGCGTGCGTCGCAATGGCGATCAGCCCATTGCAGAATGACCTCGGCGTGCCGGGCACGCTCGTCATCGGTTTCCTTGCCGGCGCCTGCATGGTGCGCCGCTCGGCGTTTCTTGCGGCGGGCGGGTATCACCAGCGGCTGTTCATCGGCTCCGAGGAGCGCCTGCTCGCCACCGATCTCGCCTGCCGCGGCTGGGCGATGGCATATTCGCCCGATGTCGTCGTGCATCATTACCCTTCGCAGAAGCGAGATGCGGCTTCGCGCCGCCGCATACACATACGGAACTCACTGTGGTGCGCCTGGCTGCGCCGTCCGTTATCGCGCGCGTGGCGCGAGACCATAGCCATCATCCGCAGTATATGGAGCGATCCGCGCATTGCACTGTCAGTGTGCCAGGCTGCAGCAGGCCTTCTATGGGTCCTGCGCGAGCGTCGTTGCGTGCCGCCGGACGTGGAAGAGGCGTTGCGGCGCATAGAAGCAGGTCCTGATGCAAAGGGCAATTAGCTTGCACACGGCATACGATCGCATAAGTGTTCGCGCTGCGCTTTTCGTTATCGTGATGTAGTCCTACTGCGCGACGGTACTCGTGCATACTCCCCCTGTTCCTCGAGGGTCGTCCACGCGCTGGCAAATACTCTGGCCGCTGTCTCTCTGAAAGTGCGCCCGCATACCGCCGGCGCCCCGCGAACGTCTGAAACGCCGTCACATTCGCGCTTCTTTCAATTGTTCTGCAGGCAATCTGTCTTGATGTACTCATGCGCCCGCACCGAGCGTCGAACGTGCTCGTTCTCAACGATGAGCCACACTCCATGTTTACGAAAACAAAAATCGCTCTGGGTTCGCGAGAAAACCGCGCAGCACCACTTAATGCATAGCTGTCGAATCGCGGCCAGGTCCAACTTTCGTTCGAACCTCTCAGCACACCGATGCCGTACATCAGGTCCGGCAGGCTGCGACCCATTGCGGTGACCTCGATCAAGCGCTCCATCCACCTCCCGGAAGTCCCGACGATCGACGAATCAGGCGTGCGCGGCTTAGAGTCGACCACCTCCACCGTCCTTGCGCTACCGGCAGCCACGCCGAAGGACATTGTCCAGCGAGTGCGCGAGGCGCTACTCGTCGTGCTGGACCAGCCGCGTACCCGCCAGATCTTCGAAAAGGCCGGCGGCGAAGTCATCAAAAGCACGCCCGAAGATCATGTTCGCCGCATGCAGGAGGAGCACGCGAGATGGGTGAAGATACGCGAGAGACCGGTATTCGGCTGGAATAGGTTTAGCCAGGAGATCGCTATCGTCGCGTTTGCCTCGAGTCATTGCGTGGCGCATCGCGCAGTAACACCGAGAGGACGTTTTTCAGCAGCTCCGCCGAGACCGGCTTCGTGAGATGCAGATCGAAGCCCGCTTCGTATGCTCGCCGCTCATCCTGCGCCTGACCATAGCCCGTGATCGCGACGAGCTTCACGTGGCCGCCGAGGCCCGACTGCCGCATACGGCGCGCAACGTCGTATCCGATCATGTCCGGCAGACCGATATCCATGAGTACGACGTCGGGCCGCCACGTTCCCGCTTCTTGAAGTGCCGCGGCCCCGTCCGGTGCGACACGAACGCTATGGCCTTCCAAGGTTAGCAACGCCTGCATCATGCCGCGTGCATCTTCATTGTCTTCGACCACCAGGATGCGACACGCGCCCGTGGAGCGCCCGAGAGGCTGAGTGGGCACGGCCTGCTCTGCTGGTTGGGCAACGGCTGGCAGACGAATCGTAAACGCTGCGCCCTGTCCAAGGCCCTTGCTGAACGCGGTGACCACGCCACCATGCATTTCGACCAGCCGCCTGACGAGGGAGAGCCCGACGCCCATACCACCGCTGGAGCGGTCCGGCCCTCGGGGCCCTTGCACGAAAAGATCGAAGATGCGCTCGAGCATCTCGGGCTCAATGCCGTCTCCTTCGTCTGATACCTCGACCACCCCCTGCTCGCCTTCCTGCGCGATATGAACGCGGATAGTTTTTTCCTGCGGGGAGAACTTGTCCGCGTTGTCGAGTAGATTGCATACGACCTGCTCGATGCGCGCGCGGTCGGCGTTCACCCACACGGGCGCGGAGCTTATGGAGACACGGCCCTGGCGGCGCCGACCGGCTTGCTCCCATGCCGCTACAAGGCGCATTGCAAGCTCCGAGAGATCGAATACTTCATGGCGTAACTCGATCTTGCCCATCGTCACGCGGCTCACGTCAAGCAAATCCTCGACGAGGCGCGTCATGTGCCTGGTCTGCCGCTCTATGACGCCGTGCGCCTTGAGCGCGTTGTCATCGCCGGGTTTCGCTATTCGCAACACGTGCGCCGAGGTGGTAATTGCCCCCAGCGGATTGCGCAGCTCGTGTCCCAGCATCGCGAGGAACTCGTCCTTCGCGCGATCAGCCGCTCGGAGCGCGGCCTTTTCCCGCTCGACAAGGTCCTGGCGCTCGCTTATCGCGACGGCCGCTTCGTTCAGCGCCCGCCCCACTTCGCGTACTTCGGTTATATCCGTCTCGCTCGCGATGTTTGCTGGATTTATGTTCCGCCCCAGCGAACGCGCCGCGGAGGCGACCGTGGCGATGGGTTTCGAAATGCGACGTCCGACCAAGAACGCGAATCCCAGCGCAAGGGCGAGCGTGGCAAGCGCGCCTGCGCCCATTGCCCATGCAGCGTGTCGCGCACCTGCATTCACTTCCGACGCTGGAATCGCCAGTCCGACGCTCCAGTGCGTGAAGTCTGAAGCCTTATGAGCCGTGAATGTGTCCGTGCCCTCTACCGTGAGGCCGCGGTACCAGCCTTCTTTCGAGCCCCGCACTGCCGCCCAGAAATCCTTCGAAGCCTTCTGATCCGGAGGGCGCGGCGGCACTCGCGCGACGAAGTGCCCAGTGGTGTCCACCAACCCGCTCACCCACCCCTGAGGCAGGTTCTGGGCACGTATCAACTTCCCAAAAGCTTCTGGCTCGATGACTGCGGTCAGGATGTAAGCCAATGAGCCATTCCGTAGGATCGGCACCCGAACTGGAATGCCGTACTTGCCCATGGTGCGGCCAAAAATGATGTTTCCTACCGTGGGAGCGAGGGTTCGAGTCAGGCGATCCGCGCTTTCGGTGTCCGAGTTGACGCGCAGAGCCGCTCCGAAAGGCTGACGCGCATTGACGATCTGCTGGCCGGTCGGCGACGCGAGGATTACGTTCTGCCAATCCGCTTGGGTCGCCATCACCCGCTGCGCGTCGTCGCGGAACGTGCGCAAGTCGTCCGTTTGCAGACTCCTGACAGCGGCGAGCGCATGCAACGTCATCACGTGGCCGCGCATTTCCGCATCGACTGCGGTCATGAAGGCGCGGTTGCGGTCCAGCGCGGCCCGGCGAAACGTCGCCCTTTCCTGCTCGACGAGCAGATAACCGAGCACCAGCGCGAGCGCCGTCAACGGCACGACCGTACCAATTACGAGCAAAAATAGATTGGAACGCAGCCTCATACGCGTTGCGCAAGGTAGCCGTCTTGATATGCGCGGTCAAGCGCAGCGCTGCGACCTAGCGGAGCTTCAAGAAGCCCCGTTGTGCTGAGCATCGTGCGAAGCTGTGTTATCGTCAGATCCCGAGCGTCTCACGCCGCGCGCTCTCAGCTAGCCTAAGAAGAGCAGGCACTATGATTCTGTCGATTCCAAGCATGTTTCCGCGTGCCGACCGCACGCGCCAATACGACCCTGCGGTATTCGGAAACGAGTGCGAGACCTGGCGCAGCACGTACACCGAGAAGAAACCCGGGATGCCGCAGATCCTCCTCGTCGAGCAATCGCCGCGCGCCGAGCTTCTTCCGCACTATCACGCTTCCGACCAGTTCCAGATTTTTATCGAAGGTGAAGGCAAGCTCGGAAAGCACGACGTTAGACCCGTTTCGATCCATTACACAAACAGCTACACAGGCTATGGTCCGATCGTGGCGGCAGAGGGCGGCATTCAGTATTTCGTCCTGCGGCCGAGCTTCGATGTGCTGGGTCTCGGCCAGTATCTGCACAAGAGCGAGCTTCGCGAAAAACTTCGCGCGCATCCGGGTCCCCGGCGTGTGCTGATGGCGGACGTCGACGTCAAGCCCGCGACCGAGTTCGAGCACGTCGACGGCGCAGTCGCCCAACGTCTGTTCGGCACCGAACGCGCCCAAACGGATGAAGGCTTGTTCGCCGATTCGCTGGAGCTCGGCCCGGGCACACAGTACTCCGTCCCGGAGCCGCGTAGCGGCGGCGGGCAAGTGATCCTCGTGCTGCAGGGCACGCTCGTTTACAACGGCAACGAAATGGGCGTGCGCTCGGCGTTAGCCGTCACGCGAGAAGAGCATGCGGTGTCGTTCTCTTCAGGATCGCGCGGGTTGCAGGCGCTCGTCCTCCAGTATCCAAAGCGCAGCGAGTCGCAACACGCATGAAGGCCATCGATCTTCACAACCACGTCATCCCGCGCACGATCATCAACGCCGTGCGCGAGCAGCCGGAGCTTTACAGGAAGGACAAGGTCGCGATCGAACAGCACGGCGACGACATCATCCTCGTGCTCGGCAGCAAGAAGTTTCCAATGGAGCGGGAGCTTTACGATCCAGACGCCAAGGTCGAGGTAATGGCGCGCAAAGGGATACATCTGTCAGTGATCTCGCCTGCGCCGCTCGTCTTCTTCTACGGTCTCGATGCGAACGACGGGCTCAAGGCTGCGCGTATCGTGAATGACGGTGTCGCGCAGATGGTCGCCGCCCGACCGGATCGCCTGCGCGGGATGGCTACGCTGCCGATGCAGAACCCGGACGCAGCCATCACCGAGCTCGAGCGCGTGGTGAAAGAGTACGGCTTCAAGGCGGTCGAGCTGGGTACCGCAATCGGCGACGTCGAGCTGTCGGACGCGAAGCTCAGGCCCGTTCTGCGGCGGATCGAGGAGCTCAAGGTCGTGCTCTTCGCGCATTCGAACGTGATGGGCTCGAGCGGCCGCCTCGACTGTCACTACCTCACCAACCTGATTGGGAATCCGCTCGACACGACCATCATGGTGGGCAAGCTCATGTTCAGCGGTGCGCTCGACGAGCTGAAGTCCCTCAGGATCCTGCTCGCGCATGGCGGCGGATTCATCCCGTATCAGATCGGCCGCTTCGAGCATGGACATACGGTACGGGCCGACACGGCGGGGGATACGAAGACCAAGCCGCTGGAAATGCTCAAGCGCTTCTGGTTCGACGCGCTTACGCATCACCCGCAAGCGACGCGCCATCTCCTGAACATGGTCGGGTCCGAGCGCGTCGTGATTGGAACCGACTCGCCCTACGACATGGGCGAAGAGCGCCCGATCGAAATGCTCGATGCGGTACCCGGTCTGACGCAAGCCGAGCGCGATGACGTTTGTTACCGAAGCGCGATGGGGCTTTTCGACGGCGCGCTTTAAGACCGCGGACGGAGGAGCAGTGCCTGCCGCTTTAGCGGTAGGTGCGACCCGGGAGCGGGCTGGGGCGCGCGGATCAGGACCCGCAGCTATTGAGTGCTTACGCGGTCGCCTTCTGATGACGGACGTCTGCTCGGCGCTTCAGCGCGCCGGCCAGCCAAGCCAATCGCACAGCGCACGGCCCATCGTGAGCTCGAGCGCTTCAGCTTCGAGCCACGGCATTTCCTGCGTGAACATCGTGACTGCTTCGCGATAGCTGCACGGCAGGCGCGAGAGATCCGTACCCCAGAACAGCCGCTCGGCGCCGAACGCATCGTACACACGGCGCAAATGCGAATGCAGACGCCGGTAGGGATAGGCGTCGCTCGTGTAGATCGGAAGACAGCTCAATTTCAACGCGACGTTCGGCCGCCGTGCGAGCTTCAGCAAGTCGTCTAGATTGCGAAACGCCTGCTCGTCGTTGCCATCGGTCAGACCCAGATGATCGAGCGCGAGCTTGAGCGCGGGATGCCGCTCGGCGATCGCGTCGATGATGTGGGAATCTTCATGCCGCGCGAAGAGCATGATCGGCACGCCGGCTCTCTCGGCGCGGGGCCACAGCCAGTCGAGGCGGCTTTCGGTCAGGAGCGCTCGCTGCTGCGCTCGGTGGACGGTGAAGCGTATGCCGAGCATGCCGTGTCGCTCGAGCCAGCTTTCGATCACACCCGGCAGCGCCGGTGCATCGAGATCGATGCGCCCCATCACAGCAAAGCGGTCGGGATGAGCATCGGCCGCGGCGAGAACCACATCGTTGCGCGGACCTTCCCACGCGGGCGCGACGAGCAGTGCGCGATGCACGCCTGCGGCATCCATTTCCTTCAACAGCTCGTCTTGCGTCAGCGGCTCGGCGCGATGGGGATACGGCTCGGAGGGCGGCGGCCACGGGCGCTCGGCCGTGTTCGGGGCCCAGATGTGAACCTGGGAATCGACGATCAACATCTCACGTCTAGGGTTTCGACTCCGACATCACCCTGTCCCATTTCGTGAGCTCTTTCTGAAAGAAATCGCCGAACTCGGCGGGGCTGTTCGCGACGACTTCGGCACCCTCGTCTGCGTAGCGCTTCTTTGCATCGGACGCATTAAGCCCTTTGACGATGGCCGCATTCAGCTTCGCCACCGTGTCGGAAGGCGTAGCCGCGGGCGCAACGACGCCCCACCACTGGTACGTCTCGTACCCGCGAATGCCAGCCTCATCGACGCTGGGAACCTGCGGCAACATCGATGATCGCTGCAGCGAAGTAACGCCCAGCGCACGCAGCCGCCGAGCCTGGACATATCCGAGGACCGAGGGAATCGAGACGATCATGAGCTCGACATGGCCCGCCACGAGATCGGTGACCGCAGGCCCAGCGCCCTTGTAAGGCACATGCACGATGTCGATGTTCGCCATCTTGCGGAAAAGCTCGCCGGCAAGATGCGGCGTAATCCCCACGCCCGACGAGGCGTAGTTGAGCTTCGCGGGCTGCGCCTTCGCGAGCGCGATCAGTTCCCTCACGCTCGCCGCGGGCACGGACGGATGCACCACCAGCACATTCGGACCGCGTCCTGCCAGCGTAATGGGCGCAAAATCGTTTCGAAAGTCGAATGCAAGCTTCGGGTACAAACTCGGTGCTGCAGGGCCCGGCATGACCAGAATCGCATATCCATCAGCCGTTCCTTTCGCGACGAGCTCAGCGGCAACGTTACCGCCCGCACCGGGTCGGTTATCGACGATAACGGGCCGCGCCCAGATTTCATTCAACTTCTGCGCGACGATACGCGCGGTCATATCCGCGCCACCGCCGGGCGGAAAACCGACGACCACGCGTACGGGCTTGCTCGGAAAATCCTGAGCGATCGCGGTCACAATGGGCGTGCACATCAGCGCGAGCACGACGCGCGCGATTGACAGCGTGATTCTCTTGATCATGCTCGAGCCTCTCCTGGCAGCGTCCAGCCCAGCCATTCACACAGTGCGCGTCCCATGATCCATTCGAGGTCGCTCACCGTGAGCCACCTGAGCTCTTCGGCAAAGAGGTTGATACACACGCGATAGCTGCACGGAAGCCGCGTGAGATCGGAGCCCCAGAAGAGCCGCTTCGGCCCATACGCGTCGTACAAGCGCTTCAGATAGGGATGCAGCCTGCGGTGCGGATACGGCTCGCTCGAATAGATCGGGACAGTCGTCAGCTTGACGGCGACATTCTGCAGCGTCGCAAGCGCGCAGAGCTCGGCGATGTGCGTAAACGCCGCGTCGTCGGTGTCACCGCGGTCGATGCCCATGTGATCGATCGCGATCCTGAGCGCGGGATGGCGCGTTGCGATCGAACGGATGGCGGAAAGTCCGCCCGGCGCATAAATCATCAAAGGGAGCTTGGCCTGCTCCGCTGCGCTCCAGAACCACTCGAGCGTTTCACTCGCGAGATCGCGCATCAGCTCGGGTGTATGGAACGTGAGCCGTATGCCGAGCATCCCGGGCTGGTCGAGCCACTTTGCTACCGCGGCACGGTTCGGAGCACCGCCGATTTCGAGGCGGCCCATGACACGGAACCGATCGGGATGAAGGCGCGCAGCTTCGAGCGCTGTGCTGTTGTTCGGGCCTTCCCAGAACGGCGGTATGACGACGACGCGGTCGACGCCTGCCGCGCGCATTTCCGCGAGCAGATCAGCGAGCTGAAAAGGCCGCGCACCATGGCGCAAGGGGCGGTCGGGGGGATCGGTTTTCCACAAGTGCACCTGCGCATCTGCAATGAGCATGAATGTCAGCGAACGATGGGTCGTAGACGAGCGGCGCGGATCATTTGTTTAGAAGCGTGTTCGAATTCAAAATAGATTCTGGATCGCGCCCTTGCCGGCTTGTCCAGAATGACGTCCGTTGGTCATCCGTTGCCAGCCGGTCCGGAATGAAGTCTGTTGGTCATCCTGAACTCGACCCCGGATCCATGTGGGCGTTCTGTTGTCATCCTGGACTCGATCCAGGATCCATGTTGACGTTGAAACATAAATTCTGGATCCCGCCGTTTGCCGGCTTGTCCAGAATGACGTCCGTTGGTCATCCCTTGCCGGCCTGTCCGGAATGAAGTCTGTTGGTCATCCTGGACTCGATCCAGGATCCATGTTGACGTTGAACCATAAATTCCGGATCCCGCCCTTGCCGGCTTCTCCAGAATGACGGTCCAGCATCGTATTTGCGGGACACACCGCTAGTCGAGACGCATCTTGGCCGTTCGCGCGACGCGGCCGAGCCGCGCGGTATCGTTTGCGATGAGCTTCGCAAACTGCTCGGGCGTGCTCGGCGTCACCTCCGAGCCCTGCGCTAACAGCTTCTCGCGCACGTCAGGCAGCTCGAGCGTGCGCACGAGATCGCGGTTGAGCCGCACGATGGTCTCGCGCGGTGTACCTGCCGGCGCCGCCACACCCGTCCACGTGATCAGCTCGTAGCCGGGAACGCCGGACTCGGCGATGGTCGGCACGTCGGGCGCGATCGCCGCACGCTGCGCTGTCGTGATGCCGAGCACACGCAGACGGCCCGAGCGAACGTGCTGGATCGAGCTGAGCGTGTTCACGAACATGAGCTGCACCTGCCCGGCAATGACATCGGTAAGCGCCTGCGCGCTGCCCTTATACGGCACGTGCACCAGATCCACATTCGTCAGCTGCTTGAACATCTCCGCTGAAATGTGCGGCGGCGTGCCGTTCCCCGCCGACCCGTAACCCAGCGTTCCCGGTTTTGATTTTGCCAGCGCGATCAGGTCCTGCACGCTTTTCACCGGCAGCTCCGGGTTCACGACGAGGAAGTTGGGAAAGTTGACCGCGCGGCCGACGGGCG